>CAZOSW010000089.1:0-2512 GCA_964582765.1 uncultured Planctomycetales bacterium | reverse complement strand
GACGTACGCCGGTTTCGCAATGACGAAATTAATCAGGAGGTTTTAATGAAAAAAGCTTTTACTTTGATTGAATTGATGCTCGTCGTAATTATTATCGGAGTTCTGTCGGCGATGGTGGTGCCACGGTTAGCCGGCCGCTCTGAACAGGCGCGCAATCAAGCAGCAACAACAGATATTAACTCGAGTATTCCGCTGGCACTTGATCTTTATGAAATGGACATGGGCCATTATCCTGAGTTACTTGATTACTTGAGGACCCGTCCTTCAGACGGAGAAAGTTGGCGCGGGCCTTACTTAAAGAAAAAACCCATTGATCCTTGGAATAAGCCTTATATATATAAAGCTCCGGGGGATCACAATCAGGATGGATATGACCTTTTTTCCGCAGGCCGCGACGGCCAGCCTGGAACAGCAGATGATGTTGTTAACTGGGGCGAGTAAAATGAAGAGGTGGCCTACCGCTTCAGGTGCCTTTAGAGCCTTGCCTCTGGCGGGATTTACTTTAGTTGAGATAATGATCAGTGTACTCATATTGGGGATTGGTTTGACCATTGTAGCTAATTCCTATATTGTGGCTTTAAAAGGAATAAATTCTACTGCGAATATTATTGGAGCATTAAATTTAGCTAGGGAGAAATTTGAAGTACTTGAAACCTCTAGTTTAGCTGGCAGCATATCTGTTTCTGATACCTCGGGCGTCTTAAAAACTTTTACAAGAAATTATGATTATAAGCAGGAAGTTATTGAAATAGCTCAACCGGAGAATTTGGCTAAATATTTTAACCAAGTTTGCCTTAACCTTAGCTGGCAGGAACAAAATGTCGCAAAAAATATTACCCTCTCCACATATTTGCTTAAACAAAAACAATAAATTAAGCACACCCGGGGTTTTTACCCCGTTAGATACAGGTTGCCGTAGGCAGCCGCATGCTTTAGGTGTCTTATCTCTAGCGGGGTTTACTTTGGTAGAGCTGCTTATTGCAGTTTCTATTTTTTCTGTTGTTAGCATCGCAATTTATTCAACTTTTTCATCGGGAGCCTCAATTCTGCGTCGGGTAAAAAATATTGACCTTATGCAGCAAAAAATTTTACTCAAAGCCGAAATGTTTGCCCGGGAATTAAGGGAGCAGCCTGATTACAAAAAACAATTATTCCTGGGCACCAAATCTAAAATTAGCTTTGGCGGAAGCTCGGATTATTTTCCTTCTCGCATAACTTATTATTTTGACGTTTCTTCGTCAAGCCTTATGCGTGTGGCGGATAAACTTGATACGATTATCACCTCTGAAGGAATGATAGACCCGGAATTAAGAGCAAAGCCGACAGTTTTTTTGGTAAAAGCTAAAGAAGTAAAGTTTTCTTATCTTTACCTGGATTTAAAGACAAATGAATATAGCTGGATAGATGAGTGGTTGCAAGATTATTTACCTGTTGCCGTTAAGTTTACTATTGCCGGTGAAAATCAAGAATATGCCTCGACCATATTTTTACCCACAGCATAAGCTAGAGAGTAATGCCTGCCTGCCGGCAAGGCAGGGTTTGGCTTCAAGTAGCCAAAGCCACCAAAAGGCGAGTATTTTAATCGTCTGCCTCTGGACAATAATGGTACTTTCTATTTTAGGCATGGGCCTGGCTGGTTTAGTTTTCCAGGAGATACAATTTACTAAAGCTTATCAACGCTTAAGCCTGTCTTTACCAGTAGCCCGGGCAGCACTGAAAACAGTTTTTTACCTCAGGGAAGATGATGCTACTCCTGCTTTTGATACCTTCGGCGAGTTGGTAAAAGAAAACCAACAGGTTTTATGTGAAAATAATTCTTACAAATACTATTTTGCGGATAAAAGTAGCCCTGCAGAAAAATTTGAGATTATCGACGAAAGCGCATTGATTAATCTAAATACTGCATCTATGGATGTGCTTAAGAGATTACCGGGTATGAATGAAGAGTTAGCGGATAAGCTGGTAAACAGCGGGCTGCGGCCGTTTAGTTCGATTAATGAAGTGTTCTTAATTGAAGGTATGAGTAAAGATAAATTTATGCTTTTTAAAGATCTGGTTACTGTGTATGGCACAGGCAGGATAAATATTAATACCGCAAGCAAGGCTGTGCTTTTAGCTTTAGGTTTAGAGGAAGAGTTGATAAATACAATCTTACGTTTTCGACAAGAGTATAAAATTGAGGATTCTGATCCAGACTCTTCCGGAGCAGAATTGAACTATGGTTTCTCTAGCACCGATAAAATACTTGATGATTTAAGGGGTTTTACCTTCTTGAGTTTAAAGCAGGAGCAGGATCTCTTGTCCTTGCTTTCTGTATTAGATGTAAAGTCAGGGTATCTGCGCTTTAATGTTATTCCCGTCTTTGGCAATAAAGAGGGCCTGCACTATAGCATTATTGTCCACCCTGCAACTAAAAAGGTTCTTTCCTGGCGTGAATATTAATACTAATACTAATCTTAATCTCAAACCCCAAAGCAGGGTCAGGCACTAGGCTAAAGCTAAGGGTGTCCCT
>CAZOSW010000088.1:0-2528 GCA_964582765.1 uncultured Planctomycetales bacterium | reverse complement strand
TGGCTGCTAATTTAAAATTAAAAAATAAAATTAAATCAAAGTTAATTACAGTAGTTACAGATTTCGGTGTACATCCTTTTTGGGCCTCTTGCGGCACTGATCTTTATATTGCCGCATCGGAATTAACCAAAGATAAATTATTAAATATTGGAGTTAAAAAGGAACAGATTAAGGTTTTTGGCATTCCTTTTAGCCCTAGTTTTGCTAAGGCTCAGGATAGAGGCAAGCTAGCTGCTAAATTTGGGATAGATGCAGATAAATTCACGGTATTAGTTATGACTGGATCGTTTGGTTCCGGGCCGCTTGATAAAATAGCAGAAAGTTTATCTCACGATGTGCAGGTGCTTGTAGTTTGTGCTAAGAACAAAAAACTTTTTAGCCGCTTAAATAAGAAAGATTTAGAGAATGTAAAAGTTTTTGGGTTTGTGAATAATGCTCAAGAGCTTATGGGCGTAAGCGATGTTATAATTACTAAACCCGGAGGTTTGAGTATTGCAGAGTTGCTTAGTATGGGATTATTGCCTATATTCATATCGGCAATTCCCGGCCAAGAGCAGGATAATATTAAAGTCTTGGCTGCTTATGGCTTGGGATTTGCGCCTAGAGATATTAAGCAGGTTAAAGAGCTGGTTTTAGGCCTAAGGAATAATCCGCAGAAGCTGCAAAGTTTAAAAAGAAACATCGGTCAAGTTGCTAAGCCGTCTGCTTGCCAGGAGATAGCCAGTGTTATATGCTAAGGTTGTATTAGGCCTGCCTATTGATAGCTCGTTTGATTATTTAGTCCCTTTAGAGTTAGAAAATAAGATTTCAATCGGGGCCAGGATCTGGGTAAATTTCCGAAACAAAAAAGAGGTTGCCTACGTAATTGGATTAAGCAATAAGACTACAATTAGAAAAATAAAAGATATCTTAGCGGTAATTGATTTTGCGCCTGTTTTAGATAAAGAGATGCTTTTGTTGACGAAACGATTAGCAGAATATTACTGTTGTTCATGGGGGGAGGCAATTGAAACTGCGCTTCCAGCTGAATTAAGAAGAGGAAATAAAATAAAATAATGAAACGTCTTCATTTTATTCAAGGTTTTGACCGGATGCCGGCTTATTTAAGAGAGATTAAAGAGGCTTTGGCAGATAGGCGTTCGGCTATCGTTCTATTCAGTAATATACCGGAGGCTGAAAGAGCCAAAGAGTTAATTGAGAAAAATTTAGGCCTCCAAGTCTTTGTTGCGTTCCGTAAACAACGAGGGGAGCTTGAGGTTTGGGAAAAAATCAGAGAGGCGCAATACTGCGTTGTTGTCGGGACTCGCTCAAATATTTTCTCTCCGGTAAATAATCTGGGTTTAATCATAATAGACCAGGAATCCGATCAAGTTTATAAGCAGGAGCAAGTGCCGCATTATCACGCCAGGCAAGTTGCGCTGATGCGTGCAGAAATACAAGGAGCAAAGGTAGTTTTTGGGGGTAGCAGTTTAACTTTAGAAAGCCTTTATCTTGCAGAAGAAAATAAACTTGAATATGAATCTACGCCACTTAGGTTAGCATATCCGGAGGTTAAAGTTATTGACCTGCGCCGGCTTGCTTACGCTGAGAGGAAGAGCAAGCCAATATTTTCGAAATTCTTGGCGGATGCGATTTATACAGCTTTGACTGAAAAAGGCAAGGTTCTTTTGTTTATTAACCAAAAAGGTTTTGCAACTACCGTCTCTTGTCATAATTGCGGCTTAGCGCTTAGGTGCCCGCGCTGTAATATTAATTTAGTGTTTCATTTTGATGAGAATAAAATAAAATGCCACCATTGTAGTTTTAAAATGGATTTACCAAAGATCTGTCCAAGCTGTAATGCGGGATACATAAAATATTCAGGCCTTGGTACGGAAAAAGTAGAAAGCGAGTTGGCAAGGATTTTTCCGCAGGCGCGGATTAAAATCATGAATGATGCGCTAGATGATTTAACTAACGCAGATATTTTTATATCTACAAGTTCAATTGTAAAACATCAAAGTTTAAATTTTGATTTAATTGGGGTAATGGCGATAGATAATTCGCTTAATCGCATAGATTTCCGGGCCTCAGAGAAGACCTTTGCTTTAATTATGAGTTTGACAAGCTTTACTTCTAAAAAAATAATTATCCAGAGCGCAAATTCTAATCACCATTGTTTTCGTGCTTTGATTAAAAATGACCCCCAGCTTTTCTTAAAAGAGGAACTAAGGCAACGTAAGCAGCTTAATTTTGCTCCTTTTAAACATATGATTTTACTTAAAATACGAGGAGAAAGTTTGGACAAAGTTAAAGGAGTTTCCCGGGATTTATTTGAAAGATTAGGCAAAATTAAGACCTCAAACCTAAAATTACTTTCACTAAATCCTGGCCAGCCGGCTAAGTTACGTGGGAATTTTTATTATCAGATATTAATGCGCGCATCTAGCGCCCAGAAGGCGAGCCGTTCTTTAAAATTACACTTAAAAAAAGTCCATTTTTCAGGTATAATAATTACCGTTGATGTTGATCCGATATAATCTCAAGAA
>CAZOSW010000087.1:0-2617 GCA_964582765.1 uncultured Planctomycetales bacterium | reverse complement strand
TGTGATAATGCTTTTAAGAAATCCGCTTTTATTTTATAAGCCAAGTCGTCCATATGATATTCCCTTCTTTTTAGTGTTTGTGCGTATGAACATTATAATGCACCCGTGATATGGGTCAACATATTTGTGACTTTTTCTGGAAACCATTTATGACTCATGATCTTGGGTTAAGGGACATACTTATCGATAATAATCTTTGAAACCGTTAGCATCCCGTTTTCTATCACATAATCTAGAGTAGCTCTATCCCGCGGCTTAACACCGGAAAGCTTGAGAAGTTTACCATCTGTATCTTTAATTTTAACCCTATCCCCGACAAAAAAAGTCGTTAACATATGAGTGAATTGCCCTGCTTCGCGCTTCTTTCGATAAATAGTAAGCTTACCTCTCACCGAATCCACATCTAATATCATGACATTCCAAAGTTTCTTAGGCATAAATTTACTTGTTTACTTATTGTACCTGGTCTTCTGTTTTATGGAACAAACTATGTTTTTAATGATTCTGTCTACTGCTTCATCTGGCATACCTTTACTAAATTTGGACTTTCGGCGCATATCGGGATGAACGTTAATTTGATCTGTCACTACAAAATCGCCATTCTTATCCACAACTATCTCTGTTAAGAAAAAATCTAGCTTAGAGTTATGCGCAATCTCTTCACTGATTGATGGCAGGCGAGCCAATTTAAATTTATCTATATCCTTTTGATCTAAAATCTCATATACATTATCTGTTGGATTACACCAAAAAAGAATGACATCTCCTAAACAGTAAATATTTCTAAACGAGGCGCGTCTATTATCTAAAATTGCAGGCTCGATCTTTTCTTGAGCGATACAAACGATGCTCCCATGCTGCTCTCTCAGTCTCAAGACATCATCCACGGATTCCACGTCTATATTTATCGTTGCGCCAGATAAGTTTTCCACAAATTTAAACACATACGGCTTAGATAGATATTTTAATTTCGATTCCAAAATATGCCTGTTGTCTTGAGGTTTTATTGACATTCTCGCGGGAAAAGATATGTTATAAGTGACGGGCTCGAGATATATCTTGTCTTTGTTTAGTAATTTTCTAACTCTGTCCGGATAATTGATAAAAATGGTACTTCTTCTTTTAAAGAAGTCTCCGACCTCGGATAAGGGAGTGCCATCATTAACTGTGCGATCAAAAAAGAATGGGAACCAAATATGATTTTCAGCGACATCTTTCAACGTACCATAAAAATTATATGCATGGATTAAGTATGCCCTTAAGCCTTCTTTTAATACGCAATCATTTAGCTCTTTGACAAAATCGGTATCTTCTTCGCAATTCCAGGCAACTCCCAGGTCAAAAATTTCCATAAATTTTATTTACTTTATAATCTTAATTTTTGAAGCGGTCCTTCTGCCTTTGTTCCTTGCATAGTCGATCCCTACCTCGTGACCTTTTAGCAACTCCGAAAGCTTTACTTGTTGAGTTTTAGTATTTGTAACTATCACATTTGGGTCTATGGAAAAAACTATATTTTTCTCTACAGATTTGCCGCCCATAGCTTCTTTGATAAACAAAGAAAGCTCTTTCTTGCTATAATCTATTGTAGAAACGCTACCTTGTATAGTACGGATAAACGTAGACATGGCTTTTCCTTTCTTTTCAGACCAAATGTCATAAATTCATTTCTTAATGCCTCTTTTTCTCTTTGCTCTCTTTTTTCTCCTCCAATAGCCTTACGGGGTTATTTTTAAGCCAGAGGTTAATAATTCCTAATCCATCTCTCAATGTTAATACAATATCATTTTCCTCGCCGTCATATTTAAGCTCCCCAATAAATTCGGACTTAGATATTATCCTTATCTTTTCAATTATGGCTTTTTTACTATCGGAGTATCCAACTGTATCGCCTATTTTTAGTATTACCTTTTTAGACATTTTGTGTTATCCTTTATAATCTTTTTAGGCGCGTTTTTAAAACAAAGTTTTATTATCCCTGTGTCATCCTTTAAAATAAGCATAATGTCATATGCATCAGCGCCGTCATATTTATATCGCTCTATAAATTCTCCCGTAGATATCATCTTTATCTTTTCAATTACAGCCTTGTGTCCTTTAAAACATTCTATCGCGACTCCTACGTTCACTACTTCTTTTTGTTGCATTTCGCTCTTCCCGCCGCTTTATTTAAACGAGCATTGATAAGTTTTTGGGCTCTGTCTTTACTAATATTCTGAACAAAGGAGATTTCATCTATCAATACTTTGTTCATTGATTCTAATAAATTTTTCGCTGAGCCTCGCAACGCATTTTTTTTATTTAAAATGGATAGGTCTCTCAAGCATCCCGCAGCTTCCAAAACATTATTTGATGCCGCCTTATCGGCATATATATCAATGGCTTTGCCCGAAAATATATTATCTGGCGGTTCTTGAAAGGCATCAAGCGTTTTTAAAACCTCGGGAACATCTTCTTTTTTCATCGGGTAACGCAACATATCCGCATGAGCAGTAGGAATTATTATCTTTGTTTTTTCTATATAAAAAACATAGCAATCTTCTTTTCCGGAATACGCATCCTCTTTCTCAATTGCTGAGATTCTGCATAATCCATAAGAATTATGAATTACTCTGTC
>CAZOSW010000086.1:0-2692 GCA_964582765.1 uncultured Planctomycetales bacterium | reverse complement strand
CCAATGGTGAGGCAGAAATCGCCGAAACCCAAGGTTCTATTCGTGCGCCTGGCTTCTTCAGCCAGATTATTAATGTTTTACATAAGTTAGTCATCATTCCTCAGTCTAAAAATCTGGTAGCGCCTTCATTAAATCAATTTAAAGGAAGTAATCCTACTTTATTAGGCAGTATTATTGGTTTCTGCTTCAATGATTTAGCGCACATCTTGGGTCGTAAAAATCAAGGAAATGATCTGATACAATCAATTAAGGATAGAATAGAAAAATTAACCAGAGCTGTAGCGGAATCAGAAAGTATTAGGAATAGAAAAAATAGCAGCACATTTGCATATAGTATAGAAGAAGCTGTAGAAATAGCGCAATTAGTAGAAAATAAAATGAATGAGTTGGCTGATGTTTATCCCGGTACTAAGCGTGAAGAGCACAGAAAAATGGCAATGAAGATGATTAATGATTGGTTAACCGCGGAATCTCAGGTTCGTTCGGCCTTAAGAGCGATATATAATGCAGGGAAAAGCAATAATGGTATTGGCGAATTAGAAGAAATAGGATTGCTCTTTGTTAATGAATTAACTCGTGGTCAAATAATGGCGCATTTTCCTTGGTTATTGCAGGTAGAAGAAACTAGAGTTAGTGCAGAAGTGTTAGCTCAACTAGAAGAAGTTAGACGGATAGCCATTGCAGCTAATCAAAAAGCCACCTCAGCTGATCAAAAAGCCACTGTAGCTAAAACAGAAGCCACTGTAGCTAAAGAACGAGCTACAGAAGCCCGCAGACGTACAGGAGCAGATGATTGCTTAGTCGGTTTGATTAAAACCCCAGAGGTCAGAAGAGAAGCAGATGCCCGCCTGCGTCTTGAGGCAGGAGTTGATAATTCTGAGGCATATGTAGTTAAGGATTTATATACGGGCCTGGAGATAATTAGGCAGGTTTATGATGAGTTTATTGCTCGATATGAAAAAGTAGGCAAGCAGGCCAAAGCAGATGCTTTAAGACAGGAGAAGCCGACTGCAGTAGGAGTAGAAGAAGAGATAGCTATGGGTATACTGAAAAATTATTCTAACAGCGGCAGCATAAGTATGTTGTCCCCTCTTTCTAATGGCCAATTCCATGTTTTGCAGGTAACCGGTTATGATTCCGTAACTAGGATGATTAGGTATTCAGAGGATAATGCCCAGAATCATGCTATGGGTTATGGAGAAATTGTTTTAAGTAAGGTTAATATCCATGGCGGATATGTATTTGTTATCGCCGAAGGCGCAGTGAAAGCAGCCGGGCTAGAAGCTAAGGTATTAAGTGCTAAAGAACAGAGGAAGCTTAAGAATGTCGGTGGAACTGGCACAGATGTTGGCCAGGGCACTAATAGTGGAAACGGCGCAGCCGGTGATGGTTCAGGTAATGGCTCGGATGCCGATTCAGGTAATGGCTCGGATGCCGATTCAGGTAACAATGCTCCTTTAACTCTTCCAGCAATGGATCCGATTGCAAACCCAGCCACTAAATCTACTCAGATAGTTGACAATAGCGTAACCCAAGGTAATGGCGATGTGTTAAATTCAAATATAGTGTCTATAAACTTTAAGGATATAGGGCAAATAATCGTAAGGGCTTTAAGAGGCTTATCGAGTTCTATTGAAGTAGGAAGCGCCCGCAGCCCGCCAGAGAAATTAACAGTTAATCCTGCTGAAACATCCAATTCCTCAGCCAGACAATTTGCCAGCCAAAATAATTTCAGAAATTTTACCTCGATAAAAAATGCAATTCGTTTTTCTAGCGCATTGATTTTTGCTTTCTTTGCTCCGGTTATGCCGGCCTTTGCTTCAAATGGATCTCCTGCCGTATTAAACCTTAACGGAACATCAGCTGTCATGGCCGCGGGTATGCTCTTCGGGGTTATGTTAGTATCGGGAACATTTATTAGAGCTCCATCATCCGCACGTGTTTATAGCCGTAGAGATGTAAGAGAGATGAGAGAAGGTGCGTTGCGCGAATATAGGTTTGTCCAGGCGCTGCCGGAAACACGCGGGGAGAGAAAAGGCATTACTATCTTTGTAGTTGATATGGCTCTTGAGCACATGAGCATGGTTTCATCAACGATTAAATCTGTTATCGGTGTCAACTCATCAGCAGCTGCCGAAGTTAAGATAGTAGAGACCGGTTATTCAGCGAATATCTTAAGCGATATTAATAATTATGCCGATGCCCATGGGGATGAATTAGTTTTAGTGAATATATCATTAAATGCCCTTAGCCCCACAACTCGCCTCAACGGAATGTTAATTTCTGAAGCCTTAAGGGAATTAGCCGAGAAAAATGTAGTAGTTGTTGTGGCTGCTGGCAATGATAACACTATGAGGCTTTATCATCATGCCTATTATGATAACTATGTGGTTGTGGCTGCGGCTGAAGCGCAAAATGGCGGATGGACAAAGGCAAATTATTCTAACTTCGGCGTAGATGTGTTTTGCGCGGTACCTTCAACTAGGGATGATAAGACTTCAGGAGCAGCGCCGAAATTCACCGGCCTTCTGGCATTGGCGCTTGCTGAAAATAATAATTTGGCTCCTAAAGCAGCTTTGCAACAGCTCAGGGATCAGGCTCAGCCGATGCAGGGCGATCTCTACTATAAAGAAGCAGTATTAGGTGCCGGATTATTAGATGTTGATATGTATGGCAATTCTCAGCCGCAGAT
>CAZOSW010000085.1:0-2700 GCA_964582765.1 uncultured Planctomycetales bacterium | reverse complement strand
GTTGGGGCTAAAATTAACCGGTTCTTTCGCCGTTTATTAAAGTATCCGGGTGGGATTTCGCCGCTTAACAGAAAAAAGATTGTGGCTTGAAATCCGGTTGGGGCTATTAATAAGGGTTGCGTTAATTGTCGTAACTTAAATTAAAAGTGTACGGCTACCATAATAGGCTTAAATGAAAATAAAACTCAGGGATTGGTGTATTTTTATACTCTTGGCCATCCTGTGTTTCGGTTTTTGGTACAAATTGGAATATCCCCGTTTTGCCTTCGTAGATTTATCATTTAATAAACAGCAAGCTTTAGTAGAATCTGATAATTACCTTAAAGCCAAAGGCGTAGATACAAAAGAATACTCCCGGGCTGTCATTTTTAATGCTGATGAAAGATTTAACCGTTATTTTCAACACGCCTCTGGATTAAAAGCAGAAGAAGATTTTATCAAGCAGCATGATTTTGATTTATTTCGTTGGTTAGTTAGGTTTTTTAAGGAATCTCAGAAAGAAGAGTATTTAGTCTATATCAGTCCTAAAACGGGTAAGATTATCAGATTTATGCATTTAATCGAGGATATCGAGCCTAGAGCGGATTTGGGTAAAGATACCGCTCATCTTGCAGCCGAATCGTTTTTGCAGAAAACTCTTGGCGCCGACTTAAAGAAGTATGATTTTCATGAAGAGAAAATCAAGCGTTTCGAAAATAGAATAGATTATGTTTTTTCCTGGGAAAAAAAAGATGTGTATGTCCCCTGGAAGGCCGGCCAGGGCGGAGCAAAATTACTTACAGAAGTTACAGTTTCCGGAAATGAGGTCAGGGAGTTTTATAAAAATAAATTCGATTTACCCGATAAGTTCCTAAGGTATGTTGAAAAGCAATTTGTCTTGGGGGAATATCTCTATAGCATCTTTTACATTATCCTTTTTATCTTATTGGCTTGGTCAGTTAACATTGTTTTAAGAAGAAGGCAGGATATTGTTCCGCGTCTGGCCAAGAAGTGGTTTTATTATGCCGCGGCCTTCTTGTTCATTATTAATACCGCAGGTTTCTTTAATAATTTACAGAATATTTTTATGGCCTACCCGACTAGCGCCCGCTTAAGTTCTTTTATTGGCCTGGCCTTTACCAGGTGGTTATTTAATACGGGATTTTTGATAATCGGTTTTATTATGCCCGGCATTGCTGGAGAAACTCTTTGCAGCGAAGTTTTTCCGGAAAAAAAATACAATTCTTTCTTGTCTTATATCAGGTCGAGTTTTTTTAACCGGGTTTTATCGCGCTCTATTGTATTGGGCTACTTGATTTGGATAATTATGCTGGGATTGCAGGCGATTGTGTTTTATAACGGGCAAAAATTTTTAGGCGTCTGGAGAGAATGGCATACCATGACTTATTTTTCCTCAAGCTATATACCTTTATTCAGTGCATTTGTTATCGGGGTTAGCGCCAGCCTTAATGAAGAGATTAATTTTAGGCTCTTTGGAATAAGCCTGGCCAAGAAATATCTCCGGAATTCAATTTTAGCCGTTTTATTAGTTTCAATAATCTGGGGCATGGGGCATACAATGTATGCCATATTTCCGGTATGGTTTCGCATAATTGAAGTTAGCGTGATTGGAATATTCTATGGATTTATATTTATACGTTTCGGAATTATACCCTTGATCGTTGCCCATTATTTATTTGATGTATTTTGGTGCACTGCCGCTTACCTTTTAGGCCACAGCGGTTGGTATTTATTTTATACTTCCGTAGGATTGCTGGGTATCCCTTTGTTTATAGCTATTGGTGCATATTTTTTAAACCGGAGCCAGCAGGAGAAGCCTATTCGGAATATTCTGGATGAGATACAGGCATATAATCTTGGCGTACTGATTACATTTGTGTCTGTGAAAAAATCTCAGGGCTGTTCTATTGAGTCAATAATCGAAGAGCTTATTGGCCATAATTGGGATCATCTTTTGGTTGAACTTGCGGTTAAAGAAGCCTTTAAAGAATAGGTTCGTATTTATCTTATCTTAAAATAGCATTGACTCCTGAATATGGGGATGCTATAAATATTTACTTATCCCGTTATTCTTAAAGTATTCAGGCGGGGCTGCGCCGCTTAACAGAAAAAAGATTGCGGCTTGAAATTTCCCTTGCATTTTAGGGGTCTTTATAATATTATAAAAAAACAAGGCTGCCTATCGGCAGGCAAGGAGGAATGAATGCGGAAATATTTAGGTTTCTTAAAATGTTCCAGTGTAGTGATTAAGGTCGCTGCCTGGATTTTTTTATTTTTTGGCATTATTGGTTCGGTTTCCTTGTTTTCAGGCAGGGTCCCGGGTAATCCGCGCTGGGCTGGATTTGTGATATTAATATTTTATTCGTTTATGTTTTTCTTTTTCTTTTTAGTGGCTAAGATTGCGGATATTTTAATTCGGATCATCGACGAAACACATAAAGATTAATTTCCTAGTATAACCTAAGGAGGCAATAATGAAGAGTAAAATAATTTTGTTTGTATGTTTGAGTTTATTTTTTGGCGGTATTTTGGGATGCGATAAATTTAATCCAACTGCCAATAGAAAAAAGGCAGAGGTAAAACCTGCTGCTGTTAAGGGCCTTTTGGTAAAGGGGCCTGTGGTTGCTAAGATAAATAATATTTCTATTGGCCTGGAAGATCTGAATGAAGAGGTGGTGCTTTATAACGCCAATGTTCCAG
>CAZOSW010000084.1:0-2761 GCA_964582765.1 uncultured Planctomycetales bacterium | reverse complement strand
GTCAAGACGAAGCCCTTGCCGCGCGCAACGAAAGTGAGCACGGCGAGGTGGATTGCAGGCAGGATCCGCGTAAGGAATTAATATGAATGGTAAATTTATTACATTTGAAGGGTCTGAGGGCTGCGGAAAGAGTACGCAGTCAAAAATGCTTTCTGATTATCTTAAATCAAAAGGTATGAAAGTAACTTATTTACGCGAGCCGGGTGGCGTTAAGGCTAGTGAATTGATTAGAGAGATATTGCTTAATCCTAA
Source organism: uncultured Planctomycetales bacterium (assembly GCA_964582765.1). Lineage (GTDB taxonomy): Bacteria > Omnitrophota > Gorgyraeia > Gygaellales > Profunditerraquicolaceae > UBA6249. The sequence goes on along the minus strand of CAZOSW010000084.1, from coordinate 2,509 downwards.
GAATAAAATATCGCCTGTTGCAGAGACCCTGCTTTATATGGCTGCTCGCGCTCAGGTTGTTCAGGAGATTATTAAGCCTGCGTTGGATAGAGGAAGAATAGTTGTCTGCGACCGGTTCCTTGATTCTACAATTTGCTATCAAGGTTATGGTTTAGGCATAGATATAGAATTAATTAAGTGTATTGGGAATTTTGCAACCCAAGGCATTAAGCCGGATTTGACTATTTTTTTAGACCTGCCGGTAAGAAGCGGGCTTATTCATCGGCATAACTGTAAGGATCGCATAGAGCAGCGTTCCGTCAGTTATCATGAGAAAGTAAGGCGCGGGTATCTTAGATTAGCCAAAGCCGAGCCGCATAGGATTAAAGTAGTCAAGGTCGAGATAGATAAGCATAAGACTCAAGGCAAGATTCAGGAGATTGTTAATGGACTTCTGTGATGTTTTGGGACATACCAAGCCGCTTAAGATAATCAACAGCTATATAGAAAGATCTAATTTCTCCGGCGCTTATATATTTTGCGGCCCTGAGGGAATTGGCAAGAAAATGGTCGCCCAAATTATTGCCCGGAAGTTAAATTGTACAGAAGGGAATATGCCGCATCCGGATATACACATCATCGAGGCTGTTAAGTCTCAGATAAAGATTGAGGATATACGCGATATCCAGCATCAGGCAAATCTCCGGCCTTATCAAGGCATGATGAATATTTTTATTATCGATAATGCACATAAACTTAATCATGACGCGGCAAACTCTTTGCTTAAAGTATTGGAAGAGCCGCCGAAAGATACGCTGATTATTTTGATAACGCATAAACCGCAAAATATTATTAAGACAGTGCTTAGCCGTTGCAAGAGAATAAGATTTGCGCCTTTGGCTAGGGCCATGCTTGAAGATATCCTGATAAAGAATTATTCTCTTGATAGAACTACCTCTCACTTTTTAAGTTTTTACGCCGAAGGCAGGCTCGGGCTGGCTTTAAAACTAAAGGAGCAGCCTCTGCTAATTGAGAAAAATAGAATATTTGATTCGTTTCTTCTTTCTTCAAAACCGCTTGACCATAATATTATGGGGCAAACTAAAGAACAGCTGCATGTTTCTTTGAATATTCTCGCCTCCTGGTTCAGGGATATTTATTTGCTTAAGGCAGGCCTGCCTGATAGCCAGACCATACACTTAGACCGTAAGAGTGATTTGTCAATGCAGGCCGCCAGATTTTCTTTTAAACAGCTTGATGATATCATGGCTACTATTTCGGAAAGCTTGTTCTATTTGGAAAGAAACATTAACAGCAAATTACTTTTGCATAATTTAGGAGCGCAACTATGGAAAGCTTAATTTTAGTACAACTTAGGAATTCCGGGATAGCCCAGCTTTATCATACGGGAAATTTAACTTTAAAAGCCGGGGATTGTGTAATTGTTGAGCATGACCGTGGCTTGGATTACGGAACAGTTGTTTTGCCCGGCCATGCGCGTTGCTGCGCCCAAGACGGACCCAAAGAGCCGCCAAAAAAGATAATTCGTTTAGCCAAAGATAGCGATTTAAAACAGGTAGAAGATAATACTGTTAAAGCCAAAGATGCTTTCAATGCTTGTGAGAAGAAAATCCTTGAGCATAAATTGGATATGAAGCTGGTTAAGGCAGAATATTCTTTTGACCGCTCAAAAATACTATTTTATTTTACCTCGGACGGCCGCGTGGATTTCCGCAATTTAGTTAAAGATTTGGCCAAGATATTTAAGGCGCGCATTGAATTAAGGCAGATCGGCGTAAGGGATGAAGCAAGGCTTTTTGGCGGGTATGGTTCATGCGGCAGGGAGCTTTGCTGTAAAAAATTCCTGAAAGATTTTGAGCCGGTAACGATTAAGATGGCTAAAGAAGAAGGCTTACCGTTAAATCCTCCGAAGATATCCGGCTTATGCGGAAGATTAATGTGCTGCCTTTCTTACGAATATGAAACTTACAAATTACTTTCAAAAGGCCTGCCGCATGAAGGTGAGCATATAAGTACATCTAGCGGTAAGGGTAAAGTTATCAGTGTAAATGTTTTTAAACGTATGGTCGCAGTTGAGCTCGAAGAAGGCGGATTCCTTGAGGTAAGCTACAAAGAAAAAGATCATGGCAAATAAATTTTATATCACCACTCCAATCTATTATGTGAATGCCTCTCCGCATATCGGGCATTCATATACTAATATCGCAGCAGACACTTTGGCCCGTTATAACCGTAAAATTCTGGGCAAAGACAATGTCAGGTTCCTTACCGGAACCGACGAACACGGCCAGAAAATAAAAAAGGCAGCGGATGAAGCCGGACTTTCCGTATTAGATTTTGTAGATAAAGTAGTGGTACAATTCAAAGATTTGTGGGAAAAGTTAGAAATATCGAACGATGATTTTATCCGCACTACGCAGGACAGGCATATTAAAACCGTGCAGAGGGCGCTTGAGATAGTATATGAAAGAGGGGATATTTACGAAGATAAATATGAAGGATGGTATTG
>CAZOSW010000083.1:0-2785 GCA_964582765.1 uncultured Planctomycetales bacterium | reverse complement strand
TCTCCACCGGTGAGGAACTTCCCCTGGTAGTCATCACCGCACCCAAGACCTTATTCAGGCCATCCGGTAAAGTAATCATGATATTGTCTGTGCCGAAGATGTTGGACAACTCTTTAGCGGTATCATTTATTCTTTGCGTATAATTATTAATAAAGTTATTTTGATAACCCTGGCCAAGATATTCTTTAGCGCTGGCGATACATTCTTTAGCCATGGTAAAATCAAATTCATCCGGAGTAAGCACGTGGATATTAGTATTTAACTTCTGGCTCAACTGTCGGCTTACTTCCTGAGCAACCGCTTTACCTAAAGTCTTGCCTAACATGACTTGAGTATTGTCTTTGATAAAATAGGTAGTAATACCGAAATGACTGTAGTATTTCTCAAAAACCTTGATAAATTCAGCAATGATAGATTCTTTCTTGGAAGCGTCTGTTGCGGATAGAGATTCTTCTGTTCTGGAGGCAGCCCCTAATGCTGTATTGATTATCCCGGACAAAGTCGTCTCCAACTCTTCGGCATCAATCATGGTTTCCGAGAGGATAAGTCTGGCAAGCCTTAAGATACCTTCGATGGCAATATGCTGTTCTAAGGTTCCTTTAACGGCAGTCTTAGTATCAGTCTTGGCCGCAAATCCGGTATCCAGAATAAGTGCCGTAATATCCTGCTGATTAAGCATGATCTTGCCTTCTTTGTCTAAGACATCCATGACTACACGATTATCCAAAGTTATATTAAGACGAATACTAGCAGCTTCAGGAAGATTATTTGATTCCGGTTTAGTTGCAGCATAGCTAATCTGCAGATCCTCAGAGATATAGGTATATAAAATATCTTCGACGGCTTTAAAGAAGGAATACTCTTTAGTGTAAAATTCTACTTTAACCGCGCCCAAAGCAATTGCGCGATTATAAATGTATTCCGCCAAATAATGGGCAACTACCCACTGACGGCCCCTGGTCATGTTATCTTCTAATTTAATTTGTAGTTCAGAAGGTATCTTTAAGCTATAAGCATAGCTTTGCTGTTCATCAGTAGTAAAGGTCACCACAATCTCTTCACCGTTCATCTGGCTGACAATCGCGTCTTTATCGGTAATCGGCCAATAAGACTCTTCTTCAGGTAACACTTCCGTAATCGAAGCATCAATTGCCAAGCCGACGGCTTGTAAGAGGCTGGTCTTTTCCGCCAGATAAACCATATTATCAATAAGCAGGCGCTCTTTTATACCAATACGAACGGTATTCATGCCCGCATAAGGATCTCTCATCGAGCTGAATTTTAAGACTTTAATATTGTTAGATTTTAAGTACTCAATATCTTCATCGGTAACTGACTGCACATCTAAAGGAATCTTACTCATCTTAGCTGCTGGATCGCCGGATTTAATCTTTTTGATGAGGTTCTTGGCGTTAATATCTCTTACTTCGTGAGCGTGTTCCTTATGAATCTCAGGCGTAGCCGGGACAATAATATAATCCATAATATCCGCCAGAACAAAATCATTTCCAAACCGCTTATTTAAAGTCCTTACGAGCATTTCCATCTGGCGCTTAATCGACAAGCCAGCGGATTCAAGATCCGCGTTGTTCTTAACGATGAAGATCCTTACTAAACCGTCTTCTTTTCTATCCTTTAAGATACCCACGTATTTTTTATAAAGGATATTGCAAAGCGTTGAGGTAAATAAGCTGCCGCCGCCCATGAACCAGAAGAATCCTTGGCTGGCCATTTCAATCGCTTTGGTATCCATTGCCGGAAGTTTATCTAACTCAAAACCAAGGTAGATATCACGTTTATGAATGCCTTCGATAGTTACGGCATGCTCAATTCTCTGCCAAAGATCTTCATCGTCACCAAGCCTGGCTTTAAAATCATCCCTAGAAGCAAATGCTTTTTCTGCGCGCAGATTAATAATCGCCTGGGCAATAGATTCATCTATATCTAACAATACCATCAAATCATCAAGGCTAGCGGTATTCACATTACAGCTGATGATGCGATGTTTAGAAGTCATGTAATAAACAGGTGAAGGATGCGGGTCGTCTGTGTCGGTAATACGGGTCTGGCGCATAACTAAACGGCTCTTTATGGAAAGGCCGGCTAAACGTGCGTCAACTGAAGCCTTAAGACTATTAATCCGTGATTCTTTATCGTTGGTGAGGGATTTTTCAAGCTTGGCCCAGAAGTCTTCTAAAGAAGCAAAGCCAATGTTTTCCTTACTTAAGTAAGTAGAGTTACGCAGTTCTTCGAGTTTAGAAGCTTCTAGATCAGTTAAACCTAAAGCTTCTTTTAAATCTTCTCTGGATGAGGAATTAATAAAGATGAGTTTGCCGTTAATAATTAACGGATAATCCCATTCGGCAAACTGAGAGATGAATAAAGTTTTTCCATTGATGGTTACTGCGGTGCGGCCGTCTTCGGTGGTTGTATCAGTCGGCTCGCTAAAGATTATCTCTAAGGGCTCCTGATTAGGAGCATTCGGCATAATCACGGCTTTAAGGTATTGTCTTAAAGCGATTACTCGGATATCATCACCAATACTCGCATTAACTGTTCCGTTAACCGGAGCAAATTTAATTCTTTTTCCTTCTTTAGTAAAGCTAAGTTCCGGATTATTAGAAACGGTTATATTTTGATCAATAGGATCCTGGTCAGCAGGAGTATTCTCTAAAGGAGTAGTACGGGCAACCTTCATATCAGCGATTTCATCAGTCTTAAGCATGCGTGCTTTTAAAGAGCCGTCTTCAGTTTTTCCGAAGATAACAATATCCCAGTTATCCTG
>CAZOSW010000082.1:0-2832 GCA_964582765.1 uncultured Planctomycetales bacterium | reverse complement strand
CGTTTGGGAAGAATAAGTTCCGACTTCTTTATCTTTGGTATGATACGATTGGACCAAAAAGTGCGAAACACCATAAAGAAATAAACGAATTTACCAAAATAACTAAAGAGGATGGCATTCATTTCCACGCTATGAGTTATCAGGATTTGATTATAAAGTTATCAAGGGATTACCGGAATACACATAAGGATTACATAGATTATATTAGCGGAAGATATTTGTAGTTTGTTGTGAAGAGGGATGAGTTTACTAGCTTAATAATCTGGTAATTTTTAGTAGAAAATCTATAGGATTTGAGGAGTGTCTTAACCGGATGTTTGAGGATTAGGTATTATTATAGTAGACGTCCTAAAAGAAGATCTCGTAAAATGGAAAGCTAAGCCATAGAAAAAATAGGTGTGTACCTTAAAGGAGATTTTTAAAGCTAAGAACCAGAATTCAAAAGACCATGCAACATATAAGGATCACCTCCAGTATAGCTATGCCTTAAAAGAGATAGCAGAATATATTATACTATCGGTGAGTAGAGCGATTAAAAAATTGAGTGGGAAGATGAAAAATGATATTAAAAGAAGCGACCTATAACATAATTTATTGTCTGAATGCGACCGGGGTTTTAAGATAGAAACAAAGAAGATAAACAAAAAAACATATCGAAAGTAAAGGGAGGTTATTACCTTGTCCGATAAAAATAGAAAATCTTTATTAAAACAGTGGACTTTAACCCCTTCGGAAGAGTTGCGCTTGCACATTCTTGAAACTAAAAAATACTGGTTAGAAAAAGTTAAAGCCCAAGAAAAAGCCAAGTCAGAGACAAAAAAAGAAGAGAAACTATTGCCCATAGAATGGAAAATGCTTAAAAAAATAACTCTATACCCGTGGCAAAAAGAGGCTGTTGATGCTTGGTTCAAAGACAAGAGAGGCACAATCAAGGTTGTTACAGGAGCTGGGAAAACCATTCTTGCGTTAGCTATAATAGAAAAATTACAAAGAATAGAAAAAGACTTACGTGTAGCTATTATTGTGCCCACCGTTGTCTTGTTGAATCAATGGTATGAAGAAATTAAAGAAAGTAGTAACTTGCCCGAAGAGGCAATTGGACTTCTGGGCGATAGGCACGAAGATAGCTTTGCTGAGGATCAAAAGAGAATACTTATATGTGTCCTTAACTCTGCTGCCCGCAAATTGCCTAGGGCTGTGGAGGAAAAATTGAGTAACAAATTGTTACTAGTTGTGGACGAGTGCCATCGAGCAGGGGCATCGGAAATGCGGAAAATTTTTAAGGTTAAACGAAAATATGATTTAGGTTTATCCGCTACTCCTGAAAGAGAAGATGACGAAGAGGAGGACGAAGACATTGTCAGATTATAATGACGGCTTATTAGGTCGGGAAATTGGCCCCCTTGTTTATGAAATGACTTTAAAAGAAGCTTATGATAGGGGTATTCTACCCGGTTTTGAGTTGAGGCATTATGCTTTACCTCTAACGTCCGAGGAGCGGTATAAGTACGATAGCCTTTCCCGCAGCATACAGGAACTCTATTCTGAACTTAAAGATAGGAAAAGAAGCAAGAACTTCTATAGTTGGTGTCAAGGCTTGGTTAAACAAGGGGGTCAGTCAGGTGATTTGGCCCGATCATTTATTTGGGAAACCGGAGAGAGAAAACGCCTTTTATACCATGCTAAAGCTCGTAGCGATGCGGTAGTAAAAATTATAAAAGGGGAACTGAAAAACAATCCAGATACTCGGGCAATTTTATTCCATGAAAGTATAGAAGAAGCGATGGGTTTATATAACCGACTTCTAAAGGAAGGCATACCAGTTGTTGCAGAGAATGGTGAGCTTTCTAAAAACCTGAGGGAAACGAGTGTAGATCTTTTTCGCCGTGGTATAGCCAAAGTAATCGTATCTGTCCGTGCTTTAATCGAAGGATTTAACGTGCCCAGTGCCGATATTGGTATCATTGTTGCCTCCAGCGCTAACGTGCGTCAAAGGATCCAAACTTTAGGCAGAGTGTTAAGGAAACTAAAAATAGGTGAAAAAGAAAAAAAGTCTGTAGTCTATGTCTTGTATATGGATAAAACTACCGATGAGTACATTTATGAAAAAGCCGACTGGAATAAAATCATCGGGGCAAAACGCAACCGCTATTTTTCCTGGGATTTACTACGCGAGCCTAAAGAGTTAGTCGGTCCGCCACGTGAGCCGCAGATACTTGAGAAAGACATAGATAAAAACTCCTTAAAGGAAGGTAAAGAATATCCTGGAAAATATGAAGGGGTTGAATACAGCTGCGATTCCAATAGAAATGTATTTGATGCAACAAATAGGCCTGCCGTAAACCCACAAGGTATTCCTGAGAAAATATATAAGATTAATAAACAATATGGCAGGTTTAAGATAACACCCCAGAAAAAATATATTTTGCTACTAAAAAAAGTTTCTGGTAAATGGCAAACCGACTATGTGACTACTTTGAAGAAAGATTTTATTTTCCAAAAAGAAGTTATTGATATACAGTTTGATCCTTTGACATCTCAGCCAGGTGATGAGTTTCCGCGTTCGTTGGTCGACGGGTCTGAGGAAACAATTTATTTTAAGCAAAGGGGCGGAGGATCTGTTATTGCCAAAAAACACCCCCGCGGAGAATTGTATGCACGGAGTGGCGACAAGGCTGAAGACAAGAATAAAGGAAAGAATGCTTTAAAAATAATCAATACTGTTAAGCAGATGCAAGAGAGGGGCTTTCAGATAAACAAACTTAAGTTTTATATTACCAAAGAGGACCACGTGATATATTTAGAAGAAGGTAAATATCACTATGTTATTAC
>CAZOSW010000081.1:0-2890 GCA_964582765.1 uncultured Planctomycetales bacterium | reverse complement strand
TCTCTCGGATGATATTTGTTAGTTCCGCGCGCGAACGCATCTTATAATCGCGTTGTTCATTACCACATTCCTCCCCCAAGCCCACCGCGGCAATCACCCCAAGGGCACCTTCATTGGATACTGCCGAAGCTAATGAAGACGAGGATACGCGCACCCCCATCCCACCTTGAATAATCGGTAGTTTTATCCTTAAATTACCTATATCTAGATTCTTAAACTCTGTATTCATAAATTGCCTTACTTTACCTTTGTCAAGTTTCCTTCTATAAAAAAGCCGTCACCTGATTATCTAATCAGATGCCGGTGCAACCATCTAAATGGTTTCCGAGAAATTCTCCCGTACCTCTAGACCCTTATTAAATATTTTTTTATTATACCACTTCTAATTAATACTTCAAGATATATATACTACAGGTCAAAATAATTCTCCCTAAAAAGAATTTGCTGAATTTAATATAAAAGATGAGAAGATAGATACTGCCAATACTTTCATACTGAAATCCTTATTCACTCTCCTGTCTAATCTTGGCATATTCTTTCTCCGGTACCGGCTAACTCTACATCGTTATTTTCTTGCCTTATCGATCATCATCTGCCAATTTTTATTTCCGAACTTTCTGAAGGCCTCAGGCCCCCCAAGAAACAAATCCCGGTTAAGACGCTCCTTGAGATCCGCAGAGATAACACCTGTTAGAATCAATTGCTTTCCGGCTTGGCGCACAACAAGATCAAAATCATCTATGATATTCTTAAACTCTTTCTCACCCATTATGACCGGCATTCCGGCAGCCAGAATCTCTCCCAAGTATTTAGATCCTTCTATCTGCGCATACTCTTTAAACCAATTTACCAGCGGCCGGAAATTTCCCTTCTCAGGAAAACCCGCAGGAGAAACTAACATTATAGATCTTGTTTTTTGATAGCGGCAAGGATGGGCGCTTAAGCCGGGATTATCCGGGTTAGTCACAAACCATGGCTCAGCTATAGGCAGAGTCCGATCGATAAAATCCTTAAGTAGCCCGGTCATATTGAAGTGATAAAGCGGCGTGCCAAAAACCAGGATATCTGCGGCAGCATATTTTTCAAGCAAAGCCTCCATATCATCCTTATGCACGCATTTCCCCGGAGTCTTTATCCAGCAGATAAAACAGCCAAGGCAATGGTTTATTTTATATCTAGCCAACTCTAACAACTCAGTTTGAGCGCCAGCCTCCTGCATTCCTGCCAAAAGATTTCTTAAAATATGACTGGTGCAGCCTTTTTCTGCATGCGGAGAACCGCCTAAAGCCAAGACCTTCATATTTACCTCCTCTATTTTCCTGCCTCAATCTTAGTGTAATTCTTTTTCCAGTACCAACCGGGGAATTTAAGAGTAAAGATAAACAGGATAACCATAAGCGGCCAACTAGCAAGCATATCAATTAAACCGACAATTTTTAAATTACAGGCTTTTAATAATACTAATGCTATCGCAAATATTACATAGACTGCTGCCCACACAAAAGTAACTATTCTCCAGGCTTTTTCATAATACGCTGAACGCAGAATCTCTTGCGGAATTTGCGCACTTGCAGAATCAGCAAACATCTGCATAAGTGAACGTTTGAATAAAAGCGACGCCATAAAAATAACCCCCACAATTAAATTATCCAATGCTAACACGTATAAATATAACCTGGGATTTTTTGCGGCAATTACCACAATTATGCGCGCCACAATCATAATTACGGCAAAGATGGCAAAAAAATTCGCTTTGTGAGTTCTCACCTGATGAAAATAAAATACCCCAATACACCAGACTACTGCTATAGCCCCCCAAACAAAAGGCATCCCCTGACGCACACCATACAGGAATAAAACCTTTGGAATTAAAAAACCTAAAAACATATCTCTCCAGGGAAAATTTTCCTTGAGGCTCTTCCACGTAGATGGAGATTTTTTTTCAGTCATTTAATACTCCTTAGGCAAACTGGCCCTTTTTTTCCAGAATATAAATCCCGCTAAACCATACACCGCAATCAGCGCAAACCCGTTTTCTCCTAAAAGATACCGTGAAAACGAATTAGTAGGCAAAGTCATCGGATCAAAAAGATTCTGCATATAAAGGTTGTGGCTTGCATGCAACAATACTGCTGTCCATACACTCCCAGACTTAAGGCGTACCCAGTTAATGATAAAAGTCATGCCCAATATTACAATCACTAACTGCAGGAGACTTACTGCAATCGGAATACCGTTCAGATATTTTCCTGATATAATTAAAGGAAAATGCCATACTGCCCAGATAATACCGCTGATAAAACATGTTTTAGTAAAACCCATTGCGCGGAACAAATTCGGGACCAAGAAACCCCTCCAGCCAATCTCTTCTCCTGCCGCAAAAGCAATATGGAGAATTATTCCGAAAATTGCGAAATGAAAGAAATTAAACTGAAAACTGTAATTAATCTGGCCTAATCCGGTTATCCAGATAAACCCGTAAGCTAAAACCCCGCTTATGGCAGGCAAAAGATAGCTCAGCAGATACCAGCTTAAATTCGCTAAACCCCAGCCAAAACCGCGTAGATTACGCTCGAAAATAAATTGTGTAATAAATCCGGAGAGCGCTGGGCACCACATCAAAATAAATACCCCCAAAAGCGGGCTTATGCCGGTTTTAATAAACTTAAAAAGAATCATATAGGCAATCGTGCTTAAAGCGCTGACAAAAACAAGATAGCTTATGCTTTTCTTAATTTCTCTCTTCATTTAAATATTCTCCATAGAGATATCCGGAAACTGCAAGCCTCATTTAACTGTAAAAATAACAACTCCGCTAAATTGCCCAGGATCAGCTCCTGCTCTATCTATTCTGCGGTTTTTTTTCTTTTAAATATCTTTCCGTAAATTT
>CAZOSW010000080.1:0-2934 GCA_964582765.1 uncultured Planctomycetales bacterium | reverse complement strand
AGTTAAAAACAATTTATACCCGGTAACGCCCACTCCTCCTATTTCTATATCTTGCGTAGAGGAATGTTCCAAACAGATGATTCCCCCTCCTGAAGGGGGAATTTCTTTTTAAGGGCAACCAAAGGCAAATAATAAACAGGTACTGAGTTTAAATCCGCAACTAGCTCATGTTCGCCGGGTTGCGACTGGGAATATGTATATCTACCATCAAGTCCGGTAATAGTTGTTTTAGTTCCATCCAAAGTTATGGTTACCCCGGGGACTCCTTTTTCTCCAACCGAATACTTGCCATCACCATTTAAATCTTCAAAAACCATACCCCGGATCTCTGAACGCGAAGTTATTCCGAAATAAACCTTGCTTGCGCCGGCATTAGCAATTGGAACCCCCTGGGTTACAGGGACAGTAAGCATGTATCCGGCAGGTAAACTCCCGGTATCAAGAGTTACATAAGCAATCTTACCGCGGATATTAACAAATTTAAAATACCCGAGCTCATCGGTAATCTGGGATTTATTCTTCCCTAACCAGACCTTGATACCAAATACAGGAGGTTCATCGCGATCCAACAGGCCGTTTGAATTATAATCTTTAAAAACATACCCCTGGATACTCGAAACTGCGTCCCAACGCAAGCCGGTATCCCAAAGCAATTTCATACCCACATTAAAACTAGCCTCAACCCGGCTAAAAGCCGTAGCAGGATTCTCCTTCCACACATTCCTAATCCGGGCATTAGCATAAACTTCCTGGCCACTAGCAGGACGATAAGAAAGCTCGCTATAACCTTCGATATAGTCTTCACCCGCAAGAAACGATAGCGGAGAATCTGCATGCTCTTCATCGCGATAAGTAAAACGTAACGCACCCCAAAATGGCGTTTTACCGATACGGTCATACCAATCAAGGCCGGTTTCTGTAACATTAGGCCGGACGTGGTTACTGGTATAACTCTCAGTAAGCCAATTCATCTCGCGGTTAAAATAATAGTATAAGGGGCCGATAACACTAAAACGAATCCCTGCGTAAAATTTTTCATTTGCATAATCTAATGTGGGAGAAGTATAACTCTTATTTTCCTGGTGGGAATATTTCACATAGGTACTAATCTCTTTATGAAATAAAGAAAATAACTTGTTTACGCCCAAACCTTCGGATTGATATCTTGTCTGCGATAATTTACCCAAATCATTCTGAAGGGTATAGGTTGCTTCCAAATTAGTAAGCGGGTCTAGCTTATAGTTAAGGGTTGTATCCAGGTCCTCGTTAAAACGATCAGGATTGTCCTCTGCCGGATAAAGCCGGTCGCGGTAAATATCAACACGCTGAGTAAAACTAAATTTATCTGTAGGGTTGTAGTTTAAATTTAGAAGTGCACCGAATTCTCCCTGTCTCCATCCGGGGCCGGTGATGCTGACAAACTCCTTATCTATATCCCTAAACTGCAGTTTAGCATCAAGATTATGGCCGTTATAACGGGTAGTAAATAATTGCGCTAAGTTTTTAGTGTCACTGGCAACCTCATAATTATATCCGTGATTTTTAAAATTCCAGCTTCCAATAAAATCATAGGCATAATCATTAAGGGTGGGCTGCCGGTCACGCCCCCAGCCATGAGCTACGCTAAATTTATAATTCTGCCATGAGAGAGGAGATAAATTTAGATTAAAACCGCTCATAAATGAATGCAGCGTCTTAAGGTCAGTCATCGCCAATGTTCCATAGCGGCCGCCGTTCTCACGGCCCCAAAATATGGAATAATCAAGCTTATTATCAAAAGCAGGCGAATAAAAATAAACACCTCTTAAATCCGGGCCGGGTATTGCCATGTTATTAAAATACGGATTATAGTCTCCTGCCCTAAGGTTAAAACCCTTAAAATTACCTATCTTTCCGTTAGTTATGCCTGCGGAAATATAAGTCATATCTGTAGTACCGGGCATGGTGCGCACAGTTACAGATGAATCTAATAACCCGTAAGGAGTAGCCCCATTCATGCGTAAATTATGAATCCAGGAGTAATTTCCGCTACGCTGGATTGTTTGGAGCCTGTTACCGGTATAGTAAGAATACCAATCCAGGTTATAACGTAATTTGAAATTCCCCATGCTCTCCTCTTCCTTACGCATCACTTCTTCCAAAGTTGGAGTTTCAGGTATAGACATAATCCCGGTACACTCTATGCTAGTCCGGCCAGAATCATCCCAGACAATAATCGTTGCAAAACCCCTGGCTTTAGCTAAAACCGAAATTTCGTGTTCATTCAATTTCTCAGCATAGAGTATATCTGGCTGAACAACCAAAAAACGCTTGATATTATTGCCGCTGATAATAACATATTTTCCTTCTTCAATTTCTATCGGCTGCTGAAGAGAAAAATTAGGGTCGCCAAGGAAATATTTGCTCGGGGATTCTCTCCTGGAACTTTCTCCGGTCCGGCTCGCTCGGTCTGACTCAGGGATAAAAATCTGGGACGCGCTCAATCCCTCGTCTTTTCCTAAAGTTTCCTTGATTTTGGTCTGATTAAGGGCATTCTCCATAACTTGCTGCCGATTCAGCTTGGGATAGGAATAAGCGGGAGCAACAAATTTATCATCGCTAATATCTCTTGCGGACATTTCACTAATAAGCTGGAGATAATAAATGGCGGCAGGATAGCCAGGTTCGGCAATAAGGGCTTTATTGAATTCATTTTCTGCTTCGCTAAAATTACCTTTTTTTAAATCCCTTATTCCCTCCTCACAGAGGAAATCGGCAATTTGACTATGAGCAAAAACTGAATTCGGAGTTATAACAAAAGAAAGGAATAAAATAAGGACAAGGGGAAATATGCTTGGGAAAAAAGCAGACTTTTTAGCTGACCTCCCAGCAAGAAGAGACATATTACTGAAGCTGGCCGATCTGAACAATTTGATTGTTCTCTCCTACTCTAAC
>CAZOSW010000079.1:0-2943 GCA_964582765.1 uncultured Planctomycetales bacterium | reverse complement strand
GTAAATCATAACGGCCTATCCCCTGGCAAAATAATGTATCTCCGGTAAAAACAATGCCTGTTTGGGGTTTTTTCATTAACAGGCCGATACCTCCCGGGGTATGCCCCGGTAGATGCATAACTTCAAGCTCAAGACAATCTAATCTAATAATTTGCTTATCTTCTAATATTTTAATCCCTGAACTTACCTTATAAGCCAAAGAGTAAGCAGCAGAAAGATTTTTGCCTGCATCGACAAGCATTGTTAAATCCTCTTTATGTACATAGATATCTACGCTAAACTCATCATCACAACCAATGTGGTCATAATGGCCGTGAGTATTAATAACCATTGCCGGCTTTAATTTATATTTCTCTAAAACTGCCCTTATCTTATTTACCTGGTCTCCGGGATCAATAATAATAGCAGATTTTCCCTGCGCACAGGCAAGTATATAACAGTTTACCTGCATTGGCCCGACATTAACAGTTTCTAATATCATTTTAAATAATTCTTTATCTTTGGATAAAGAAATCCCTTTTGAACACCTGATTTAATTCTCTCGGCAGCCTGAAGATTACGGTGGTCATTTGTGCCATAAAGATCGCTTTTAATATTTGCCAAGAGATCGGTTAATTTAGAAATATAGGCATCAATATTTTTCTGTGCACCCAAGACCAATAGCATCTTCATATTAACCAAATTCTTTAATGCTTGCTGAGCACAATCTACTTTCTTCTTAAGGCTTGCTTTATAGGTAAAGGCATTGATTAATTCATCCTGCCATGATTTCCAATAAAGAAAATACTGCCGATAAAGCTCTTCTTTGGTCATATTCGGACCCTTATATTCCTCCGGAGAAAGAACCATTTCTACGGCTTGATCTGTTTTCTTATGCTTACGGGTAAACTTACGCGTAAAAGCCTCGCAGCCGGTTAAAGTTATCAATAAAAAACAAAACAACAATAATAGGCTTATCTTCTTTGATCTCATTTATTCATCTCCTTCTCAATCCCTAGTAAATTGTAACCCCAAAGCAAAATCTCGCCTTCTATTTTGAATCAATTAAACGGGAAAATTCTTGCTCTGTAATAATCTTTACCCCTAACTCTTTAGCTTTATTAAATTTTGTACCACTATTCTCTCCGGCAACTAAGAAATCGGTTCTGCTGCTTACGGCAGAAGAAGATGTTCCGCCGGATTTACGCACTATCTCTTCTGCTTTAGAGCGTGAAAATCTATCCAGTTGACCGGTAAAAACTATTATTTTGCCGGTTAATTTATTAACCTTGACCTGAGCGGCCAGCTGACACATATTAAGGCCTGATTTTTTTAATTCATGAATTAATTTTTTAGTTTGCTTGAGATTAAAATAATCTACAATTGAACAGGCCATAACTTGCCCTATTTCCGCTATCTCATCTAATTCTTCAAGTTTTGCCTGCATAAGCTTATCCATATCAGCAAACTCTTGCGTCAATGTATAAGCAGCCTTCTGGCCTACATGGCGTATGCCTAAAGCAAAAATCAAACGCGCCAAAGGCTGGTTCTTACTTTTCTCTATTGCTGCTAGCAAATTGTTGGCTTTTTTTGCTTTAAATAATTCTAATTTTAATAGGTCTGCTATTCTAAGTTTATAGATATCTGCCAAGCTATTTAATAATTTTAATTTTACCAACTGATTAACTACTGCCTCACCCAAACCTTCGATATCCAAAGCATCACGGCTTGCAAAATGCAGTAACGCCCGCGCAATTTGCGCAGGACAATCAGAATTAATACAGCGGTAAGCCACATCTTCTGCTTTTTCCCTAACGATCTTCCCTCCGCAGGCAGGGCATTCTTTAGGTTTATTATAAGGCAGCTTACCTTTCTGCTCTAGGACTTTTACTACTTTAGGAATTACATCCCCTGCCCGCTCAATAAGAACCCGGTCGCCAACTCGTAATCCTAACCTTTCTATTTCGTCAAAATTATGCAAGGTAGCATTACTTATAATTACTCCGGAACATTCTACCGGCTTAAGGCCTGCTGTAGGAGTAATTACCCCAGTCCGGCCCACATTGGTCTTAATCGCTAAAACCTCAGTAGTAGCTTGACGGGCGGCGAATTTATAAGCCACTGCCCAACGGGGGCTCTTAGCAGTAAAACCTAACTCCTTCTGCTGCTTGAAACTATTTAATTTCACTACTATACCATCGATCTCATACTTAGGTTCATCGCGCATAGCCTCCCATTTTTTACAATAATTAATCACCTCTTCTATGTTTCGGCAAAATTTAGAATGCATATCTGTGCGTAAACCCCACTCTTTAAGCTTAATCAGAAAATCCCATTGAGTATCTACATCCTGACCGTGATATGTCCCCAAAGAATGCGCGAAAAAGTTAAGATGCCTTTTTGCAGTAATACTGCTATCTAATAATTTTAACGAACCGCTTGTAGCATTACGCGGATTGGCAAACAACACCTCCCCATGATCCATACGCTCCTTATTAACTTTTAGGAAATCTTTTTTGTCCATATACACTTCACCGCGTATTTCAATAAAATCTGGTAGGTATTCGCCTAAAAGCGCAAGCGGTATAGAGCGAATAGTTTTTATATTAGCAGTTACATCTTCACCGGTTGACCCATCGCCTCGGGTAGCGCCGACCGCCAGCTTTCCCTTAGCATAAGTTAAATTTGCGCTTACTCCGTCGATCTTAAGCTCAACGACATATTCATAAGCGTTATTTTTTCCTAAACCTTTGCCTAGACGCTCATCCCAGAGCCTTAATTCATCGATAGAATAGGTATTATCCAAAGAAAATATTCCGGCATTATGCTTTACAGTCTTAAAACCATCACTTATCCCGGAGCTTAACCGTTGGGTAGGAGAATCGCTGGTTCGGTACTTAGGGTGTTTATCTTCAAGGGATTTCAGTTGCCGCATTAAATCATCATATTCTTTATCAGAAACAA
>CAZOSW010000078.1:0-3132 GCA_964582765.1 uncultured Planctomycetales bacterium | reverse complement strand
AATAAAACCAAGGTGTATTCCTCTGTTAGGCATGCCAAGCATGGATTCAGCCACGAAAGGAATAAGAGAATCGCTAATAGTCGCGATACCCACGGATCCGACATAGCCGATTATAATTAAAACCCAGAAATTACATTTTCCTTTGATACAATTAACGCCTATGCTCGGGCACGCATGAAGTTTATACATTGACGCGGTAACTAGCGCGCTTAAAAAAACATGCAGAGGATGAAGCACGTAAAATATATTATATGAAACTTTATAAGATAAATTTAACGAAAATACCATGATCACTATTCCCGTAATTGCCCCAAATATCGTAAAAGGAGCGTGTGCCTTTAATTCCTTTAAGATCTTACCAGCCATTTTATTAAACCTCCATCTTTTGCCCTGCCTTAATCGGCACAAAATTTCCTTCATAATATTTTTTAAAAATATCTTCTGCCATATCTCCGGAGCAATGCGTAGGCCCGGCTTTTATTATGCTCATCTTCTTAAAACTCTCGGCTACTATCTCGATTGCCCGCTTATCCGATTCCATCAAGTGAAATCCCCCTAATACAAGATAAATAGGCTCAGCAGAAAACTTTGCCTTCGCCTTCTCTACCATTTTTAAAATCCCCGGATGGGCACAACCTGTAATTACGGTAAGGCCATTTTTTGTTTTTAATACAATCGCCTGTTCCGCCATATATTTGCCGCGAAAGGCGCCAGGTATTTCTCCTGTGATATAAATATCCGGCACAATCTCTGTAACCCTTTTGGCTTCGATAAGCTCTCCTTTTAACTCTTTTACTTTATCTTTAAATTCTTTGCCAAAACCGGGGCAGGAATACACCTTAAGCCCTTTTCTTTCCTTCAATAAATCCCATAACCCGCCCCAATGATCCCAATGGTCATGAGAGATTACCACTGCTTCGATTTTGTTTATATCAACTCCCAAAGAGCGCATGTTTTCAATAAGCCACTCTCCTTTTTCGCCGGCATCGAATAATATTCGATCATCAACCAAAAATGAAACACCCCAACCGGTATAAAGGTTCTTTTCCAAAGCGCCCTTATCAAAAACCACTTTTATCCGCATTTTAAAAACCGCCTTTTAAGATTGGCTCAATCTTTTCTAACCTGCCCACCCATACTCTTAAGTATCTTTGCTATGCTAAGCTGCCTTAATGTGTTATTTAATTGAGACTCAATACTTTTCATTTTCCACATTAATAAGCATATATCGGGCTGAGGGCAAATCTCTTTTTCCAATAAACAACTAATGATCTCTGTCTCATCCCGAAAGATATGTACTATATCTATAATTCGTATTTTGGCCGGCTTAATATTAAGTATAAAACCCCCACGATTACCTTTTAAAGACCTTAATATTCCTCCCTTGCTTAAGGCCTGCAGAATCCTTCGTAAAAAAGCCCTGCGCATATCCAATTTCTTTACTAGCTCATTTACAGAAATCACCTTAGCGGGGTTTAAAGCAAAATAAAGCAGCGACTTAATCGCATAATGAATATTTTTCGTAATTAATTTCATATTATCTGTAAACTTTTAATGCGCAAAATTCATCTCCGCACATAGAACAACCACCCTTTTTTAATCGCGGAACTTCACTAAGTAACTCTTTAAACTTCTTGCGATCAATGGCATATTCAAGCATTTTAACCCAGTCGAAATTTTTCCTTGCCTTTGACATCAGATTATTTTTCGAAATTGCCTTCTTATTACCCCGAGCAATATCAGCAATAGAAGCAGCGATCTTTGTAATCACGACTCCCTGACGAACATCTTCAATATCCGGCAATCCAATATGCTCTTTAGGAGTAACATAACAAAGAAAATCCGCTCCAAAATAACCAGCTAAGGCGCCTCCTATACTACAGGCGATATGGTCATAACCTACAGCTGTATCTATAGGAAGAGGTCCTAAAACATAAAAAGGCGCGCCGCAACAGATTTTCTTCTCTAATTCCACGTTCTTTTTAATTTCATTTAAAGGAATATGCCCCGGGCCTTCTATTATTACTTGCACACCCCTCTGCCTTGCCTTTAAAGCAAGTTCTCCTAAAACTCCTAATTCATAAACTTGAGCTCTATCTGTCGAATCAGCAATGCAGCCCGGCCTTAACCCATCGCCTAAACTTATGGTTACATGATATTCCTTGGCGATATCCAAAATCTCATCAAAATATTCATAAAGGAAATTTTCTTTTTTATTTTTTGCCATCCACTCAAGCAAAAAAGCGCCTCCTCTTGATACGACCGGAATCTGCCTTTTTTTAACCAAACTTAAAGCTGCCCGGGTAACCCCGGAATGGATAGTGACAAAATCTACACCTTCTTTCGCCTGCCGCTGGAGTACTTTAAGATAATCCTTTATCCCCATGCATTTAACGCCGCCGGATTCAATCACCGCCTGATAAATAGGCACTGTCCCTAACGGACACGAGCAATGTGCAATAATCGCCTTCCTTATTTTATCAATATCCAAAGAACAACGGGAGATAGTCAAATCCATCACCGCATCCGCCCCGGCTCCTATAGCGGCATTAAACTTTTTCAATTCGTTTTTTAAACATAAATCGTCGGGTGAAGCGCCGATATTGGCGTTAACTTTAACCATCAGATCTTTGCCTACGGCTATTGGCTTAATGTTTTTATGATTTTTATTCGCCAAAACAACCGCTAAACCCCGCGCAATATTTCTTTTTAAAACATCAATATTAATATTTTCTTTCCTAGCTATGAGTCGCAACATTATATCAGAAATCATCTTTTGCTCGCTCCGTCACTTAAGCCAAGAAAAATATCGCTAACCTTACCGCAGTCTCTGTATTTATATTTATAAATTAACATGCTTATCTTTAGTCTTCCAAAATTTAGGTTTGCGCACCATCATCTTTGCTAATAACCCCAAATAATCAATAATTAGTTTTCCTTGCAAGTGGTCTATTTCATGTTGTAAAACTCTTGCTAAAAGTCCCCGCGCCTCTAATTCAACAACCTCTCCCAATTCATTTAATCCGCCTACGATAATTTCCTCCGGCCGGGCAATAGTAACTCCGATACCCGGAATGCTTAAACATCCTTCCTCCCATTTCCCGCCTAATCCTTTTGTTTTCATAACTACCG
>CAZOSW010000077.1:0-3245 GCA_964582765.1 uncultured Planctomycetales bacterium | reverse complement strand
CAACAGGATAGGTTTACCCATCGGTAATCTCACCAGCCAGTTTTTTGCCAACCTTTATTTAAACGAATTAGATTATTTTATAAAATTTGATTTGAGGATAAGGTATTATCTGCGCTATATGGATGATTTTTTAATTTTTAGTAATGAAAAGATAAGGCTGGTTGAGGTTAAAGAAAGGATAAGAAAATTTTTGAACGGTAGTTTAGAGCTTCGGCTGCACAAAGAGAAATCGCAGATTTATTCTACGTCTGAAGGAATAAAGTTTTTGGGCTTCAGGCTGTTCTCCGGGTATCGCCGGCTTACTTCGGATAACGTGAGGCGTTTTAAAAAGCGGCTTAATAGATTTGACTGTTTATTTGCGAATGGCAAAATTACAAAGTCTGCGGTAAGAGATTCTTTGTGCTGTTGGGTAGCGCACAGTAAATACGCTAACACCGCAACTTTGCGTAGAAATATCTTTAAGGGATTAATCAAGAAAAAAAGCAGTATCGGTTATCTGGCGCAGAATTTATTAACTAATTAACTCATAGAGGTGGATGATGAGGTTTAATACGCTGAATAAGGTAGTGATGACGGTTGCGCTATTATTTTCCTGCGTAGGTCTTGCCTCTGCCGAATACACAGGCGGCAGTTACGACGGCTACAGTTCAAGCGCTTCTGCTGACCTTAACCTTGGCGGTCCTGATGTAACCATTTCTTCGGCTGCTAATCAGAGTTTTGTAGTTGGTCAGGCATCTACGGCTGACTCCAGCATAACCATAACCGATTCTACCGGCGGAGCCGTTACTGAGAGTAACGATTTAAGGATAACCATTCCCTCTGACTTTGGTATGAAGTGGGATACTACGAAGACTTCCGTCACTGTAACTGGCACCGCCTCCTCCAGAGTAAGCGCTGTGGTAACTTATGAGAACTTGAATAAGACATTGGTTTTAAACGTTACCTCTAACTTTGCAACAGGCGAATATATTATTGTCACAGGACTTTCCTTTACCAACTTTACTGTTGTTTCATCACCAGATTATTTAGGATTGGATATTTACAATACAGCTGTCAGCTATCTAAAAGATATAAAAACAATCCAAGTTATTTCAGACACTGGTATTCTTTTTGCTGGAGGCAGTTATGATGGATACGCTGCATTTGCCTCTAGTGATCTTCTTCTAAGTAGCGCTAACTCCGACTATTTTTTAGTAACTCACCCGACTTATCAGGCAATTCCAGGCCAGGATCAAACAATAACGATTACTGCCAAAGATGCCGCTGGTAATATTATTACTGGTTATAGTCCTCCCACTAGCGTAACTGTGGCCCACTCTGAAACAGGAGGAACCGTAGATAACTCTGCTACTTTGAGTAATGGTTCTTTAATAGCAGCGGATTTTACTAACGGCGTAGCCACGGTTACCTTAACTGATACTGAATCCGAAACTGTTACGGTTGTTGCTGCTGATCAGACATATTCTTCTATGACCGGTCAATCCATACCTATAACTTTTAGCCCTGGGGCAATTGCCTCTTATACAGTAACCGCTACAACTCCACAGTCCGCAGGCACTGGCTGGTCAGAGACGGTAACCGCCAAGGATGCGTATAATAATACTGTAACTACTGATTCTATCACCGTCGTTACGATGAGTCCGGTTGGTTCAGCTACATTCTACACCGATAACACCTATAGCATAGTAAACAGCGCCAGAACCTACACCTTATTTTCAGGTCAAGCTTCTATCTGCGTTAAGGATAGCACTTCAGAGACGGTTAATTTAGCGGCAACAGATGCTAATAATAAAACTGGAACCTCGGGCAATATCGTAGTTAACCCGGCACCTGCTTCAAAGATTGTCTTTACTTCCAGCGCTCAAGTTTTAACTGCAGGTGTCGCTTCAAGTGAGTATACAGTGCAAGTGCAAGACCAGAATAATAACCTAAGGAGTTCGGATGCATTGGTACTTACGCTTTCTTCAAGTTCAGCTAATGTTGCGTTCGATACCTCAACCGGCGGGGCATTTGACGGAACACTTACCTCTATAACTACAGTAAATGGAGTTGGCACATTTTATTATAAAGATACCGTTTCAAGCACGCCTACGATAACTGTTTCACGCACCGGCCTTACCTCGGCAACGCAGGCGCAGACAGTTAACGCTGCAGCTGCTTCTAAGGCAAGTATCTCAAGCCCGGCTTCGGTAATTGCCGGAAGTGTTTCAGGAGCTTTTACCATAACCCCTACAGATGCCTTTGGTAATACTAAAAGCGTGGTTTTAGCCACGACATTTGGCTTAACTTCGAATTCAACAGGGACTGCTACCTTTTATAGCGACGAAGCAGGCGCAACAACAATTACCAGTATAACCATTGGGGCAGGTACAAGCAGCGCAACCTTTTACTATACAGATACCAAAACCGCTATACCTATAATTACCGCAACCAGAAGCGCCGGAGACACAATGACGCCATCTACCTCAACCGGGACAATCACAATTAACCCCGGCACAAAGACAAAATTGGCTTTTAAACAACAACCGCCTTCTACTGCTACAATAAATAATCTTTTGGCTAACCAGCCGATAGTGGCTATCCAGGATGCTTACAGCAACCAGACAACAGATACGGATCCGATAACGCTTTATGCCTCAACATCTAATTCAGCTTATGCTGCTGCTCCGGGGACATTAACGGCTACCACTAATCCTCTTTCAGCAATAACAGGACAGGCGAATTTTAGCGGTGTAAAGTATAATACTACCGGAGTAATCTATTTTTATGCTCAATCCGGAACTCTTCAGCCGGTATTTTCCACAGGGATTACTTTTTCTACTGCCGGTGATTCTACGGTGGAGACAGCTGCTACGCCGGTAACTAATTTTAATCTTATTCCTACTAACAGCGCACTGGCGAATAAATTCGCGGTATTAAGCTTTAAGGTCAAAGACGCTGGCACAGATTCGGTTCCGACGCAGATTGATAGAATTCGGGTAACCGTAGGTGGCGTAGGCGTTAACGCCTCTACTGATATTGCCTGGGCGGGATTATATCAGGGAACAACCCAGGTGGCTACAGCCACGGGTTCGGCAATTACTAATTCTACGATTACCTTTGGCGTAACCCCCAATAGTAATTCAAATGCGGATTTGTATTCGATAGCCGATAATACGGCTATCGAGTTTACAGTTTATATCTATATGAAACCCGGAAAGCTGACTGCGACAGAAAGACAAACTTATACCTTTGGTATAAATGAA
>CAZOSW010000076.1:0-3274 GCA_964582765.1 uncultured Planctomycetales bacterium | reverse complement strand
GGTAACGTATAATGTTTTGTGTGTAAAAGTTCCTTGATAAGCAATTAAAAAGGACGTATCCTTCCTTTAAGGATAAAACAAAGCGTTGGCAATAGTGCCACGCTAAAAGGAAAGGAATACGTCCCATGGAAAGCGTAAGATTACTGTCTCAAGGAAAGATTTTACAGGAATGGTGGCAAGAGGTAAAGGAAAATTTTTGGCAGGAAGATGCCAAACCAAAGGTGCTAGAATTGGTGAAAGAACTTATGAAATCAACGCTTGAAGAAGATTTGCAGCTATACACGCAGGCACAGCATCAAGAGCAAGTTGAAAAATACAAATTATACCGTAACGGTTATTACCGTAGAACCCTAGTTACTCAGTTTGGATACGTAAACGATCTTCAGGTTCCCCGGCTGCGCAGCGGTGGGTTTAAGACAAGGGTATTCAAGCGCTACCATCGTTTCGAGAATATCGTGGAAGATTTAATTATGGACATATTTTTAGCGGGAGTATCCACAAGAAAAGTCGGAGCAACCATCGCCAAGCTTTTGGATACCAAGGTATCCGCCGGAACCGTATCAAATATCACCCGCAGGCTGGATTCAAAAGTAAAAGAATTCCAGAAGAAGGAATTGCTTGATGAATACCAATATCTTTTCTTCGACGGCATAAACCTTAAAGTTAGGTACAATACTAAATACCATAACCGAAGAGTCTTGGTTGCCTACGGTATTACCATATTTGGTAAAAGGGAATTGATTGCTTTTAGGCAAGCCCGCGCAGAGTCATACGAAGAATGGGTTGCGTTTGTGGATGATCTCTATAAACGCGGCCTTAAAGGGAATAATTTAAAGCTGGTTGCCACTGACGGCTCAAAAGGATTGCACGCTGCTTTGGATATGGTTTATCCCTTAACCCCACGGCAAGCCTGCTGGGTGCATAAGTTAAGAAATGTAGGAAGCTATCTTCCTAAGAAATATAAAGATGAATGCTATAAGGAGCTCTCTGGTGTTTACACTGCTAGGAATAAACCGGAAGCAATGAATAAGTTTAAAGAATGGCGCAAGGCTTGGATTAGTCGTTGCCATAAAGCAATAGCATGCTTAGAAAAGGATATCGATAACCTGCTTAATTTTTACGATTGTCCGAAGAAACATTGGAAAAAGATATATACGACTAATGTCATAGAGCGCCAGTTTAAGGAAGTACGCAGGCGCACCAATGTGTTTAGCTGTTTTTCCAATATTGATAGTTGCAACAGGATTATTTATGCCATATTTACTCATATAAATAATAACTGGAAGGAACGAACCTTAAAGGACTTTACACAATTCGCTTGACGCAGCCTTAGTTAGTAAACTTGTAGAATTAAGCTAATTTTTTGATATAATATTAAATATGAAAAAAGCACTTGTAACCGGGGGCGCAGGGTTTATTGCCAGCCATGTAGTTGATAAGTTGTTAGCGGAAGATTATTCTGTAATAGTGCTAGATAATTTTTCAACTGGTAGGCCGGAGAATCTTGCGCATCAGAAGGTAAATAAAAACCTTACCATTGTTAAGGTTGACATTTCTGCGTTTGATCAGATCCTACCTTATTTTAAGGGAATTGACCACGTTTTTCATCTGGCCGCTTTGGCAGACATAGTCCCCTCGATAGTTAATCCGGCTGCTTATTATAAATCTAACGTCGATGGAACTTTCAACGTGGTTGAAGCGGCGCGTTTATTAGGAGTAAAAAAGTTCGTTTATGCCGCATCTTCATCTTGTTATGGCATACCGGATGCGTACCCTACTCAGGAAACAGCGGAAATAAGGGTGCTTTATCCTTATGCGTTAACCAAGTATTTGGGTGAGCAGTTAGTCTTACATTGGAACCGCGTATATAAATTACCGGTAGTATCATTGAGGCTTTTTAATGTTTATGGTCCGCGCTCAAGGACATCGGGGACATATGGAGCAGTATTTGGAGTATTTTTAGCTCAAAAGTTAAAGAATAAGCCATTTACAGTGGTAGGAAATGGCAGGCAGACGCGTGATTTTGTTTTTGTTACTGATGTGGCCAATGCTTTTTTCATGGCTGCCGATTCAGATTGCCAACAAGAGGTTATGAATGTCGGTTCAGGTAATACTTATAGTGTTAACCGTTTGGTCAAGCTTCTTAAGGGTAAAGTAGTACATATCCCCAAGAGACCCGGGGAACCGGATTGCACTTTTGCGGATACTACAAAAATCAGAAAACTCCTGGGATGGAGGCCGAAGATCACTTTTGAGAAGGGTGTAAAGGCTATCCTTGATAATATCGAATACTGGAAAAATGCTCCAGTATGGACTCCTGAATCTATAAACGAAGCTACAAAAGAGTGGTTTAAGTTTTTGAGCAAAAAATAATGGATAACAATCTTTTTTTAGAGTTAAATAATTTATTGCAGGAAACTCAAGCGATTGATCCTTTCAATATCCCTCCTGGTAATTTGTCATGCTATAGTAGTTATTCTTTGCAAAAAATAAATTAAATAATGGATAAGTATAGAATAGATAGCCATAAATTAATGTATCATCCGGAGAGAATCGGTGATTGGCTAAAAGGAGAGCAAATTTATCCCATCTATATGGAGATCTCTCCTGCCGGCTCATGCAATCATCGTTGTATTTATTGCGCTTTAGACTTTATGGAATACCAGAAGAGATTTTTAGATACAGCTATACTTAGAGAAAGGCTTAAAGAGATAGGTAGGCTGGGAGTAAAAAGTATTATGTATGCAGGAGAGGGGGAGCCTTTCTTGCATAAAGATATTGCTGATATTATTAAATGCACCAAGGCAAGCGGGATAGATGCGGCGGTGACTACAAACGGTGTTTTGTTTAATGAAAAGTTGGCTGATATAGTATTGCCGCATTTATCTTGGATTAAAGTAAGCATTAATGCCGCTAAAGCAGGTACCTATGCCAAGATCCATAGAAGCAGGCTGGAGGATTTCAGTAAAGTCATTAAGAATATGACTTATGCTGCCAAAATGCGCAAAAATAATGGTTACTCATGCGTCTTAGGCATGCAGATTATTCTTCTGCCGGATAATTATAAAGAGGTAGTTTTATTAGCGAAAAAAGCTAATGAGATAGGTATGGATTATCTTGTGATAAAGCCTTACTCGCAGCATCCTCTAAGCAAAACGAAGATATTCAAGGATATTAAATATAACCGCTATCTTGACCTTTCTGAGAAGCTGATGAAATTAAATAATAAAAATTTCAATGTAGTATTCAGGATGCATACGATGAGGAAATGGGA
>CAZOSW010000075.1:1314-3452 GCA_964582765.1 uncultured Planctomycetales bacterium | reverse complement strand
ATGAATGGTGTTCAATTTACCCGTGAGGCGCATAAAATCTCCGCCGCTGTAAATGTTTTGGTGCTGACGCCTTATTCTTTTATCGGCTCAGCTATAGAGGCGATGGAAGCAGGTGCCTATGGTTATATTACCAAGCCTTTAAACAGTTCAGAGGTACGTATTATAGTTGAGCGGGCAGTAGAGAGGTTTTTTCTACTTTCAACCAGCGATGATAAGGATTACTTAGTAGATTTGGCAATAAAAGACGGCCTGACCGGGTTATTTAACCGTCGCTATTTCAATGAGTTAGTTAATATTGAGGTTAAGCGCCTTGCGCGGAATCCGGTGTCGTTTTCTTTACTAATGCTTGACATCGATAATTTTAAAAACTATAATGATACGAAAGGCCATCCTGCAGGGGATGATTTGCTTAAAGGTATTGCCAAAATTTTGAAAAGTTCTGTGCGTTCTGTGGATATGGTATGCCGTTATGGAGGAGAAGAATTTATTATTATACTTCCTCAGACGGATAAATCAGCGGCGCAGATTATCGCAGAACGTATACGCGTGCAAGTAGGATTATATTTACCGGCCACGATAAGTATCGGTATCGCTACTTTTCCGGATGATGCCAAGGAAACAGAGCAGGTAATTAAAAAAGCAGATAATGCCCTTTATCAGGCCAAGCAGACCGGGAAAAATAAATGGTGTGTAGCTTAAGAAAATTATGCGCCTTGCGATCTTAGAGCCTAAAGGAGAAATTTGGCAGGGGATGGCGACGCAAGTAAATCTTCCGGCGCTCGACGGCCAGATGTGCGTATTAGATTTCCATCAGCCTTTTTTGGTCAGGCTTAATAGAGGCAATATTCTTTTTTCCGATAGGCGTATTACAATAAAAGATGGAATTGCTTTTATGCGCTCAAATGCTTTGATAGTGTTCGTGCAAACTTAAAAAGCGAGATTACTTCGCTACTGCGTAGCTGGCAATGACGCCATTGCGAGGAGGCGAAGCCGAGGAAGCAACCTTAAAAAGATTATGTCCATGCTGGCATTAATAGTTGTTATGTTTTTAAGCACCGCAGGACCTGCGGCAGTTATTGCTTTTGTAGGTTTCGCCGCTGTTAAATCCGTTGCCCGTAATCCTTCCGCAAGCCCAAAAATATTTATCGTCATGATTTTGTCTTTTATTTTTTCAGAAGCAATCGCAATTTTAGCGCTTCTGATTTTATATAACCTGTTTGCCAAATAGGGTTAAATAGTCATGCTTGTTCAGCTTTTAATTATCCAATTTATTACTTTTGTAGGAATTATTTTTTTATTGCGTTATTTATTTTCCAACCATTTAAAATCTGCACTCGCTCGGCTTAATACCCTGCATGAAGAAAACCTTACCAAAGAAGGGGAGCTTAATGAAGAGCTTAAGCGCGCTAAAGAAGAAAGCCTAGCGCAGATCCAACAAGGAAAAGCTGAAGCCGCGTTAATTATTGAGGAGGCAAATAAAGAGGGACAGCGTATCCGTATAAATATGGATGAGCAGGCTAAGCTGCAGGCGACAGAAATTGTCGCCAACGGCCGCATTGAAGTTGAAAAAATTAAAACAAGCGTTATTAAGGATATCCAGGCGCAAAGCGTAGAGCTTGCCTCTAAGATGATCGCTGAGCTGCTTACTGAAACCGATAAGATTGCTCTGCAATATGAGTTTGCTAATGGCATAATCCAGGAGATTTCCCGGTTACCGAAAGAGCAATTTAATATGCAAGGTAGCCCTGTAGTTAAGGTTACCTCTAGCTACCTGCTCCTAGACAGGCAGAGGGATGAGATTAAGCGCGTATTGGCAGAAAAGACGGGCAAGGAAATAGAATTAAACGAAAAAATAGATTCAAGCCTCATTGGCGGTTTGACCTTGGAAATGGGTGGTATGGTTATCGACGGAACGCTGAAAAATAAGCTTCAAAGAGTTATCCCTCACCTTAAATAGCTACGTGTCATTGCGAGCCCCGAAGGGGCGAAGCAATCTCTAAAAGCGGGATTGCTTCGTCGCTAGAGCTCCTCGCAATGACAAATAAAAAAATGAAAATTGAAGCATTAGATATAAAAGAAGTTGGGAGAATCGAAGAGCTTAGGCAGGGGATTGTAAAAATAAGCGGACTGCCTAATTG
>CAZOSW010000075.1:0-1214 GCA_964582765.1 uncultured Planctomycetales bacterium | reverse complement strand
CTGCTCAATGTTCCGGTAGGAGATAATTTTATCGGCAGAGTAGTTGATTCTTTAGGCAACCCCATAGATGCAAAAGGTAAAATTCAGGAGTCGGTAATTTATCCTGTTTTCCGCCAGGCAGCCGGAGTTATGGAGCGAGAGCCGATATTTCAAGCTATGCATACCGGAATAAAAATTATTGATATGCTTATTCCGTTAGGCAAAGGCCAGCGCGAGTTAGTTGTCGGAGACAGGCAGATTGGTAAAACCAGCATCGGTTTAGATACAATAATCAATCAGAAAGGCAAGAACGTTATCTGTATTTATTGTTGGATCGGAGGCAGCAGTGTTGCTTTTAATAAGATTATGCAAACGCTTAGCCAGCAAGGGTGCATGAATTTTTGTTTGGCAGTTTGTGCCTCAGCAAGTTCATCTGCAAGCGAGCAATACATTTGTCCTTATACTGCCGCAGCGCTCGGCGAATATTTTATGCATAAAGGCCGCGACGTCTTAGTAATCTTTGATGATCTAACCAAGCATAGCTGGGTTTATCGGCAGATGTCTTTATTGCTTGAGCGTGCCCCGGGCAGAGAGGCATATCCCGGGGATATTTTCTTCCTGCATTCTCAGCTTATGGAGCGCGCCGGCCGCCTGAAGCAGGAATTTGGCGGCGGGTCAATGACATTTTTGCCGCTGGCAGAAACATTACAAGGAGATATTACCGGCTATATCTGTTCGAATCTTGTTTCTATGACCGACGGACAAATTTATTTAAACTCCGGGCTTTTCCAGGAAGGTTTTAAACCGGCGATTGATTTAGAGCTTTCAGTTTCGCGTATTGGAAGCAAAGTTCAGTGTTCGGCTATCCGTAAATTAAGCCAGGGTCTGCGTTATGAATATGTACAGTACCGGATTTTATTGCGTCTAACCCGGCTACGTACCAAACTCAGCCCCGAAGCCGCACAACAACTACAGCGCGGTAAAGTGCTTTATGAGCTTCTGATTCAGGAAAATGGCGCGCCTTTATCTCAGGCAGAAGAGATTGTTATTTTTTATGCTTTTTCTCAAAAGATACTTGAATCAATAAGCCTGGACCAGGTAAAATTATTTAAATGTAATTTCTTTGCCTATTTGTGTAAACTTCAACAAAACTTAATCCAACAGTTAAATGATAATGGTGAGCTAACGGAAGAAATTAAATCGCTATTGGATAGTTCAATAAGAGAATTTTTCCG
>CAZOSW010000074.1:0-3452 GCA_964582765.1 uncultured Planctomycetales bacterium | reverse complement strand
GATATGGCTAATCAACTCATGGTAAATAATTTCTAATTGCTTGGCTTGGGAAAGTTCGAAGAAATAAGGATGGATATAAATAGTTCGAGTAGAAATATTGCATGCGGCGACATTACCTTGGGTAAGCGAAAGATCTGTGGTTATAATGAGTTTGAATCCAGGCGGTGCACGGCCTAAAAGCTGCGTAATACGCTCCAAAAGCTGCTTCAGAACTTCGTAGTTACCTACTGATAAAGATTCACCACGCTCAAAATCTATGCCTCTAACTGCTGCCTCTGCCAAAATCTTTCCTGCGCCCATAGCTGCTTTAATACGTATATCTGCTTCCTGGGACACGGCTAAAGGATAGGAATTTAACCTAACGGGAAGTTTGAGCAAATAACCATCTGCCTCTGCGAGTTTTTGTACGGCCTTGAATTCTTTTAATTCAATAATTGAAAGACCGGATACATTATCAAGCTCTATCAAAATTTCTATAACCTGTTTCCAAGAGCAGGCACCCTCAAACTTATTCAAGCTTAAGATGACTTTTTCCAACACCTTAACATTTTTTTGAATAAGTTTCATAAACTGGGATTTTCTCTCATCATCCAAATACTCCCCATACAATCCCGCATAAGAATCGATAAAACAAATAATAGTACATATGCAATGCGCTATGAGTATGCAGGTGTTTCTTGCACCGATAACGGCCGGCCATTGTTGTATCCGCTCTAAAATTAAACTCGACCCCTGATTGAAGCGTTCACATGCGCCAGAAAGCTTACTTGCATCAAAATTTATTTCATCACTCCAAATTTTCGCTGCATTTAAAAGCTCCTCTGCTATATTGACAGTAAAAGAAGCGTATTCACTTATTGCTAAGAAATCTTGGGCAATCACAGGTTCATTCATTGACACTCCTACTGCCTTCTTTACCCTATGGAATGCCTTGCTTATAAAAAGGAATACACGCACCAGGCAGGCATCAAAGAGACGGGCAAGCTGGTAGCCTGCAGTAAAGATCACTATGCCTAAAATAAAAATGAGGATATGAAAAACATCGTGAGAAATATCCTTACCTATATCTATGCTCATTAATTGCAAAATAAATCCTGTCCCTCCGGTATAATCGCCCCACCAAATCCCTAACGCGCACATAAGCGGATAGATTATACTACTACCGATCAGATACGCAAATCCTATACCAGAAAGCCAATACTGCTTGGCTCTAAACCCTCTTATCATAAACCACCACCCCATAAACGCAGATAATAAGGGTGGGGCAAGAACATTCAGGAGATGGCCCGGCCGGCCAGGAAGCACAAAAAACCTAAGTGCATAGTCAAACTCAGTGTACTGAAACACCACTAACTTATTAATAGGCCCGCTCTGGGCATTAAGCTCTACAAATGGAGCTATATGTGGAATAATACCAAGCGGATCATTGGCAGGATAAATTAGCATTTTATCTAAGATGATCTTCGGATATGTCAGGCATTCAAAAAGCACATGCGTTAACTCATGAGGCAAAGAAAGTAACATGTAGACCGAAGGATGTATAACTACTAAAGCCCCGGCTGAAAAAATAGCAATCTTGCGCCAATGTGCTTTTAAAAACGCAGAGGCCTTGGACAACATAAGTGAAAAATTATTCTTACTTAAATTAGTAAGCGCATGTGTTTCGTCTTCCGGATCAATTGCGGCCTCCGCCACCACCGGAGCGCAAACACAGTCTCCTTCTAAAAACAAAGTCTCCTTTGATTCTGTCATCGTTCTTGATCCAAGTACTATTTTTCTTCCAAGTTCATCTAAAGCTTCAGCAAAAGCTGCAAGCCCCATTTCAATTACATAATCTGGCGACCATAATTGAAAGAATTGCTCCACAATATTTACAAAAATGGCCCCCTGGCTCACCTGAGATAAAACCTGATAGACTCGACCCCTTAAATAACGACAGTCTTTCTCCTTTTTTTCATGGGCTAAAGACATAGCATCCAAATCAACAGCTTTAAACTCCCCGCTAGAAGCAAATAGGATATTTTTCTCCAACAATTCACCATGCGCTATACCTTGAAAATGCATTGCATTAATTCCAATAATAAATTTTGATAAAGCAGTTATTATTTCATGGATATCTCTCCCCTTAAAAAATCCTTTATATAAAAGAGGCTCTATGGCGTCTCCGTCAATATATCCTAGAATTTGGTAATGATAATCCCATCCTAAAACAGCAGATAACCCCCGGGCATTAATTGAAACAGCAACCTTTTCCATATCTGCAGCAGGGATAAAACCAGATTCATAAAGCTGAGCTAAACTACCATATTTATGATTAAATACATTATGCCTCCTCCAGAAAGAAAGTTGCGTTTGCATTGCGTAGCAATAAGCAGCGCACATTTTGGTAGTCATAGGATCACCCCAAGGATTCGCAATCTTTATAGCAACTGTTTTTTGCGTAGAATCCTCTTGAGCCCTATAAATAAGACAACGCCACCCCTGTCCGAACGGCCGATCTTCTACTGTATATCCTTTTTGTTTAAAAATAGACTTCACAATATGTGTAAATTCTTGAGAAGGAGTAAGACAGAAAAAAGCATTGGTATCCCGCAAGGCAAGATTATCGTCGGTTATACCTTTTTCGATATGGCTAATCAACTCATGGTAAATAATTTCTAATTGCTTGGTTTGGGTAAGTCCGAAAAAGTAAGGATGGATATAAACAGTTCGGGCAAAGATATTACAGGCAGCGACATTGTTTAAAGTAAGCGTAAGATCGGTAGTAACAATTAGCCTCCATGCCGGAGGTGCCCTGCCTGAAAGCTGAGCCAATAGTTCTAACAATCGCCTTAATATTTCATAATGGTTACCCCGGAAGTTCTCCGGATACGCAAGATTAAAACCTGTAACTTCGATATCAGTTAAAATCGCATTTTCACCAAAACGCCCTATTGCTTCTTCCTGCTCAACGGCAGGAACCAAAAGCGGATATGGATTGAGCACTTTATTTTGCGGTTCCATTTTGTTACCTATTTTTCCTTCTGCCAGAAAAATTTCTTCCTTTCTTGAAAATAAATAAATCCCATAGCCTTGAGATATATTTTGTAATCCAACTTTACATGCTGAGCGTGGGATATCTTCATACGGACCACCGGTAGATATCATCATAACCCCGCCTTTTGCCAGGGCGCGTTCCATGCCTAACAACATTTCTACATAAATATCGCTCGGGTTATCACCAGCAATATAATCTCTATATTCCTTATTAAATAAACCCGTTGAGATAATAATTGTTGGCCGAGGAATTCTCTGCTCTGTTAAAACTCTATCTAGTTCCTGCGCTTGTCCCTGGATATGAAAATTTGCCGTTGTTACATCTGGATCAACATTGTAAGCTCTAATACCATGCTGCCAGAAAAATTCTAGGACCGGCTCGCAATCCCATTGCCCACCTACTATTACTAATACTT
>CAZOSW010000073.1:0-3622 GCA_964582765.1 uncultured Planctomycetales bacterium | reverse complement strand
ATTTAAATTCAAACCAGGTTTGCACTACCGGTTTCTTAGCCACGTTCTCAATCATCTTTTTATTAAGCTCCATGGCTGCCTTTAACTCTTCGCTCTTATTCTTAATGTAGGTTATATCCTCATTTTTATCTTTGGAAACATTATAAAGTTTTTCAAGGTTCATCCCTTTTGTCCCACCGATATTCTTTATCTGCTTACTCATATCTTCAAGCTGCTTAACCGCAGTAGCCAAATCATCAACTGCCCCCTTAGCTTCAGTAACTTTACTAGCAGTGTCCTTACTAATCTGGGCTAGCATCTTATCCATGTCGACAAATTGTGAGCTCAACGTTTCCGTAACACCCTTTAATCCTGTAAGTCCGGAAGTGCTTCCTAAAACAGCTGAGACACTGCTTGAAACTTCTTCTATATCAGTTTCCTTAACTGTTATAACCAAAGCATCAACAGTACCTTTTACCGGTTCAGAGCAAATTACTGTAAAATCCCCTTTGCCCCAACTAGCCGAGAAAGTTACATTGTATTGATAAATACCAGTAGTACCTACTTCAAGCATAGTCTTAGAAGAAAGAACCGTTTTATCTTTAGGGTTATAAACACTTAAAACCGGTGATAATCCTGTGTCTGTACGGTAGCGAATAGAAATCTTGGCGCCCTGTTTAACTATGCTTTCGCGGTTAAGAATCGCGCTTTTTACATGCGGTTGAACCTGTTCAACTACTTGATTTTTTACATCGGTAATCTTTGTCGATAGTGAATCGGTACCTGTAGCAGTCAAAATTTGGGCGGTCTCGGTTTTAACTGCAGCAACCTTTGCCTGTGTCTCTGTTGCTTGGCTTGTTACCGTAGTCTTTATATCGGCGGTCTTAGCCTCTAAAGACGTCTGCAGAGTCAGCAATTGCTCCTTTTGTTCATACTGTTTTTTCTCAGTAGTTATATTAATGCTGCCGCCGGAAGTATAAGTTGCCTCCCGATATTTAATCTGCATTTTTACAAAATAGGTCTTGCCTGACTCTAAGCCGGTATTTGCCCAGCTGAAAGAAAACACACCCTGGCTATCCGGTGTAGAAGAGCTCATTTCTTTAACTAAAGTATTGCCATCATAAACCTGCAAAGTAGCAGTTTTAAGGTCATCTTTCTCAACAGCGGTAAGGCCCACCATCTTTCCCCTTCTCTCCAGCCAGGAATTCGTCTTTAAGGTGTCTGTTTCTGCAGCATAAGTAGTACTCGAAAGCACGTGCCACTCAATCTGAGCGGATATAGAAGATTCTAAGTACAAAGTAACGGATTTATCCGCATTAGCGGTCCAGCTAGTTGAGCGCTCAATGTATTCTGATTTCGACCAGAAGGTGGTGTAATTGCCGTAAGGATAACTATGTGTAATCGGCGAAGTCAAAGAAGCGTCAGATACTACCCAGCCAGAACCGCAATTAACATTCAGGTTCCTCAAATCACTGTAAGTATCATAATCCAGTATATTCCAAGTAATCGTATAATAGACAATACTAAAATTAGCGGCGGAAACCGCATTAACCGTCGCATCACTTACATCTGAAACGCGCACTCGACAAGTAGCCTTCTGCACATCAGGTACAGTCCAGCTATAGCTGCCGGCATTAGCTACTGAGGAAGTAATCGTGCTCCAGGTTGAACCGCTATCCACGGAATACTCTAACTTTACATTGGCAATAGTGCCTTTGGTTGTCCAGGTAATCGTCTGAGGCGACTTTGCTCCCCAACTCTCACCGCCCTTAGGGCTGGTAATCGTAAATCCACCCCTGATCCTAAATATCGCATCTGAGGTATCTGTAATCACAGCTCGGCTCTGATCAGTGATGCGCACTTTAATGTTTGCGCCACTAAGCGCGTCTTCAGGTACGGTCCAGACATAACTACCCGTATTAGAAACATCCTGAGCAATAGTGCGGCTGGTAGCAAAATTATCTGCTGAGTATTCAATCTTTAACAAACCAATAGACAGGCCTTTTGAGGTCCAGGTAATATTCATTGCCTCACCCAAAACATAGGTCTCACCGCCATTAGGTGCGGTCAAGGTAATTGTCGGTACAGGAATAATACTAAGGTTGGCATCGGAGATATCGCTTGATGCCGGACGCGCTCCATCTACAATCTTAAACCTCACTAAAGCAGAGGGGTCATTCGGCACGGTCCAGGTATAAGCGCCGTCATTTGCCTCATTGGTGGCAATCGTGTTCCAGGTTGTGCCGGAATTCACAGAATAATAAAAAACCAGCTCATCACTCACACTGCCAACGCTGCTCCAGGTAACCGGCGCAGAATCTCCTACTGCCCAAAACTCACCGCCATTAGGCGAAGAGATGGTAATTGTCGGCACGGCAATAGTAAAATAATTGTTAGAAGTATCAACCGTAGTTAGCCGGCTGGCATCAGTAATCCTTATCCGCGCGGTGCTTGAAGCATCACTCGGCACTACCCAGGCATAGCTGCCGTCATTTGCCTCTGCCGTAGCAATAGTTATCCAGTTTGTGCCATCAACCGTATATTCCAATTTCAAATTATTGCTGATTGCTCCGCCATTATCTGTCCAGGTAACATTATGCTGGGTGCCGATAATCCAATTCTCTCCTCCGTTAGGCGCAGTTATAGTAATCTCCGGAATAGGTAAAATGGTAAAATCAGTATTGGATTTATCTGTGCTCGCTGTGCGGCCTACATCCGTAATCCTTACCCTTACTGTGGTGGAAACATTAGAAGGTATTGTCCAGTTATAAGAGGTTAAAGAATTAGTTACCGCTCCATCAATGAGATTAATATCTGAAATAAAGTTATCCTTGGAATATTCTAATTTTAAATTGCCTGACAAAGTACCGACCACACTCCAGGTAATCGCCTCTATATCTCCTACAGTAAACAATTCTCCGCCATTAGGCCTGGTAACTGTAATCTGCGGCACTAGAATGGAAAATACTCCGTCTGAAGTATCTGTGGGCGTATCCAGCCGGCCGGTATCA
Organism: uncultured Planctomycetales bacterium; assembly: GCA_964582765.1. GTDB lineage: Bacteria > Omnitrophota > Gorgyraeia > Gygaellales > Profunditerraquicolaceae > UBA6249. Next base: position 632 of record CAZOSW010000073.1, on the reverse strand, counting down.
GTAATCCTTACCTTGCATGTCCCGGAAATTGCATTCGGTACTGTCCAAATATAGATGCCGTCATTTGGCTCATCCGTATTAATATTTGTCCAGGTTGCACCTCCGTCACTGGAATACTCTAATTTTATATGATTAGTCGAGATTGTGCCTACTGAAGTCCAGGTAATATTATGTGAGATGCCAACAACCCATTGCTCTGCGCCATTAGGCGAAGTAAGTGTTAACGTAGGCGAGGCAATAGCAAAATTAGCATCCGAAGTATCCACCGTTGCTGTGCGCGAGGCATCAAAAAGCTTTAGGCGCACCTGAGAAGAGACATTATCAGCTATAGTCCAGCTGTATGTTCCGTCATTGCTTTGGCCGGTAGCAATATCTATCCACGGCCCGCTTGCTCCATTCACTGAATACTGCAGAGTAAGATTATCATGCACCGAGCCATTTGTGCCTACTGAAGTCCAGGTAATATTATGCGAGGTGCCAACAATCCAGCTCTCTGCGCCATTTGGCGATGTTAGCGTAAGAGAAGGAGCAATAATATTAAAAACCGCTTCCGAGGTATCAGTAGTGGTTGCTCTTAAAGGATCCTTAATTCTAATTAAAGCCTGAGAGCTCAAACTATTAGCCACTGTCCA
>CAZOSW010000072.1:0-3756 GCA_964582765.1 uncultured Planctomycetales bacterium | reverse complement strand
GCGGCCTATGGATAGGGCTTACACAGGTATGCCTTCAGCAACAGCTTTGGCTTGGTTGAAACATTATAGAAACCAACAGAAGCAGGGTAACATATCTATTACTTACATCCAGACAGAAGGCATAACTCGCAGCCTTAGGACAGCAGTTGCGTATCTACGGGGTATCGGTAGAGAGATTTATCGCGGTACACCGTTACGGGTATTTAAAATTGAAACTAACCGGGTTACTTTTGGGGCAAGCTACGATGAACGTAGTCGGGTAATTTTTGTGGAATCTGCTTTACTTGAACGCATCGCTTTAAAGGGCGATCCTTTAAAATATCTTACCAGAATATTTGTACATGAACTTAATAATCAATCGCATTTACGTAATCGCCTTGCGGAATTACGTTTTATTATTGAGTATGAGTTGGGCTTTAAGTTGCCTAATGCCAAAACTATTCTCTCGGTTATTCTTGTCGGTTACAGCATTGCGGCAATCGCTTTAGTTATAGCAATTCGCGCCCAGTTGTGGGAAGTAATTACTGGCTTGGTTGTTTTAGCAGGCAATATAAATTTACAAGTCTTAGCGTTGATTATCTACTTAGTTGTCCTCGCTTTGCCTAGTATGCTTAAGTTTATGCTGCGTTCGGTGCATGATGCTAACCAGGCAATTAATGGGATATTTATAGCTTTGGGGATGTTATGGAAGGCTCCGCGCACAGTGGTAGTTGAGGCGGTTGGTAGATTTTCACCAAGGTTTGCCAAATTTACTAATTACGCCACTGTGCCGTTGATCAAGGGAATTATGGCAGCTTTGGGTTTAACATATTGCGCAGTTATAAGCGGTTTAACTAACGGAGTGGATGTTGTTGTTTTTGTTGAAATAGCTATTATTTTCGCCTTACTTGACATATTTAATAAATTAATCGGTTCTGAGATTTCTAAAATAAAAGGCATAGGCCTTATATTACCTGCTTTTATATCTCTGACTCCGTGGATTACCGTAGTTCTGGCTACCTTTGTGTTTGATCCATTCAATCCTTTAGTTCAGAACGTTAACGCAACTTTAACTGCTCCAATCCACACTGTGTTTACCTACGCAGCGGAAGTTACTCGTCTAGGATTTGGATTAGTTACCTATGTGCTTATTGTGTTGCCAGTTCTTCTTGCCGGCTTTATTACGCTTAACGCAGGGTTGCGGACAAAGTTTACTCTTGATATCCTGAAAAAGAGTATTGATTTAAAAAGGATTCAATTGGTTACCGGCGTCCCTGATCCTAATATGAGCACCGAGGATTTCTTAGATGCTCTAAAGAATTACAAGTACCATTTCCGCGGAGGTTTATGGTGGTTGCTTTCTCATGAAAAGATGCAGCGATGGTTGAAAGACGCTGATAGGAATCTTAATGTAGGAACAGGTGTTCGGGAAAGAGAAGATAAGGCTGTGCAGGCAGGCATTCCTTTTGCTGAAAAATTATTAGGAGTGTTTATTGTTGGCGGCGGGTTGTGGGTTTTTATAGTTATTTCAAGCTTTCATCCCGAGTTCCTGCAGCAGCTGGCCTCTAAGCCATGGGTAGCTTTGCTGGGAGTAGGAGCCCTTATTATCCTAGGCGCAATAAGTAAGATTATTAGTTTTATATATAGTCGGGCAAAAGGGATCAGTGCAACTGGATTTAGCCGGCGCAGGCCATATGATCAAGCAAACATAGCGATTGGCAACCAGGAATTGGCAAAGGTTTGGATTAATAAGACAATTCTGATTTTGGGGCTTTTTGTGGCGGTAGCTGCAAGTATTTATTATGTTGCTCAATTCAGCCCGGAATTTATGGCAACAGCCATTGTTTTAGTAGCTGTCCCTGCTTCAGTTTATGTTTATAGCGCTTCCATAGGTAAATTCAGGGAGCATTCACTTAATATAAGAAACATTATGGGTGATCTTGGCTATGTTGGGCCAATTTGGAAGGGGCAGGTTGCCAAGGCCGGAGCGATAGATGGGGTAGCGTCCAAAAACCGTTTTACTACCGGCCAAGGAGAAGTTATTGACCAAGCACTTACTAGGATTTGGAGGCCAATGGGGATATTCACGATTATTGCGGTAGCGGTATTTTTGCTTATTTCGGCATTCACGCACCCTGAGATATTCTCTGAATTGTTTTTGGTCGTTAAAATTGGCGCAATAGTTTTAGTCAGCCTATTAATAATTATGGCTACAATCCGCACATTCTACAAATGGCTGGGAAGTAAGAATTTTGAATTAAGAAAACATACAGATGTCGCTGGATACACAAAGAAAAACACAGAAGCAACAGTTGGCTCATTGCATAAGAGCCAAAACATAATTATGGTTTTCTTTGGTGCCGCGGCTTTGTTGGTGGTAGTGTTGATAGCTAAGGACTTCTTTACTTTTGAACAAGGATTTAGTTTTATTATTCTTCCCGTAGGAATACTAGCTGGATTAATTATCGGCATAATTGGGATTAAAATAGTACGCTGCCGCATGAATGGATTCTTTACTCAACGCAAAGAATTAAGCCAGGCAAGAGAAATCGGCCGATCTATTGCTTTTCATACCTTCTTTACGCGAATAGGCATTTCTATTGCAATAGGCGTAGCTGTGATTGCCGGAATTCTGGTAATTACGCAATGGTTTACTTCCGGAGGTAGCCCTGAAAGATTAACGGTTTTATTTTTAGATATGGCGGGAGCTATATTTCAAGGATTGTTCAATCTACTTGGTGCGCTCCTTGAGTTTTTGGGTCCCGGGGTAATCTTAAAAGCCATAGTAGGTTTGGTTATTTCTGGCGTAATAGTTAAGCCAACCACTAAAGGCAGATTTGGATTGTTTGTTCTATTATCCATAGGGTTATATATAGGGATATCTTTTATAGTTGCCTTCCCGGCTATTTTCTTTAATTGTTTGGGCGAACTTTTGCTTTTCTTCGCTGGCGTCTTAACTGCCTTAATGGGCGGAATAATCAAGGTCCTGGGAATAGGAACGGTAATAAAAGCAGTTTTAAGTTTATCTGTGTCAGTTTGCTTGGTTAAGCCGAATAGTAAAGTTAAATTCTTTTTATTCGCTGTACTTTCCATAGCCATATATTGGGGAATTTCAGAAGGATTAGGGGCGTTAGTCGCTTCTTTTGTTATAGTTAAACCTTTACCTGGGAATTGGTTTAAAGATGAACAACTTCGGGTAGAAACTAACACTTTACCGCCCCACAATCTTACTCCTTTAAGCCAATTCCGTGCGTCTAGAGAATATTTCGCCAAAAATAATATTAAGGTAGCGTTTAGATTCCTGGTTATAGGAATTTACAGTTTTGCCGTAGCGCTGATTGAGCATATTTTAAGCTTCATTAAGCATAACGGTATAAGAGGTTCCCCTTTTAACTTTGCTATAGCAAACACTAGAGAAGGGCTAAGAGTAAACAAAATCTATTTTCTTGGACCTTTGGGTAGATGGGTTCTCAATCAAATAAATCTCCATGAGTCATTCCCCACAGAAGGACAAGCTATCCTTGCTCAGGCAGAAGCTTTGGGTAAGGTTATAAGCAATGCAAAAATAATCGCGATTGATTTTGGTGGTACGCTTAATCTTAATCCGGAATTTGATTTTCTAGCCCATGCGCTATTTGCCATACATTTGATCCTTTGTGCAGATAAGGATCTCAGGGTTTATATAATTTCCGGAGCAAGGAGTGTTTTTGATAAAAATGATTATGCGTCTTATTACATGTTGCTTAGCGATCATTTTGAAATCAGGACCCAAGTAAG
>CAZOSW010000071.1:0-3819 GCA_964582765.1 uncultured Planctomycetales bacterium | reverse complement strand
TCAGGCCGACTAGCGGAAGCAAAAAAGCACCAGACAAATTACTGGTTACTCCGGCTAAATTATTTATACTGCATAAAAGCGCAAATGAAGTCGCTTCTAACCCCTTAATCGAATGCCGTGCCATAAAATCCATAACCATTAAAAATATAAACATGCCTAATAAACTATACGCTACATCGTAGGCAATGGCTGTAAACGGAGTATAATACAAATAACTTAAAGTAGTGATGGCGCCGATAAATACCGAAAAATACAGCCATTTTTTAATATTAATCTTTTGGCTAAATTTATAGTAAAGCAGCGCCCCCGCTACCCCAAAAACCGTACTAATCGTGCCAAGTGTACCAATCCACATCTTGTCCCATTTAAAGCTATCGCGCTGGATAAAAAATAAAGGCGTGCCAAAAGACGGAGAATATTTATAAAGAAATATAAATAAACCAATGATTAATATTTTTTTGTCGCGAAATAACCTCTTTAAATCAGCAAACAATGCCGCTTTATGTAATATTTCCTCCTTTCTTTTATCCTCTTGATAAAAATACGCCGGAAGGCCAAGGAGTAGATAAATCGGAATTAAACATAAGAAAGCTATTCTATAATCCCATTTCTCGGCTATAAATGCCCCGCCTATTCCGGTAAATAATCCAGCTATTAAAATTGAGACCCATTGAATGCTTTGAATTTTTCCGGTAATTTGATATTTTTTCCCTTCAACACACATGATTCCGTCCACTGCCACATCACGGAAAGCAGCATTGTTAGAATTGGCTATCAGTAAAGCCACTAGAATAAAAAGCGGCATCTGCATAAGCCCTAAAAATAAAACAAAAATTATATCCAATACTAAAGAAATAAATATCCATAAGCGCTTAGTAAGTAAGTTATCTATAAAATAGCCTATTAACGGCTTGACCAACCATGAAAAAGTGGTAATGCTGCCAATAAGCATTATTCTTTCGGGGGAAAAACGCAAGGTTTCTTTAAGGTAATAGAATAACCCCTGGCTAGGCAGGCCTTCTATGCCTTGCGTAAAATAAACTGCGCTGCTGAGGGCAAATATCCAGAATAATTTTTTATTGGGGTTTTGCTGCATCCGGCTTGGTTGTTTCGGCTACTGAACTAGCTGCTGCGGGCGCCTCAATCTTTATTGGAATCTGAGATTTTACTGTTTCCGGATTAGCTGTAGTTTGAAGTTTAGCTGTTTCCGGATTAGTTGTAGTTGGGGGTTTAGCTGCTTCGGTTTTAGCCGGCTCTACCTTAGGAGCTGCTGGGCGCGCATTACGCATCAATGATTTGCTTTGTCTAACTGACAAAACCGCAAGGCCTAAACAGGTTATAAAAAAAACGATAGACATAATCGTGGTTGTGCGTGTTAAAAAAGCACTGGTCTTGGTTCCAAACATTGACTCAACTCCGGCAAAACTTTCTACTAGGCCTGCGCCTCTTCCGCGCTGGATTAGAACTAAACCGATTAAAATTATACAGGCAGTCACGTGGACTATGATCAACAATGTCATCATTTTATAACCTCGCTTGCTTTAGTTACTATTTGTGTAAATGTATCTGCCTTTAAACTTGCCCCACCTACCAGTGCCCCATCTACATCCGGCTTGCTTACTAATTCAACAATATTCTCCGGCTTAACACTTCCGCCGTACTGAATTCTAATCTGGCTGGATATTTCTTCCTGAAACATCTTTTTTAATAAATCGCGTATAAATTTGTGGACTTCTTGTGCCTGCTCTGGGCTAGCAGTTAAGCCTGTACCAATTGCCCAGATCGGTTCATAAGCAATTACTATTTTAAGCATATCCTCTGCGCTAATACCCACCAGCCCGCCTTTAATATGTTCCTCAATTACTTTAAAAGTATTATTAGATTCTCTTTCCTGCCGATTTTCGCCAACACAAACAATGGGAGTTAACCCATGTTTTAGGCTGGCTTTGATTTTTTTATTTACAGTATCGTTGGTCTCAGAAAAAAACTGCCTGCGCTCAGAGTGGCCGACAATAACATACTGGCATCCAGCATCCTTTAGCATAACCGGCGAAACCTCACCGGTAAAAGCACCTTCATCCTGCCAATAGAGGTCCTGCGCACCCACAGCAATATTACTGGTCTCTAAGGCATCAGCCAAATATGCAAGTAAAGTATACGCGGGACAAACCACAATATCTACATTCTCAATTTTGTAAAGATCCCTTCTCAAGGCAACCACTAACTCCTGGCCATCCTTAAGGGTCTTATACATCTTCCAGTTTCCGGCAATTATAGTCTTACGCATTTTTTAATCCTTACACGAAACAGTTTCGATTCACTATCTATCAGTAAGCGCGGCAATGCCGGGCAAGATTTTCCCTTCTAAAAATTCCAGGCTTGCCCCTCCACCGGTTGAAATATGCGACATTTTATCTTCCAGCTTAAATTTAGCAATCGCGGCCGCAGTATCCCCTCCTCCGATTATAGAGGTAGTTTCCAAAGTAGCAATGAATTTAGCCACCTCTTGCGTTCCTTTAGAAAATGCGTCTATTTCAAATATTCCCAACGGCCCGTTCCAGACAATTGTCTTAGCGGATTTTAGCCTGTCTTCAAATAATTTTATCGTTTCTGGGCCAATGTCAACCCCAATCTTTCCGTCGGGAATATTCTCTGCGACAACTTCAATTTTTGCATTCGGGCCGATACTATCTACTACAACATTATCTATCGGCAGCAAAATTTCTTTATTTAATTCCTTGGCCTGCTCCAAAATTGATCTGGCGAGGTCCAATTTTTCTTTCTCCAACTTTGAATTTCCGATCTGCTTGCCTTCTACCTTCAAAAAGGTATAGGCCATACCGCCGCCGACAATAATCGCATCGCACTTAGGAAGAAGGTTTTGGATTACCCCGATCTTATCCGATACTTTTGCCCCTCCTAGAATAACCATAAGTGGCTTTTGTGGGTTCTTTATTGCATCGCCTAAATACTTGATTTCTTTTTCAAGGAGTAAGCCGGCTGCGGATTTTAAAAAATGCGTAACGCCCTCGGTAGAAGCATGAGCACGATGAGCCGTACCAAATGCATCGTTAACAAAAATATCCCCTAAAGAAGCAAGCTGCTTTGAAAAATTTGCGTCATTAGCCTCTTCCTCGGCATGAAAACGTAAATTTTCCAGCAAAATTATTTTTTCTACTGATCTGTCTATCTCCTGCTTAACAATACTGCCTACGCAATCATTAAGGAAAAATACATTCTTTCCCAAAAGATCCTCCAGGCGCAGCGATACAGGTTTTAGGCTGTATTTAGCTACCGGATTGCCAAGCGGACGGCCCAAATGGCTCATTAGCACTATTTTTTTTGCGCCATTAGCCAGTATATATTTTATCGTAGGCAAGGTTGCGCGGATGCGCGTATCATCAGTGATATTAAGATTGGCGTCAAGCGGAACATTGAAATCCGCGCGCACCAACACAATCTTATCTTTTAAATCAATGTCTTTTAAAGTTAGCTTTGCCATATTTTACTCCGCTTGCGTCATTGCGAACCCGCAAGGCGAAGCAATCTTGTTTTTGATTGCTTCGTCGCTCCGCTCCTCGCAATAACAATATGTTTTTATAAACCTTTCTTAACAATATACTCGCAAAGATCTACTACGCGGTTAGAATAACCCCATTCATTGTCATACCAGGAAAGCACTTTAACAAAATCATCCTGAATAACTTTGGTAATCTTAGCATCAACTATCGAGCTTAATAGGCAATGATTGAAATCGATTGAAACTACCGGATCCTCAGTATATCCGAGTACCCCTTTCATTGGGCCTTCCGAAGCTGC
>CAZOSW010000070.1:0-3850 GCA_964582765.1 uncultured Planctomycetales bacterium | reverse complement strand
GGTGCTCAAATAGTTAGGTTTTCCTTGACAGTCATGTTAATAGGTAATATATTAAAAAGCAGGAATGAAAAAAAACTTTAAGATATTCGCAGCTGCAGTAATTTTATTATGTTTGGCAGGATGTTTTTCAACAAAGACGCATTCTGTTTTGGATAAATCATTCACGGGTGAGCAGCTAAACCATTACTCAGGGCCAAAGGCTAAAATCACCGTCAATGATTTTGAATTAAAAACCTCCGGTATTTACCCGCAGGTTGGGTTAGCCCTGAAAGAATATTTCATCAGTATCCTAAATGATACCAAACGTTTTATCATGGATACTCCGCAAGAAGCAGATTTAATTATTAGCGTCGAAGTTATTGAATTTATACCTGAGAGTTCAGGCGGTAAATCTGGTTTAGCCGGCGGCGGAAGCAGCGCCAGTAGTTTTATGGGCGGTTTATTAGGAGAGGCTTTAAATAAAGCAAATATGCAGTTAAGGCTGCGTATTATTGACCGGGCAACCTCGAGCATAATAGGCAGCCGGGATATCCAGAGCCAGGCCGTAGAAAATCCCGGTAAAAAAACAACAACTCCGCATGATAAAATTTTTAAAACAGGTTTAAGTGAATATGCGGGTACTCCGATGGGCAAAGTTATTTATGATTGCTTGGTTGAAGCAGGGCGCTATGTCGCGCAAAATGTCCCCTTAAGTTATTACAAAAATTAAGATGTATGTACCTGCAAGAACCGCGTCTGGGCCTGGCGCAGAGCGCAAGAGTTCAACTAGGTAAAGCTTTAAGGTGTTCTAGATTCTGTCTCCTAAGGAGTATTAAAATTTCCAAAGCAAATTTTAATATACTCGACAGGATTAATTCGGCCAACGACTTATGTTCACTGTCGTTGCATAAGTTGTGGCCTCATTAACTATGGGAAAAAGAAAACGTAGAGGAAAGCTTAACTGGCGTTCTAAGAAAGCCAATAAAGGCAGAAAACCTAATTTAGGTTAAACTCCTGCATATGGTTCTATTATGGATCTTGGCCAGTACATTTTTGGTTAGCATTATATCCTTGGTGGGTATTTTTACTCTTTCCATAAAGGATGATCTTATGCATAAGATCCTTTTTTGCCTGATAGGTTTTTCTGCCGGCGCACTCATCGGCAGCGCTTTTTTGCATATCCTTCCGGAATGTTTAGAAAATAATAAAAGCACTACCGTATTTTATTATCTGATCCTCGGGATTATAATTTTTTTCCTTATGGAGAGATATTTACACTGGCGGCATTGCCACGAGGATGGCACTTGCAAGACGCATGCTTTTACTTATCTAAACCTTGTTGGAGATGGATTTCATAATTGTATTGACGGTATGGTAATCGCTGCAAGTTTTATGGTTTCTTTAAAACTCGGTTTTGTTACTACTTTAGCAATTATACTGCATGAGATTCCTCAGGAATTGGGTGATTTTGCCGTTTTGGTATATGGCGGGTTTACTAAACAAAAGGCGCTTTTATTTAATTTCGCTTCGGCGCTTATGGCTGTAATCGGAGCAGTTGCGGGGTATTTTATAGTTGACCTTAGCAAGGGCTTTTTGAATTTCATCTTACCTTTTACTGCCGGCGGGTTCATTTATATAGCAACCAGCGATTTAATCCCGGAATTACACAAAGAAACTGACCTTAAACGTTCAACCGCCTCTTTTTTTGCTTTTTTGCTGGGAATAGTTTTTATGGCATTAGCAAAAAATTTCTTACCAGAATAACTTGATCGATTAAATTATTTTATATGACAATAAGAACACTGGCTTTAATCTCCGGAGGTTTGGATAGTTTATTAGCGGCAAAAATAATCCAAGACCAGGGAGTAGAAGTAATCGGCCTGCATTTTAAAATTCCTTTTTGTAAGTTAAATATAAGAAAAAAATTTCCTGATATCGGCATAAAAATAATCGAAGCTGATCTAGGGAATGAGTTTCTTAACCTTATTCGAAAGCCGCGTTATGGTTTTGGAACAAACATGAACCCTTGTATTGACTGTAAAATTTTAATGTTTAGTAAAGCTAAGGAATTAATGCCCGGATTAGGGGCTAGGTTTATTGTTAGCGGAGAGGTGCTTGGCCAGCGGCCGATGTCCCAGAATAAACAGGCATTAAAATTAATTAAAGAAAGAAGCGGCCTGGATGACTTATTACTGCGGCCGTTGTCTGCGCTTTTTTTTACCCCGAGTTTAGCAGAAAAAGAGGGATGGGTTAAAAGAGATCAGCTTCTTAATTTTAACGGCCGCTCGCGTAATGCGCAAGTACAATTAGCCAGAGACCTGGGTATCTTAAAGTATTCAACTCCCTCCGGAGGATGCTTGTTGACAGATCCCAATTTTTCTAAGAGGCTAAAAGAACTTCTTGCGCATAATGAATTGAGTTTAGATAACTTAGAGCTTTTAAAGATAGGCAGGCATTTTCGTATAGGAGAGAGAACCCGGCTTGTTGTAGGAAGAAATGAAAATGAGAATAGCCCGATTTCTCGGTTAGCTAAGCCGCCAGACTATTTATTAAGCCCGCAAAAAGATTTAGCCGGGCCAACTTGTTTAATCAGGGGTCAGGTTAGCGCAGAGCTGATTTTTTTATCTTCACAAATACTTATTGCTTATACTGATGTTGCCGGTTTAAAAGAGGCCAAGGTATATTATAGGCAGGCAACTGCAGCGGATGATAATATGCATAAAATAACCTGCGTCCCGAAAAGCGATTTCGTGCATTTACTAATATAAAAGGGGAGAGGCATGAAAGAAGCTCAGCTTTATAATCAATTAGAAGGCCGAAAGGTGCATTGTCAACTTTGCGCGCATGGCTGTAAAATTCAGGATGGTAAGTTTGGTTTTTGCGCAGTTAGGCAAAACATCAAGGGGATTCTTTATACGCATAATTATGGCAAGCTGGTAGCAGTAAACGTAGATCCTGTTGAGAAAAAGCCGCTGTATCATTTTTTCCCAGGAACAAAAGCTTTTTCTATTGCCTGTGCCGGGTGTAATTTTCGTTGTGGGTTTTGCCAAAACTGGCAGATTTCCCAGCTTGACTTTATTAACCAGAGTCCGGGTGAGGATTTTAGCGCTGAAAATGTCGTAAACTTAGCTAAGCAGAATAACTGTGAACAAATAGCTTATACTTATACTGAACCAACCGTTTATTTTGAGTTTGCTTTAGAGACAATGAAGTTGGCAAAAGCTGCCGGCCTGCGCAATATATTTGTTACTAACGGTTATATGACTAAAGATGCTGTTTTTTTGCTTAAATCCTATCTTGATGCGGCTAATATCGATTTAAAGTTTTTTAAAAATGGTTCTTACCAAAGAATATGTTCCGCTAAACTTAAGCCTGTTCTTGATTCCATTCGGCTATTGCATGATGTTGGGGTCTGGATCGAAATTACCACCTTGATAATTCCCGGAGAAAATGATACTCTGGAAGAGTTAAGCGGGATTGCAAAGTTTATCGCTAACGTGGATAAAAATATACCTTGGCATATTTCTAGGTTTCATGCAGATTACAAATTTGATAACTATCCGAGTACCCCTGAACGCACGCTTAAATTAGCTTATGATTTAGGCAAAGCAGAAGGTTTACATTATATATATGCCGGCAATGTCGAAGGATGGGGCCAAGATACTTTTTGCAGCAACTGTGGGAAGCTTCTTATTAAGAGAGAGGGATTTAATATAATAGAATCCCGTTTTTCCGGACACAAATGCTTATTTTGTAAGGCAACTCTTCCCGGGGTCTATAATTTAGATGAATTTTAAATAAAAGTAGGATTAGTTCGCACATTGACTTACTCTCCGCCTAAGGCGGATCGTAAGTCAAGTGCTCACTAAAG
>CAZOSW010000069.1:0-3869 GCA_964582765.1 uncultured Planctomycetales bacterium | reverse complement strand
GCATAATGTGGAGAAATTTATTTTTATCTCAACCGATGAGGTTTATGGAGAAATCGCCAGGGGCAAGTTTAGCGAGAATTCTCCGATTAAACCTAACAGCCCTTACGCAGCTTCTAAGGCAGGAGCAGACATCCTGGTACAGGCGTTTATCAGGACAAACAATTTTCCGGCAATAATTATTCGGCCATCAAATAATTACGGCTCCTGGCAGTATCCTGAAAAGTTAATTTCGCTCTCCATCCTTAGAATATTAGGCGGCGCAAAAATCCCGGTTTATGGTAAAGGGCAGAATGTGCGTGAATGGCTTTATGTTGATGATTGCGTGGCCGGTATTTTTAAGATTATGAACAAGGGTAAAATAGGAGAGGTATATAATTTAGGAAGTGCTCAAGAAAGTAAAAATATCAATACAGTAAAGCTACTGCTAAAGACTTTGAAGGTTAGCCAGGAGAGATTTGAATTCGTTAAGGATCGCCTTGGCCATGATCTAAGATATAGCCTTAATTCAAATAAGCTTTATCAAGAACTAGGCTGGAGGCCGAATGTTTTGTTTGCGCGAGGCCTTAAGCTTACCGTAGACTGGTCGATGAAGCATAAAGATTGGCTTAAGAGCAAGCTTGAGGAGATTAACAGGTTTTATAAATAAAATTGGTTTGGAGAATATAATATGCCAGTTGTTATCGTGACAGGTTCCTGTGGTTTAATCGGTTCGGAAACCGTCAGTTTCTTTGCGCAAAAAGGGTTTGATATTGTCGGCATTGATAACAATATGCGCAAAAACTTCTTTGGTTTAGAAGCCTCAACCCTTTGGAATAAGAAACGCCTGGAGAAGTTGCATAAGAATTACTGCCATTATTCCGTAGATATCCGTAATCAACATAAAATAAAATCAATATTTAAGAAATATAATAAAGATATTGTTTTAATTGTTCATACCGCTGCCCAGCCATCCCATGATTGGGCGGCTAAGGATCCTCTTCTTGATTTTGGGGTCAATGCCTCAGGAACCATTGTTTTACTTGAAGCCTTGCGCCAATTTTGTCCCCGGGCGGTATTTATTTTTACTTCTACCAATAAAGTTTATGGGGATACTCCTAACCGGCTCCCTTTGATTGAAAAAGAAAAGCGTTTTGAGATTATAAATGACCATGAGTATTTCAAGGGAATTGATGAGTCAATGAGTATTGATAATTGCCTTCATTCTGTTTTTGGCGCTTCAAAAGTTGCCGCGGATATTATGGTGCAGGAGTATGGAAAGTATTTTCATCTGCGCACAGGAGTTTTTCGCCTCGGATGCCTGAGCGGACCAACACAATCCGCAGCAGAGCTTCATGGATTTTTAGGATACCTGGTAAAATGCGCCGCAACCAAACGCAAGTATAAGATTTACGGTTATAAAGGTAAACAGGTTAGGGATAATATTCATTCTCTTGATATGTCCGATGCCTTTTACCATTATTTTCAGAATCCCCGTTGCGGAGAAATGTATAATTTAGGGGGAGGCAGGTTTGCCAATGTCTCGGTGCTGGAGGCAATCCAGATCTGTGAAAAATTATCCGGCGGAAAATTTGATTATGAGTATATTGATTCTGCCCGCATAGGAGACCATATCTGGTGGGTAAGCGACGTTTCAAAATTTAAATCACACTATCCATCCTGGAATTATAAATACGGTATTGAAGAAACAATTAAGCAAATTTATGATGCTCAAAAAAACTTAAATCCAGTGATGGTTGCCTAGTAATTTTGACATAGATATGAATTTATGGTACTATATATAAAGGTCTTAAACTAAGGAGGTGGGCATGTTTTTTATGATCGTATTGACAGCAATAATGTCGAGTTTCATGCTTTTTTTCGTGATTGATATTTCCTATAATGTGCGGCGGATGAATAATAATCTTAAAAAGATGCTAGAGCAACAAACAAAATAAATCTATAGTTTAACTAAAAAAAACATAAAAGTGTTTTAGGTTAAAAATGGTTTAAAAGTATTGGTTTTAAGGCCCGTTTAAACTGGTTATGGAAATTATGCCTATTAAGGGATAGGAGAGATTGTTTAAACCTTAAACATTTATTAAGTAAGGATGTAAGTGCTTGCGTTGCATCATTAATCTTGCCTGTTCAAATTTAACTAGTTAAAAAAATAAGGATATTTACAGTTGAAACCGTTTTCTTTTTACCCTAAATTTTGCTTGACAAGAGGCATAAGTAGTGCTACATTTACTATACAAAGCTAAATTAGTATATTCGGGATCCTTTGCTGGAGGGCAAAGGAGCCACGTGATTTAACCGGATAGACCGAGATTTGATCTGTCCGGTTTTTTATTTTTCATTGCTTTTGAAGCCAAATAATGGTAAAATTATGAAAATGGAAAAGGTAACTAAGGTAATTATTTTTATTTTAATCCTGACGGTTTCAGGGATTTTTTTATTGCCGGCTTATTCTGCCTTTGACTTAAGTTACACTTTTGATCAGGGAGGAAACCGGCTTGAGTTTGACCGTTCAAACTTTTCACGGGCGATAACATTCAGCGTATTAAACGATGTAGTAAATAATCGTTATGAAATCCGTCAGCGTATTGAAAGCCCCCTTAGGAATCGAGATAATCCATCGATAACCATTGGCAATAATTTCGTGGTTAGAGGATTCCGCGGTTCGAATAAATCCGGCGATTTACGTATACCCACTGGAGATATTCGCGTAAGAAATGATGAACTTATCTATATTTCTAATACAGCCGGCGCCGCTGATTCATTTACTCTGGTGTATGCGATTGCAAATTCAGGGGAGATTACTCCCGGCTATTATACCGGCCGTATTAGCTTAGTTTTAAATCCAATCGGTTCAGCTCAATCTCCGGTAACCAAGGTTATTGAAGTGTATGTTTCTATACCCGAAGATAGCGGCTCTTTGTCAGTTTCTGTTGCCCCGGCAGAAGGAGCAAGTTCGATTATACTTAATCCTTCAGGCAGAGATGACCTGCGCCAAGCGGCTAACGCCGTAGTTACGATTAACGGAACTTTTAACGGGCCGTTTCGGATTATGCAGATGTTGCCTCAACCGATTCAGTCTGGCGAGGGCAAACTTATCAGCAGCAGCAATCTTCTTTTTAGTGTTCCTGATGCTAAGGTGGGCGTAGCGATAAATCAGCCGACAGCGTTATCCAGCAATATACAGACAATTTATTCTTCCCGGCCGGACGGCAGCGCAGATAAAGCATTTACTATCTCCTATTCTTTAGCTGATCCGCTAGGCCTGGTAGCCGGAAATTACCGTTCACGTATTCAGTATCTTCTGGAATCTGCAGGTAAGCAGATAAATTTAGGGGCTTTGGATTTAGAGATCCGCCAAGATCGTATATTTGAGATTGACATTTCTCCTCAAGATCAGCGCTATAGTATTGATTTTGCTAACCTTAAACCCAGTGAAGGCCCGCGCATAAATGAAGTGCTGATAGGGGTAAAAACAAATGTTGGCAGGCCTTATCAGATAACGCAAAATATTCTTTCGGAGCTAGTGAGCAGTGACGGAGGAAAAATTCCTCCCGAGTATTTTTCTCTGCAGACTCTTGCGGTAAATGATACCAGGGGGAGCTTAAAGGCCAGGGATAAAATACCGGTTGGAAAGGGTAATCTTCTTTTGTTTATTTCTGATGCCAATGGTTCTACTGATAAATTTAAGGTCGTCTATGAATTAATTTGTCCCGCTGATTTAAAGGCAGGCAATTATTCATCGCGCATAACATATACGTTAACCGAAATTTAACAGGAGGAAAGGGAGATGTCTAAAAATAACAATTCTAAACAAAAACAATCAATAAGGGAGGTGGTAAAAATGAAAAACATACTTATTTGTATGATTTTCG
>CAZOSW010000068.1:0-4014 GCA_964582765.1 uncultured Planctomycetales bacterium | reverse complement strand
TTTGGATAGTATCTTGAATAAATTGCCCAGAACTTCCAGAATAAAGTCTCATAAATTATAATTTGTTATATTTAGTATGCTTTCCTTTAGCTTTTTCTACTGGATATTTAATTTGATTCTTTTCGAGTTTTTGCTCCATTGCATCAATTAAGTTAATTCCTAGGTTATCGGCTAATTCAAAGAGATACAAAGCGATATCGGCAATCTCATCTTTAATTTCTGCATGATTTTGCCTAGCATATTTCTCTACCTCTTCAGTAGTCTTCCATTGAAAATGCTCAAGCAGTTCAGAAGCTTCGAGAATTATTGAAACAGCCATATTCTTGGGATCATGAAATTGCATCCAGTCGCGCTTATCTCTAAATTTTTTAATTTTTTCTGTTATTTGGCGAATTTCGCTCATCTTCTCTCCTTTTACGAATGCTATTTTCTTCCTACTAATGCATCTAGACTAATCCCAAAGGCATCTGCTAATTTAAGCAGGGTTTTCAAAGTTGGATGCTTAGCGGCTCCTTGTTCTATTTTTGTTATCACATTATAAGATAAGCCGGCTTTCTCGGCTAACTTTTGCTGAGACCAACCTGCTTTCTTTCTTAAATGTTTTGGCTAAATCTAACTTTTTTCTTCTTGTCAATTGTTTAATCCGCGCCTCGCGCTTCAGGACTTCTGACCTAGTGGGAAGATCTTCACGGTATACTAACTTAACAGGAATACGGTATTTGGTGAAGCGACAGCCATTACCGCTGTTATGATCTCTTATTCTGCGTTGCAGGTCGGTGGTAATTCCAGTGTATAGCTTGGAGTCCTTACATTCGATTATGTAAACGGACCAGGGCATGGGAGATAGGAATTAATGTAATGATATGAGAGGCCCTTGCTAGCGTTGCTCGCAAGGGTGTCATGTTTTAGGTCCTGCCCCTTCGCTTCCCTCAGGGACAGGACAAAATTTCCTGGCTATTTAAAACCAGGGAAATTTTGGGTCCCACAGGTTCCCCTGTGCGAACACCAAGATTAATATAATGCCTTTTTCCGGAACCTGCTAACGGAACCCTCTCACACGGGGAGGCATCTCTTTTTTTATAAGCTTTCGTTCCAAACTTACCACTAATCTCTTCTAAAGCTTTATTATTATAACACTCATCAGCTATTTTTTGTAATGTTTTATTCCATATCTCAGCGTTTTGACCTCTATTAAAAGGCCGTCCAAATAAGCCGATCTTTAGCTTGCCAACACCCTTTTTCTTGTCGGCAATTTCACAGATAACCGAATTAATTATTCTCGGTAAAATTGCCTGAATACGCTCCCTATTATTTTTATTCATAATATAAAAATCTTCAAATAGCTGCAGTGTCATAATATAGTCATGAGCTGTTCCTGCCTGCACTTTTTCTGCCTGAATTTCAGATTTTAGTCTATTTTCTTCTAAAACAAGTTCAGACTCATCTTGATTCAAGGTTCCTAGCTTCTCCTTAACCATATCAATTCCTGCCATCCCTTTATCTGTGAGTATATCCACCAAATTAGCAATTTTTGTACGAATATCTTTTAGTCTTGCCTGAACCCTATCCAAATCTTCCTCCAAAATTCCTATTGTTGATGCAGTTGCCTGGTTGGCTTTTTTTACAATCTCGGCAATGTTATCCGGATCCAAATGCAAGTGCCGCAACACCTCGATAATTGCATCGTCCACAGCATCTGCAGCCAAAAGATTAGTCTCTCCGCAATCGATTCCATTAGTCTTAAATGCTTTCATACACATATAATAAGGATAATATTTACCACCTTTACCGGTAGCCGGCCTTGCAATCATGGTCGAACCGCAATTACTGCATTTAAGCAGGCTTTTGGCAAGGTAGACGTAATTACGATTTGAGCCATTGGGACTATGATTAGTTGCTCTGTTTCTTTTAAAAACGGCCTGGATCGTTTTATGAATATCCTCGGTCCTTAAAGGTTCCCAATTCCCCGGATAAATTTGACCACCGTGCTCCTGCTTTGCAATATAGCGAATATTCTGAAGGATGCGTGATACTTGAGGTTTCGAATAGGTCTTCCCGTGTTTAGATTTATAACCTTTTTGGTGCAGAATATCGACAACCTTCCCTGTACTTTTCACTCTCAGATATAGTTGATCAATAAATTCAACGTGCTTCCTATAGACAGGATCTGGCTCGTAAGTAGTCTTACCATTGGCATCTCTCGTTATCTGATAACCTAACGGTGGAGGACCTATTGGCCGCCCCTGGTTAAGATGCCTTAAGACAGTTTCCAGGCTGTATTGTGATATCCGCTCTGCCTGCCATTGGGCTAGATTAGCGTGATTACGCATTATCATCTGCCCGTCAGGCGTTGATGTATCTATATCAAGATCCAGACAAACAAGAGCTACTTCAGTCTCGTTAAATTCAGCTGAAATATCTATATAGTCTCTTGTGTTTCTTGCTATACGATCTAGTTTTGTTACAACAACGACATCAATAAGTCTTAATCTAGCAAGCTCAAGAGCTTTAGCTAATCCTCTTCTACCTTCCCGCTTTGTTGCGGTCCGCCCCTTTCTCTGGCCGTCCGGCCCTTCATTTTCTACGAATATATCGACAAGTTTCCATTCTTGGGGAGCGTGCAGGCTTGATTTAGACTTTACCCAATTCTTAAGAACTTCCTTCTGATGGTCTAATGATTCGCCTATCTTCTGCGCCTGCTTGTCTGTCGATACCCGGGCAATGCCAAAAACACGGACAGTCTTAGCGTCCTTAAAACTATAAACGGTTGTAACTCTTTTCCAGGAAACATTTTTAGTCATAAATCCCCAGCTTTCGTATGGGTAACATTATAACATTTATTTCATTTATTGCAATCTTTTTTATTTCCATAGATATCTCTGCTGGTTTCCCGGCATGTCTCAGCCCAAAGCAAACCGAAGATTTCATTGAAGTCTTTTATCCTTTCTTCGTCTGATAATTGCGTATAAGGATTACTTGGATTAGCAAAGAATTCAGGCGTAGAGCTGGCATCACAGATTTCGACCTTAAAAGATCGAATTACTTTTCCAGCGCTCTTTTTTTGTTTTACTTTATCTGACTTATCCACAGAATTCACAGCCCCATTTCTTTACTACTATTTTTTTATATATTTTCTTTAATTCTTTACAGGGGTAAATTCGCCCCTATCTTTGGGGGCCAACTCACCCCTTATATAGGGATAATTTAGCCCCCTTGATATTTTGAGTTTTGCACAGTTCCCAAGTTGTAGGATTTTGATTTAAAGCGAGTTTGTTTTTACGGCCGTCCTTGCTCTTTATGATGATCTTAGACTGGGTAAGCAAGTTGATTGCCCTCCTGACATTACGCTTATTGAGGTTTGCCTCTTTTGCGATATAGCCGTAGCTAAGGAGCTTATTCTCCTTATGCCAGCCGCTGGTCATTCTGATTACAAAAAAAATAACCCGGATCTCGGTACCGTTAAAAGGCGACCTGTAAATTGCCCGTAAGATGTTATTAGGGATTTTTGTATAACCCTCCTTAGTTTTAACAATAGTTTGTGTCATAGAAAAATGGCAAAATAAAAAGGGCTGGCCTCACGAGTTTGACTCGCGAAACCAGCCCTTTAGTTCTTCTAATAAGGCTGTTTGTTTCTAACTTCTCCTAATTTTTAACTGACAAAATAATTTTACACTATAATTTCATCTTGTCAAGATTTTTTGTGAGTCCTGTGTAAATAGCTGATTAAATTAATTATTCCTTTCAAGCCATTCATCTCCCAGCTTTCCCTTGATTTCGTCTTTAAAGGGAGTGGTATCTATGGACCTTTCCTCTTTTATTGTTATCGGCAACCCATTCTTAAAGGTTATATTAACCGTACCATAAAAATGGCTTTTAACCAAAGAAAACAGATATTTATACAGTCTATTCATTTATTATTTATATTTTTTTCACAAGTTCTTATTCTGCTTAACGTTACCTAATGTGCGGTTTTGCTACATAACGTTGTTATTCCGCACATTATATGGTATACTT
>CAZOSW010000067.1:0-4170 GCA_964582765.1 uncultured Planctomycetales bacterium | reverse complement strand
TGGCGAAAGAGAACGTGCTATTAAAAAAGAGACTGGATCATCTGGAAGCGAAGATTAAGGCGAAATAATAATAAATAGAGGATCTATGGATGCCGCTAAGCTGCAGGCCTTAGGCGAATATACCGCGGGCGCGGCGCATAAAATAAATAATATGCTCAGCATTATTTCCGGCAATGCCCAGTATCTCCTGGCGAGGATAAAAGAAAAGGGATCCGGGAGCTTGACCGAAGAAGACTTAAAAGAGCTCCGCGACTGTCTGAACATAATCATGGAGAGAGGCGATTGCCTTAGCGTTATTACCAAAAAGCTTTTAGAGCTAAGTCACGGAAAATAGGGACGAAAATAGGGCGCTGTCTATATTTTAAAGGAAAGGGATCTATCATGCCGGATAAAATTTTAATAATAGATGATGAAAAGGAGCTGTCGGATGTTTTAAAGAAATATCTAACCCTCAAAGGGTATTCTGTCGGTACCGCTTACAATGGGAAAGACGGGATAGCCCAGGCCAAGAAAGACGGATATAGTATAATCATAGCGGATATACAGCTACCCGATATAAGCGGGGTAGAGGTTATCAGGGCTATTGAGAAATTAGATGATAAGGTGAAATTTCTGATCATTACCGGCTATTCTATCACCGGTGAGGTCTCCGACTTAATAGAAAGCTCCAAAAGGGTCCATGGTTATATCTTTAAGCCTTTTAAGCCGGAACACCTGGAAGAAAAGTTAAAAGAGATATCGAGAGCATCCCATTAACCTTTAGAAAAACTTTATGAAGAAATCCGTCAGTTTATTTTTTTTGCTTATAATTATCGCGTTCTTGCAGGGTTGCGCTCAAAAGCCGCATGAAGAGGCCCTTACTAATGTGACTATCGCGTTTCAGAGTTGGGTTGGCTACGGCCCATTTTATCTGGCCCAGGAGAAAGGTTTTTGCAAAGAAGAAGGCATAGAATTAATATTTGTAGATGAGCAGTTAGATTCAGCGCGGCGCGATGCCTTCAAGCAGGGTATGCTTGATTGTGAGGGAGGAACCATCGATCTACTCGTTTCAAAATTAGCTCAAGGCACACCGATAGTAGCGGTTATGGAGATCGACCAGTCTTTTGGAGCCGATGCGATAGTCGCCGCGGAAAATATTAAAAAATTAGAGGATTTAATCGGCAAACGGGTGGCTTTGGCAAGGGATGATGTCGGCGAAACACTCCTCTCAGTTTTATTTTATGAAAATAGTTTATCGCTTGAAGGCGTGATCGTTGTGCCCAGGTCACCGGAGAAAATAGCGGAGACCTTCCTGGCTGGCGAGGTAGATGCCTGCGTAACCTGGGAGCCCCAAGTTTCAGAAGCGCTCAAGAGGCCGGGAGCTCATATTTTAGCGAGCACCAAAGAACACTCAGACATAATCATTGATACCCTGAATGTGCGAAGGGACCTGATGGAGAGTAATCCGGGATTAGTGAAGAAAGTAATGCGCGCGTGGTTTAAGAGCCTTAAATATTACAGTCTCCATCCGGATGAAGCAAGTACAGTCATTGCCAAATATTACAGGATCGCTCCGGAAGAATATAGAAGGCAGGTCAAAGGGCTTAAATGGGATGACTATAAGATACAAGCAGATCGTTCGGAATACGACAGATGGGCCACTGTTTTTAATGCCATTGCTGATATTAAATTAGCAAGCGGCAGGATCTCACAAAAGCCCGATGCGTCAAAACACTTGAACCATACGCTCATGGAAAAACTTTATGAAGATAGCAAATAAAATAAGCCTCTCTTTTCTTATAACCGCATTAATTCTTACAATCATAGCTGGGACTATTTTTTATTTAGCCGCGAGAGATGGCTTACAAAAGTCTATATATAACGAGTTAACCGCGGTGCTTGACTCGCGCTGCGATCATATTGAAACCTACCTTAAGATGCTGGAAGCCTCTGTCGGGCAGCTGTCAAGAAGCCTCACTCTGATGGATTTTCTCAAAATAAGCGATAAAGAAAGTCCCGAGCGTAATGAGGCTTTTGAGGCGGCGATGAAAAGGCTTGCGAGTACAAAAGAGGCCAATCCCGCGATAGCCGAATTTTTGTTGATGGATAAAACCGGTAAGGTGGTAGCCGCAAGCAGCGAAAGCATCGTCGGGTTAGATAGGTCCATGGATTCTTTTTTTCTCGGCGGCCAGAAAGAGACTTTTATCAAGGACGTATATTATTCCGAAATATATCAAGAGCCTTTAATGGCTGTATCCGTGCCGCTCTTGGATAGCGTAACCGGTGAATTATTAGGCGTGCTTGCGGCAAGGGTGAGATTAAATGATTTAAATAATATCGTCGCTAATAGAACCGGCATGGGCGAGACGGGTGAGATCTATATCGTCAATGAATACGGCTACATGATCACTCCGTCCAGATTTGAAAAAAGCACAGTCTTAAAAGAGAAGGTAGATTCAGAGCCTGTAAGACAGGCCCGGCTGCATAAAGATAAAGCTCACATATTGTCCGATGATAAAACGGTTGTTGTTTACACAGATTATCGCGGTGAGCTCGTTCTGGGAGCGCATGAATATATATCGCAGATGCGTTGGAGTGTCATAGCGGAGATAGATAAGAAAGAGGCATTCCGGCCATTGGCTAAAATCCGCCTGATTTTTCTTTTGATTTTATTTATCGTGCCTATCGCCGGCTTGCTATTAGGCAGCATCTTTGCTAAATTTATTGCCGGGCCGATTAATCGGCTGCGCAAAGGGAGCGAAATAATCGGCAGCGGCAATCTAGATTACAAGGTAGGCACTGATGCAAGAGATGAGGTGGGGCAGCTTTCCCGGGCATTCGATACAATGATGGAGAATTTAAAAAAGACAACAACCTCTGTCGAAATCCTCAACAAAGAAATCGACGAGCGCAAGCGCGCCCAAGATGAAATAGTGAAGGCCAGGGATTATACCGATAACATCATTAAAAGTATGTCTGACACCTTGATTGTAATTAATCCGGATGGAAAAATAAGATCTATTAATAAAACGACGACTGTTCTTTTAGGTTATAAAGAAGAAGAGCTTATCGGTAAGCCGTTTGGCACGATTGTTGCTGAAGAAGAAGAAGAAGAAGAAGGTATACCCTTTATAGGCACAAGATTAAAGAAATTGATAAAAGAAGGCTTTATCAAAGAATATGACATGACCTACAAAACCAAATCTGGTGAAATGATCCCTGTCAGCTTTTCCGGGGCAGTAATGAGAGATAAAGATGGCAAGTTAATAGGTATTGTTTGTATCGGAAGAGACCTGCGTGAGCGCAAGAAGATGGAAGATATGCTACAAAATGAGAAGGACAAGCTCACAGCCATTTTCGCTTCGTCGCCGGTGGGAATGCTGCTGTTGGATGAAGAGATCGTGATCGTGGATGCCAGTAGCGCGGCCGCGAGCATGGTCTTAAAAGATCCCGCCCAGATTATTCAACAAAAGGCCGGAGGAGGGTTGAGTTGTATTCACAGTTTGGAGAATAAAAAAGGATGCGGGTTTTCCCTTGCCTGCCCGGAATGTCCATTGAGGAAAGGAATTCTTCAAGTTTTAACGACAGGGTCTTCTATTAGAGGCGCGGAAATTCAGCCCACTCTTATGATTAACGGTCAGGAGCATCGTCCGTGGCTGAGGATCAACGCGGAACCTATCCTTCTTGGTGGTCGTAAACATGTTGTAGTTGCGATTGATGACATCACGGAGAGCAAGAAGACGGAAGAAGCGCTACGGGAGAGTGAAGAGAGGTATCACGCGCTCTTCGTCGAATCAAGAGACGCTATGATGACACTCTTACCTGGTGCGGGATTCCTTTCCGGAAATCCGGTGGCTATCAGGATGTTTGGCTGCCGCGATGAAAAGAGTTTTACATCCCAGTCTCCAGCGAGCCTATCTCCGAAATATCAGTCTGACGGTGTTTTATCATCTGACAAAGCGCAGGAGATGATAATGCTGGCGCTAGAGAAGGGCGTAAACTTCTTTGAATGGACGCATAAGCGAATAGATGGCACGGAGTTTCCGGCAACTGTGCTCCTTTCAAAAGTGGAAAAAGGTGACAAGGCGTATTTACAGGCGACCGTTCGCGACATCACCGAGCATAAACGCTCGGAGGAGGCGCTAAAAGAGGCTCAGGAGCAGCTCTTCCAGACAAGCAAGTTGGCATCTC
>CAZOSW010000066.1:1354-4202 GCA_964582765.1 uncultured Planctomycetales bacterium | reverse complement strand
TTGGCCCGGAATCTCCCCGGTTGAATTACGCCCCTGTTTCTTTCTGGGGGAGAATCTTGCCTGGTTCTGAATTGATCAGCAAAGATTTTTATGCCATAAGAGCAGCCAAGCCTTTCCTGGCCAGGGCGCCTGTTTTACGTCCTGATAAAACGGATGAAATCCAGCCCGTATTAGCAGATTGTTATTTTAAGCCGCCGGTAGCCTTAGAGTTTAATAATGAAAAAATCGCCTTTAGGCAAAAAATTCCCCCTATAACCGCTCTCCAGAAAAGAAAAGAGCAGGCGATTATGTTCCACCCCGTACTCCCGTATCATTTCCTGCTTTTTTTTAATGACAGGCAGGCGGTGCACATCGAACTTATGTTTAATATAATATCGCGCGGGGAAATGAATTCCATAGTAGTCAAAAGAAAGATTTCATCAGGCAACCTGGAGGCGGACCTTTTGAGTATGCGCTATATCAGCCGTTACCTCTTTATCGAGCAGGCCAGGTTTATGGCGAATAACTGGCAGACGGTAAAGATAGACCTTTCCGCGAAAAATGATTAATTTGGATTTTTATTCGGCGATAGCTTTGTATGTTTTTTTATTTTTAAATGTAATATTACTTATATGGGTATTCGCTAAGAAAGAAAAGGACAAAGACCTTTCTTTGGACCCCAAGTTTATCTGGTTTTGTTCTATCTGTAGTTATACCTATATTAATACTAAAGAAGAAGTGATTTCCAGCTGCCCCCGTTGCAGCAGCTTGAATAAAAAAAGTAGTTGACCGTATACTTTTTTGAATTTATAATGAAAATACTTATTACTTATCAAGCGGGACAAATATTATTACTGGAGGAATAATATGATTACAGAGATAGGTATAGTCGCAGGTGACATATGGCATTTTTTGGATCAACATGGCGAAGTTACTCTTTTTCAATTAGTAGAGGGAATAGACAAGCCAAGGGATAATGTTCTGATGAGTTTAGGCTGGCTTGCCAGGGAAGGGCATGTAATACTCCAGAATGTAAACGGAGATTACAAGATAAGCTTAAGGAAAAATGAGTAAGTATCTGCATAGCAAAAAGGGTGTGGCGATATTCATGGTTCTGGCCACAATCATGATTGTGGTTGTTTTGGCTAATGTTATCCTGGCTATTATTTCCAACCAAAGCCGGATTACCCGGCATGAAGTAGGGCGTATCCAGGCTTATTACGCTGCCCAGGCAGGATTAGTCTATGCAATGGAGAAATTGAGGAACGGCAGTTGGACATATACCGGCACTAATTCATGCCCAAATGGCACTCCTTGCACAATAACTGATGGCGGTTTTGCTCCTTTTGTAGTGAATAATCAGGTAAGAGTTATTTTCTGTGATCCCGGAAGCAGCTGTAATGTAGGCACCAGCTCTGTTAGTTGTAATCCTCCCACAGATATTAATTTCTGCGTCCAAAGCTTCGTTAATTACACCTATAACCCTTAATTCTTAGCGCTTTCCTATACCATTCGAGAACCCCCCAAAGTTGTAACCAAAAGCTTTTCTCTTGTGAAATCATTATAATACAAGTAAGTCTGTTATAGTTTGTTATGACTAGAATTTAGTAAAACCTCGACGCTGTTTTTTGTACGAGTAAGTCTAGGTAAGAATACATAAAAAAACACTTGACAAAATGGTTATCTTATGTTTTAATTAATTCCACTGTAGTTCATGATACAGAAAGGTAAAGGAATATGGCAAGACTTATCGATGTTGACGAATTAGCTAATTATCTAAGATTAAAGAAACAGACTATATATAATTGGTTATCTCAAGGTAAGATTTCTGGGATAAAGGTGGGAGGGGTCTGGAGATTTGATAGGAAGGAAGTAGATGCCTGGCTGAAAACTAAAAGGCACTACTTAAAAGATACAAAATCCGGAGAAAAACAATGACTTCTTCAACACTAGGTATATATTTTGGGCCAAAAATCATCAGTATTATCGAGTCTAAAGGCAAAACTATCCTTCATAACGTTCAGGTTTCCCAGGATTTGATTACAAGCAGCGAAATAGAAGAGAAGGTGCCCAGCGAAGTAAAGATAGTCGCGCTCTTTAAGGATGAGTTGAGAAGGAATAAAATAGAAGCAAATGAGGTCAGCATTGCTCTTTCCGGTAAGGATTTTGTTATACGTACCTTTGAAATGCCGGTGATTCCGCGCAGCGAGCTTGATAGCGCGGTAAGGTTTGAAGCCAAGAAATACATCCCCTTCAAGATTGAAGACTTAATCGCGGATTTCCAGGTGCAGTATGATAAATTAAGCCGTAGAAATATAATACTTTTCGCAGGGATAAAAAAAGACGTCCTGGATAAATATCTCTCCATTTTAAGCCAATTAGACATCAAGCCAAGCGTAATAGAATATTCCGCTTTCAGCGTACTAAGGCTGATGAAATTATTGAATATCAGCAGTAAGGGGATAATCGGCATTATTAGCGCTGATTTTAAGGAAGAAGACGAAATCAACTTTACCTTCCTGGAGAATGGTTTCCCCTTGTTCAGCCGTGATATCACCCTGACCGGAGGCCCTGACGAATTGGCGGTTACCAAAGAAAAGGATTCAGGGATGATGCTGGAGAAGCTAAAGACAGAAATACGGGTTTCTCTGGATTATTATCATCGTAAATTCCCCGCTAAGAAGATTGAAAAGACATTTTTTATAGCTTCCCAGGAGTACCAGGCTGATTTGGAATCGTTTGTTAAATATATGGGTTTATCCGCCCAATTTATAGATATTAAGAAGACCATGGGTGAGACGGCTGATTTTTCGTTAAGCGCTATCAAAGGCTATAGCGCGTCTTTATCCAAGACCATAAAGACCGAACT
>CAZOSW010000066.1:0-1254 GCA_964582765.1 uncultured Planctomycetales bacterium | reverse complement strand
ACTATTAATTGCCGTAGCTCAAAGAAAGCTAAGGAGTAAGCATGGAGCCAATAGAGAATTATATTAATAGGTATAAAAACAAGATTTTAAACATAGCGATAATAGCGGTATCGCTTTTTACTGCCTACAATATTTATAAAGACCAGGCCAAAGTAATCCAAAATTTGAATGGGAATAAACAGAAAGAGATAGAAAAGAATGAAATATTAGGCAGCATAAGCAAGGTGGATAAGAAGATCAGGGCTTACAAGGCGTTTATGAACAAAAAGGACGTTTCCCTGATTATAGATGACCTTGGCAATATTGCGGGAAATTCCAACACTAGGCTCATTTCCGTAAAACCGGACCCGGAGCAGATATACCCGCTTTATGTTAAGTATGCTTTCAATCTAGGCGTAGCGGTTAACAATTACAATACGTTGGGTAAATTTATCAATAAGCTTGAAAGATCTGATGATGTCTATGTGATCGAAGGGCTTGGCGTTACTGCCGAGCACTCTTCTTCAAAAGAAGGGGAGATGAAAGGTTTAATGGTTAATATGAGGGTGAGCACTTTTTTACTAAGGGACTAATATGAAAAGAGAGAAAAGCATAATTATTACCGGTGTTTTCGTTTGCATGCTTATTTCTTTCTTAAGCATAAACAATTTATTTGCCGAAGCGGAATCTAAAAAAGATAGCCTGAAGACTGCAGGGGATTCTAAAACGCAGAGTCAATCTTTAGGTATTGTCACGAGGGAAGTTGAGGATTATAAAGGAGAAGGGGTAAGGGATCCGTTTAAAGATTATTTTGATACCATGCCTCCTCCTCAGGAAGATATGGGTAATTTGAGCGCGTCGTCCCAGGGGCTTCCCCCCCTGCAGGTGCAGGGTATAATTCTGGGCGCTCGCCTGAAACAGGCGATTGTGAATAATAAAATTGTAAAAGTGGGTGATACTGTGGAGGGAGTACAGATTACCACTATTGAGAAAGACGGTGTTACGGTATTTTTCGGTAATAGATCTTATAATTTATCTTCGCCTGCGGCAGCTACTTTGCAGGAATCGAAGAAAAAGCCAGAAGGAGGCAGTAATGAAAAATAATTTTAAATTATCCGTATTTATCTGTATGTTCTTTTTTTGCCTGTTCCTTCCAAAGTTAGAGGCGGGGCAGGAACTGCCCTTTTCCAGCCCGGGGTCGCTTATCTCTATGGATTTTCAGGACGCCAGCCTGAAGGATATACTGAAGATATTTTCTATCCAGTCCGGCTTGAA
>CAZOSW010000065.1:2106-4452 GCA_964582765.1 uncultured Planctomycetales bacterium | reverse complement strand
GATTTCTCCATAAACCTCATCGGTTGAGATAAAAATAAATTTCTCCACATTATGCTTGAGGCTGGCATCTATAAGTACTTGAGTACCTTTAATATTTGTTTCAATAAATGGCGCAGCATCAATAATGCTGCGGTCAACATGGCTCTCGGCGGCAAAATGCGCGACGATATTTGGTTTCTCTTTTGCAAAAATAGAATCGAGCCGATTTTTATCGCATATATCTGTTTTATAGAATTTGAATTTTCCCTTTACTTCCTCCAGGCGTTTTAGGTCGCCGGCATAAGTCAGTTTATCAAGAATAAACGGGAAATATCCCCGATTAATTAGCAGGCGGGTAAAGGCGCTTCCGATAAAACCGGCACCTCCGGTAACTAAGATTCTAGGTATTCTTTCACGCATTCTTCAAGCACTAAATTAATATTCCTTACCTTAAAACCACTGTCCTCAAGCTTACGCGTAGAGAGGAGTAAATTAGTCCTGACTAATCCAAGTTTACGCAAATCAATAACGGTATATTTAAATTCCGGAACATACTTTTGGTAAACTTTCATAAGTTCGGGGTAACGTAAGCCCCCTTTATTTACTACATTATAAATCCCTCGAGCATCAATCTTTATCAAATGCTTAATCGCTCGGATAAAATCAGGAATATAAGTAACGGAGTTAGGGATATCAATAACCTTTTTGTATTTTATAAGTTTATCTAATATGTTTTTAGGGTTCTTGGCATTAATGAGAGGTATCCTGATCCTTGCGATCAAAATATTATAGTCCTTTATCAACGCCTGAAGGGCTTTTTCGGCATAAATCTTACTGCGGCTGTAAAACAGCTTAAAAAAATAATTCTGGCTATCTTCTCTTATCGGCTTATCTTTTTTATAATCAAAGTTAAAGATACATCCGCTGCTTATATGCACCAGTTTTATATTACTGCCTAAAGCTGCCTCTGCCAGGATAATCGGAATAAAACTGTTTCCTAGCAACACCCCATCCTTATCAAGCTCGCAGTCATCAACATTGCGCCGGCCGGTTAAACCAATGCAATTAATGATTATTTTAGGGTTGTATTTCTTAATCAGCTTTTCGGCATCGCTAAAGCAATTTATAATCGAGCCGTCAATTTTACAGCTAAACTCTTTCTGTAATCTTCCGCCGATAAAACCTTTTCCTAAAATTAAAATATCTTTATTCATTTTTGAGTAAATCTTTTAAGTATTCGCCGTAGCTTGTAGGTATAGTATTGGCAAGCCTTAACAGTTGTTTTTTATTGATATAACCCATGCGATATGCCACCTCCTCAATACAGCCGATCTTTAAACCCTGCCGGTCTTCAATTGTTTTAATAAAGACTGAAGCGTCAATCAGCGACTCATAGGTTCCGGTATCTAACCAGGCATGCCCCCGGCCAAGAAACTGTACTTTAAGCTTTCCCCTTCTGATGTACTCGTTATTTACAGCCGTAATCTCAAGCTCATCTCTTAAAGAAGGCTTAATATTTTTGGCAATCCCAACCACTCTGTTATCATAAAAATATAAACCGGAAGCAACCCAGTTAGATTTTGGCTCTTTAGGTTTTTCTTTAATTGAAATAACCCTGCTCCTTTTGTCTAATTCAAGTACACCATAGCGAGCAGGGTCTTTCACGTAGTAACCGAAAATAACTGCGCCATTTTTTATCTTTGCTGACTCCTGCAAGAGCTGGCTTAAATTATAACCATAGAAAATATTATCGCCTAAGATAAGGCAAACACTGTCTTTAGCGATAAAATCCTCGGCAATAATAAAACTTTGAGCAATACCTTTTGGCTCAGGCTGAATTGCGTAAGAAAGTTTAATCCCCAAATTTACTCCACTGCCGAGCAAATCCTTAAATCTTAAGGAATCTTTCGGCGTTGAGATCACCATGATATCTTTAATTCCGGCAAGCATCAAAACCGATAAAGGATAATAAATCATCGGCTTATCATAAACCGGAAGCATCTGTTTACAAACACCTTTGGTTATAGGATAAAGACGCGTCGCTTTGCCTCCGGCAAGAATAATACCTTTCATCTAATTATCCTCCCCCTAGCTTACCTAACTAGATAAGCTGTATTTAAAATATAAATATATAAGTATAACTAAAGTAAGTAAAGATACTGAATTTGCGCAGATAATTATAGGGTCACGACGATAAAAACCGTAAATTATCCATAAAGTAACGCCTAAAGAGAGCTGATATAAGGTAACCCGGCTAACGTCTTTTACGGATTTAGTCCTTAAGGATCTGGATATCTGCGGAATAAAAGAAAGCGAGGTGAACGTTGCGGCTAATGTACCAATAATTGTCCAAACCATATTATAATA
>CAZOSW010000065.1:0-2006 GCA_964582765.1 uncultured Planctomycetales bacterium | reverse complement strand
CTTGCGCAGAATGATATTGAGTAATAATAATCTTTGCCAGGTTTACTTTTGCCTCTTTAGGATGCATTGCTTTAACTTTTATTAAATCTTCATCAGTAAGCAGCTCATAATACTTAAGCATTAATTCATCGGAAATGGACATAACCTTGCCGAATATTTCCTTTGCCGATTCATTTATCCCTATGTAGTTATCATAGGACTTGCTCATTTTGGCAACGCCATCAGTGCCTTCCAATAACGGCATGGTTAAAACTACCTGCTGAGGCTGATTAAAATCCTTTTGGAATTGGCGTCCAACTAATAAATTAAATATCTGGTCAGTGCCTCCGATCTCCACATCCGCCTGGAGCATTACTGAATCATATCCCTGCATAAGAGGATAAACAAACTCTAAAATAGAAATGTTTGCACCGCTGTTATAACGCTTTTTGAAATCATCTCGGTTAAGCATTTGAGATACTGAGGCATGAGTAGTAAGCTGCAGCATCTGGACTCCGGACATTTTTTCAAACCATTTACTGTTAAAGACTATTTTTAGTTTACGCATATCCAGAATTTTTGCCACCTGTAACTTATAAGTCTGGGCGTTTTTAGCGACTTGACGTTTGGTAAGTTGCTTTCTAATTTCAGAACGGCCAGAGGGATCGCCAATTTGGCCGGTAAAATCACCGATAAGAAAATAGACTTCATGTCCTAAATCCTGAAAATTACGCAGCTTGCGTAAAAGTACGGTATGGCCTAAATGCAGGTCAGGGGCAGTAGGGTCAAAACCTGCTTTAATTTTTAAGGGACGCCTAGACTTAATACTCTGCTCGAGTTTTTTACGTAACTCTTCCTCAGAGATTAAATCTACCACGCCCCTTTTAATTATCGCTAATTGCTGATTTATATCCATTTTTAGCATAGCCACCGAAAGCACCCTTAAAACTAAAGCAGGGTCAGGCACTACCTCAAAGCTAAGGGTTGCACTCAGGGTCAGACTCCCGATTGAGTTAGTGCCTGACTCTGCTTTGAAGCTGTTTTAGAATCTGGCAGTTAACCCGATCTTTGCCTGCTCAACATCCACTTTAATTATCTTTACTTTTATTTTATCTCCGGGTTTTAAATTGACAACTGTTTCTTTATTAATTTCGCTTGAGTAAATCAAACCTTCCAGCTCATCATCAATCTTAGCAAAAACACCAAATTCAGTCAGGCTTGAAACCTCTACCTCCAACTCAGTATCCAGAGGATATTTCTCAGCAATTTTTAGCCAGGGATTTTCCTGTAACTGTTTTAATCCTAGAGCGATCCTACGGTTAGCTGAATCAACAGAAAGCACAGAGACCTCCACTTTCTGTCCTTTTTTTAAAACATCCTGAGGATGCCCGATTCTTTTGGTCCAAGAGATATCAGACACGTGAATCATTCCTTCAAGATTAGAATCCAATTCCACAAACGCTCCATATTCGGTAAATCCGCGGACCTTTCCAGTCACGTTAGAGCCAATCGGATATTTTGACTCGGCTTCCAGCCAGGGATTCTGCTCTAATTGTTTTAAGCTAAGCGAAATCCTGCGCGAATCTTTTTCAACGCTTAATATCTGGGTTTCAACTATATCTCCGACGGCAAACATCTCCCCCGGATTATTTACGCGCTTAGTCCAGGAGATCTCGGAAACATGAATAAGGCCTTCAATGCCTTTCTCCAATTCCACAAAGACTCCGTAAGGCAGGATATTGACCACCTTACCTTTTACTTTTGCGCCGACACTGAATTTTCCTTCAATATCTTTCCACGGATCGGATAACCTCTGTTTTAGGCCTAAAGAAACTTTTCCTGAAGCCTGATCGAGATTTAAAATCATTATCTCAATTTTATCTCCAATAGCAACAATCTCTGAAGGATGACTAATCTTTGACCAAGACATATCCGTAATATGCAGCAGGCCGTCAACTCCCCCTAAGTCAATAAAAGCCCCAAAATCAGTAATCGCTTTGACTAATCCGGGATAAATATTACCAATC
>CAZOSW010000064.1:0-4466 GCA_964582765.1 uncultured Planctomycetales bacterium | reverse complement strand
TCCGGTCTTTTTTGGGTGGTAATTCCGTAAATATTTGACGGGTAAATAGATGTAAAATGTCCACCTTTCTTAGGTGGACATTTTATTTTCCATTCTTTAATCTTTCAGGATGATGTCTTACTACTTCTGCTTGCACCATATAAATTACATCTTCTGCAATATTAGTGGTGTGGTCGCATATGCGCTCCAAGAAACGAGCTATCAATAACAGCTGAACTGCCCTTGGCGCAGTTGTGCCATCTTTTACCATGTAATCTTCGATAAGCTCTTTCTGGATAACATTGCGAAGTTGATCAGCTTCAGAATCAGATGATAAAACTTTTTTAGCTAACACGATATCGCCTTTGACAAACGCATCAATAGATATCTTTACCATGTTTTGCGCAACAGCTGCTAACTTAGGTATATCAATCAACGGCTTTAAAAGAGGCTTATCTACTATCTCAAGTGTTCGTTGTGCTATATCTACCGCGATATCTGCAATTCTTTCCAACTCACTGTTTATCTTCATGCCGGTTGTGATAAAGCGCAAGTCTTTAGCCATAGGTTGATAGCGTGCCATCAAATCGATGCACTTTTCATCTACAGCTAATTCCAGCTTATCAATACTGGCATCATTGTCTATGACGCTTCTTGCCATCTCCTTATCTCGATTCTTCAGCGCTTCGACAGATTTATAGATAGCCTCTTCTGCTAAAGCACCCATCTTTAGAATATCTTTATTCAATTCTTTTAGCTCTTGATCAACATGTCTTTCCATTTTAAACCTCCAATTTTTTATCCATACCTTCCGGTAATATAATCTTCTGTGCGCTTGTCATGCGGCGCAGTAAATATTTCCTGTGTTTTACCAAACTCTATCAGTTCACCTAAGAGCATAAAACCTGTATCGTCTGAAACGCGCGCTGCCTGCTGCATATTATGAGTGACTATTATTATAGTATATCTATTCTTCAGTTCACGCATTAATTCTTCGATTCTTGCTGTTGCTTGCGGATCTAAGGTAGAACAAGGCTCATCCATTAACAATACATCAGGCTTAACAGCAATAAGCCTGGCAATGCAAAGCCTCTGCTTCTGCTCTAATGATAACCTTAAGGCAGGTGTATTAAGCTTATCCTTTAATTCATCCCATAAAAGAACATCCTTTAGGCTTCTCTCAACGATTTCATCTAATTTATCTCTTGCAATACCATCCGCGTGAATTCTTTCTCCAAAAACGATATTTTCATAAATTGAAAGCGGAAATGGATTTGGTCTCTGGAATACCATTCCTACCTTTTTGCGTAATACTACTAAATCTGTGCCGGAATAAATAATATTCTTGCCATCAATTAGAACTTCTCCATCTGTACGCACGCCTTCAATCAAATCATTCATACGGTTAAAAACTCTAAGCAAAGTAGATTTACCACATCCTGAGGGCCCAATTATAGCCGTAATTCTGTTTGCCTCAATGCTTGAGTTAACATTTTTTAAGGCTTGAAATGTCCCGTACCAAAGGTTTAGATTTTTAGTTATTATCTTAGCCATTATCCAAATTTTCCTCTAATATAACCATCCGTACGTTTGTCTTGTGGCGCGGTAAAAATCTTATCCGTTTTATCTAACTCAATAAGTTCACCATTTAAAAAGAAAGCTGTTCTATCACCAACTCTAGCCGCCTGCTTTACATTGTTAGTAACCAAAACTATTGTGTATTTTTGTTTTAGCTTAACCATGGCGTCTTCCACTTTCGCAGTAGAAATTGGGTCTAATCCTGAGCAAGGTTCATCAAATAAGATAACTTCGGGCTCAACAGCAAGTGTCCTAGCTATGCATAAACGTTGCTGCTGACCTCCTGACAATTTAAAAGCCGATCCATTTAATCTATCCTTTACCTCTTCCCAGAGATAAGATTCTTTTAATGATTCTTCTACGATTTCCCCCAATATCTTCTTGTTTTTCTCTCCATGCATTCTTACGCCGTAAGCAACATTATCAAAAATAGATAGTGGAAGCGGCAGCGGTAACGCAAATACCATACCTACTCTCTTACGCAATAATTCCGTATTAATATTTTTGATATCTTCTTTTTCAAGCTTTATTACTCCGGACATTTTGAAATTCTGATTAAGATCATTTAAACGATTAAGTATTCTTAAGAAAGTTGTCTTTCCGCTGTTTGAAGGTCCGATCACGCTTAAAATTTCATTAGCCTGTATACCCATACTTACCTGCTTTAGGGCGTGTATAGAACCGAACCAGATATTAAGGTCTTTTATATCGAACTTTACCATTTTTTCTTCTTTCTAAACTTATAACGAATAATTATTGCAACCAAATTCATAAATAGAACCAACGCTAGTAAAACAAACGCAGTCCCATACCTTATCTTCTCATCAACATTAGGTACCTGTGTTGAAATAACATAGAGATGATACGGCAAAGCCATAGCCTGATCAAAGATAGAACTAGGTAATCGTGGTAGATAAAAAGCTGCAACGGTAAAAAGAATTGGCGCGGTCTCACCAGCAGCTCTTCCTAGGCCCAGAATAGTCCCGGTCAATATACCGGGGATAGCATTAGGGAGAACAATGTGTCTTATAGTCTGCCACTTACTTGCGCCTAAAGATAAACTTACTTCGCGAAAAGAATACGGAACGCTCTCTAATGCTTCGCGTGAGGTTGTGATAATTACAGGCAGTATCATAATCCCTAGGGTAAGTGAACCAGAAAGAATTGATGCACCAAATTTAAAGAATACTACAAAAAGGGCTAAACCAAAAAGGCCATAAACTACTGAAGGTACGCCTGCTAGATTGACGATTGCTAATTTTATAAGCCGATTAAGTAAATTATCCTTTGAATATTCACTTAAGTATATGGCCGAAAGAAGTCCTATTGGTAAAGCAAAGATAATAGCCCCTATAACTAAGTATATCGTTCCTACAATTGCTGGAAATATTCCGCCTGCCCGCATCCCTTGTCGCGGTATATCCGAAAGAAACTGCCAGTTAATCGCGGGTAAACCTTTTTGAATAATAATTACAACAATTAAACCTACAGGAACCACTATTAAAAGTGTCGCTAGAAATAAAAAGAAGAATGCAATGTTTTGTGTTCTGTGAGGATTTCTCATTATTGTCTTTTATGTAAGAATAAGTCTGCCGTTACGTTAATCGCAAAACTAATAACAAACAGAACTATACCAATAGCAAATAAAGCAAAGTAATGTTCGCTACCCACCACTGCTTCACCCATTTCAGCGGCAATAGTGGCGGTCAAGGTTCTAATCGGTGCTAAAATGCTATTTGGCATAACCGCAGCGTTTCCTGTGATCATCATTACTGCCATTGTTTCACCAATTACCCTACCTATTCCAAGCATAATTGCCGCAACTATCCCACTTGACGCTGCAGGAAGCATTACTCGCCATATCGTTTGCCAATGTGTTGCTCCTAAAGCAAGAGCTCCTTCTTTATATGTCTTGGGAACCGAATATAAAGCATCTTCGGCAATTGAGACTATTGTCGGCATAGCCATAAATGCCAACATTATTGAACCAGATAACGCAGTTAATCCAGTAGGTAGATGAAAAACTGTTTTTACTAATGGAACGAGGGTTATCATCCCAATAAATCCCAATACAACACTTGGAATAGCGGCCAATAATTCAATTCCTGCCTTGAGTGTCTCTTTAATCTTTAATGGAGCTATCTCGGCAATGTAAATTGCGCAACCTACTCCTATTGGGATAGAAATAATTGCTGCACCAACAGTGACAAGTAAGGAACCCAAAATCAACGGAAGTATTCCTAACTGAGCCGGTTCTGAAATGGGATACCAACTCTTGCCAAAAAGAAACTTAAAAGGACCTACAGTCTTAAATACTGCAAGCCCTTCTTTAAGCAAGAAAAGAAAAATCAACACTACGAAAAATATGGAAGCTAATCCACAAATTAAAACGAGTTTTTCAATAATGAGCTCCTTAATTTTCCTCATTTATCACCTTATATTTAATCCAGCGAAATTCCCCGAAGCTTCAGCGTAGGGGGATAAACTCTTTAAACTTGCGCATTAAGCACCTTATGTTTTTATTTAGCGAAATCCCCCGGAGCCTTAGCGAAGGGGGAACATTTTATCTGTTTCCGCCGTAGGCGGATCCGCCTTCGGCGGAAACCGGCACAAAATCAGTTGCCAAAACAATATCCTGGCCTACTTTAGAAAGCGTAAAATCTACAAATTTCTTTACCAAGCCTTCTGGTGTACCATTGGTGTAAATAAATAACGGCCTTGAAATAGGATACTTACCGTTTATGACATTCTCTATTGTCGGTGCTTCATATTCCGATTTTCCATCTTTAGCTATAGCTACGGGTTTTTGCTTCTTTGATATGTAGCCCATTCCATAATATCCAACGGCGGCAGTATTTCCGGCCACTTCATCAGCAATTGCCTGAGAAGATGAAAGCATTAGTGCTCTT
>CAZOSW010000063.1:0-5060 GCA_964582765.1 uncultured Planctomycetales bacterium | reverse complement strand
GCGGTAGGTATCTTAAGGATTGTGCCAGATATTTTATCTAACTATAGAGAACTTTTTGCGATACAAGATAATGAAATAGTAGCTTTAGATCTTTATCCTACCGAAGATCCTTCTTTTGCCCGGCCTATGGGAATTATAACCTTTAGCGAACCGGCAGGTTTATCCCACGCGCAGGTCCGCGCACGTTTCTGGGGTATACCTCATATTGTGGTAGAAGATCCGCAGGCATTAGAATTATTTAACGGTAAATGGGTGTATATAAAATCCATGAAAGAAAAAGTGATAGTGAGGCTCGCTACTGCCGAAGAGATTGCAAACTATGCATTTTATAAGCGCCAACGGCCTAATCCAATTCTTGCAGATACTCTTTTGACTACGGATGAAAACATATTGATATGTGAGAACACAGGAGATCCTCGCAAAGCAAGTTTTAAATTTGCCAATCTCCATACGCTTAGCATGGCATTATACAGATACTCTTCTGGGCATAATAGTGCTGCGAGAGATTCAAGTATTCAGTTTGGCAGCGTTATACCGTTTGCTACATATAAACGAGCGCTGAATGCTAATTTGGGTATTGAGAGACAAATAAGGATGATTGTAGAGAGTATAAACAATGATGATATCGATGATATCAGAATCAAACTTCTTCGAGTACAAACATTAATTACTGGAATGATTCTTCCAGAAGCGCTCTGGTCAGAAAATAATAAAGGACATGGCGATGGCGGAGATTGGAGTATAGAGTATACCATAAGGGATGAGACGTATTACGGCAATGGTGTTTTTGTGAGGACCGGGACTAATGCTGAAGATCTACCAGATTATCCGGGTTTTGGAGCAGGACTTTACGGGACGTTTCCTAATGTTATGGAAGATGACGCTCAAATGGCTGTTAAGAAAGCTTGGGCATCTGTCTGGGGTATAGGTGCTTATCTTGAAAGAGAAGGTTTAGGTATAGATCATTTTAGCGTGTATCCTGCCGTACAAATAACACAATCGTTAGAGGCTGAGTATGCTTTTGTCATACATACCGCAGATCCTGATGAGCACAATACAGATCTGCTAGTTATAGAGATAGTCCAAGGTTTTGGCGAGAGTCTCGTAGGAGATAGGTATCCTGGAAGGCCGCATCGTTATGTTTATAGTAAATCTCAAGATAGGTTAATCACGTTTTCTGCTGCAACCAAGGAAGAAAAAGCCATACTTAATCCCCAAGGTGGATTAATGAGAGCAGAGACCAATTATAATAATGATATGTTTGTAAGAGATGGAGCTTCTTCGAAGCTGGTACTTTATTTGGCACAAGAGGCAGTAAGGATAGAAGAAGAGTTTAATCGGCCACAAGATATAGAGGGGGCCGTCGTAATGATTAATAGTTCTCCGAAGATTTACTATGTGCAATCGAGATCTCAGGTGGGTTATGATAGATTCCCTTCATCATGGGAAGAATACTACCGGACGCATTATCAATGGGCGCTGGAATTTATTGAAAGGCATAAAGATGAGTTAGATGCAAGGATGCCAATACGTCTTGGGAGGGAAGTTTTAAAAGTCATCGAAAATATTATTTCTTTAAATGAAGGTAATCATTCTGCAGCAGAGTTTGAAATTGAAAGGACATTACGTTTGTTTGCTGGCTTTGGAGAAGATGGTTTGAGGGTTGCGGGTATTTTTCTTATGTGTGGACACGGTATTCATATCGAAATGCAGCGTGTTTTTGTAGCCCTTTCTGCGCAGTTGCAAGTGCGTATTTTAAGCGCGGGAGCATGTGATTATTGTAGATTGAATGAAAAGGAATTAGGATTTTTTAATTTGGCCAGCGTGTTTAATATTGCGAGAATTATAACATCACGTCCATCTGATAACGTAAGAAGTCTTCTTAGCCAAGTCTCCGAAGGCAAGCTAGCATTTCTTTTAGAGGAGATGTTTGCTTTTTATGCTAAAGAAGGGGAATTCTCTCAGTGGGAGGAAGAAAACATAAAGACCGATCAGGATCAGATGAAAGTTATAGCTTTAGAAATATATAAAGAATATAAACCAGAGCAAAGAAATGAGTTTGAAAGATTGATTTCCAGCGCACTTGCGCTTTGGTTATCTATACCAAAGACTAATTCCTATCCGCTTATTGTCCCTGATTCTGCGCAAGAAGAAGCAATGGGGCGTTTTGGTAAAAATGCGATTTTGACTGAAATTGAAGTAATAGGTTCTAAGCTTGAGCATCCGGAAAATTTCTATGATAATCATTATGAAGCATTAAAGCGCCTGTTAGAATTATTGGCTCAGCTTTTAGGCCGAGCTCCTCCGGCATGGAGACTTGTAATTACCACTGACCTTTCGCTTACCCAAGGCAATGTCGCTGCCTGCAATATTGATTCCAGAACCGTATTTATCCATCCTTATTTCTTTAGCCTTACTCAAGCCAAACAGCTCGAAATTCTCTACCATGAGCTTATCAGCCATATTGACAAAGGAATAATTGATGAAGATGAGGCGATGAGGGATACGCATTTGGCGGTTTCTACTTATGTTGTCCCGTCGAAAGATTTTTCTTGTCTTGCTGGTTATTTGGTGGCACGAGAGATTCGCAGGCTACAGCTGGATCCACTCTATCAGGCGGTAATTGTTTTTGCTACCGGGAACACAATGATTGAATTCCTGGATTATTTATCTAAGGCCCCGGGAATAGATTGGTCAAGAATACAGGCGTTTCATTTGGATGAGTATAAGGGGTTGCCTACCGATAGTCCGTATTCATTCGCTTATTTCTTATCTAAGAATTTATTTTCTAAAGTTCCCATTCTGCCTGAAAATATTCATTACATTAATGGAGCCCATCCGGATTTATCCGCTTATATGCAGGAATTGCATAGACTGGGAGGGGCGGATATTGTTTTACTTGGCGTAGGCATGGATGGACATTTAGCATTTAATGAGCCTCCTTCTTATTCCAGCTTTGATAGCCGAATACAGGAAGTGGAGGTCAATCAGAGCACGATTGCCGCCAATAAACCTGATTATCCGGGTATAGGTGATAGTCCTTATGCCTATACCATGGGTATGGCTGATATTTTTGAAGGCAGGCATCTTTTCTTCCTTGTTAATAAAGAGAAGAAAGCAGCGATTGTGCAGGAGGCGCTGGCCGGGCAAGTAACTGAAAATATTCCTGCGTCGTTATTGCAAAGGCATCCTAATATTACTGTTGTTCTTGATGACGCAGCAGCCAGCTTTTTGCAGTTAGAGCGCCCAAGAGGTAGGTTAGAGAACCTTTTGGCTTATATTCTTCCGGCTTTATTTGATAAGAGTTTTAAAGTTGGTAGCCGGAAGCAGGGGTATATTACCTGGCTTTATTTGCATTATATAATCCGTCAGTTTATCGGTAGGCCTGAATATTTGGCGGAATTTCTTGAAGCAATTTTAGAAGAATGGCCTCAGGTGTGCGATTACTTAAAAAAATATTGGGCGCGCAAGATTTCTACTCGACCATTACCTGCAATCAGTACTAATCTTAGCTTAGGCATCAAGCAGGCGGGTGATAGAGGTGGAATTAATAATGTTCCTTTCGTCCCAGAGAATAATCCCTATCCTCTTTCTGTTCCCTTAGCCAGCCAACAACAGATAGAACAAAAGTTCGGTAGAAATAAAACTTTAACCGCCGTAGATATTGAGAGTTTTGATTTACAGCAACCCGGGGCTTTTCTTGAAGATCACTACCAAGTATTACAGCAGTTGCTAAAGCTATTAGGATCGCTTTTAGGCAGGACACCGCCTTTAAGCTGGAACCTTATAATTGCTACCGATCTGATGCTCACCCAAGGCAATGTCGCCGCATGCAATATCTCTACCCGAACTATTTATATCCATCCGTATTTCTTTAGTCTCACCCAAGCCAAACAATTAGAAATCCTCTACCATGAGTTGATTAGTCATATTGCTAAAGATATAAGAGATGAATATGT
This sequence comes from uncultured Planctomycetales bacterium, assembly GCA_964582765.1. Taxonomy (GTDB): domain Bacteria; phylum Omnitrophota; class Gorgyraeia; order Gygaellales; family Profunditerraquicolaceae; genus UBA6249. The sequence continues at coordinate 1,101 of CAZOSW010000063.1, read as the reverse complement.
AGCGATAAGAGATACGCGCAGTTATTTTTCAGAAGCGTTGAGAACTCAACGGTTGAATATTTTAAGAGAAGCAGTAGATGAAGCCGGCAGAATATTAGAGCCGCAATACGGAAGGCCAGACACGGATTTAGCTGTATTTATTGTAGGTAGCTGCGGAGTAAGGAAAGATACCTATCCTGACGATGATATCGACGCCTTCTTTGTATTTGAGAAGGATGGTTTTACTTCAGCAGGCAAGACGCACCAGGAATATTATGGTTGCCTTATGCGTGAAGTGCAGAGCCTTATGTTTAAGAAGGGGGTAACGTTAGATGCAAGCAGTAGTTGTTTTGCCTCTGGTTCGGCTGAAAAGCTATATAAATACAATACCCTTTTTAAGTACATGTTTGATGAGGTTGGAGTTAATTATCACCAACTGGTTATATTTGAGGTAGATCTATTAGAAGGAAAACCTTGGGCTGTTGCGTTAGTGGATAAAATTAAGGACGCAATGTATCAAAATCATTATATCCTCATTCAGAACCTCATTGAACAAGATGGAATTTTTTCTCTACGCGCAGGCCATTTAGGGCTCATTTTCCAGAGGATGAGTAATATCGTATTTATCATGCAATTGTTGTATCAGTTAGAATTCAGGGGAACTTTGGAGATCTTCTCTGCGGCGGTTAAGGCAGGATTGTTATCTATAGAAGAGGAAGGAGCCTTAAGCCAAGCGTATCTATTTTTCTCTAGAGTGGCCTGGGAGATGCATTCTTTGGGGATTTATTACGATTCGAAAATGCTGCCGACAGATCTTGTTAAATTAGCTGAATTAGCCTTTTATATGGGCTTTAGTAGCAATGAAGAATTCACTGCAGAATTTTTTAGGCATGTTAATGTTGCTGCTGATATCTGTGAAGCGTTTTATCAAAGAGCCAAAGAATTAGTTGAGGATGAGGAGCCTGGGAAAGCAATATTGGTTTCTGCTCTTCTGATGCCGGCTTTAGGGATATGTGTAGGCGCAGAGGGGCAAAGGGTGGTAGCTGAGGGATGGAACTGGGAGGTGTTGATTGCGGAGGCAAATAGGGGTGAGTTTAAAAATTTAATTACCTACTTATTAAA
>CAZOSW010000062.1:0-5100 GCA_964582765.1 uncultured Planctomycetales bacterium | reverse complement strand
CTCTGTTGCCCAGGTCCAATACAACGAAGGCATATTTTTTATCCACCTTTATCACTTTACCCACCAACGTATCGGATACTTGCTTAATCACGATCTTTTCCAGCTCAACGGGCTTCGAAGCAAAATTAAACCTATTCAACTTCTCTTCCAGAATATCTTTTTCTTTCATCGCCAGCGTCAATTTCTTATTAAGCATTGTTTTGGCGGCAGTCTCTATTGCGATTCTATCCATGGCGAGCTGCATCTGCCGGCTTTTATCCTCTAATTGCTTTTCCAGCAAACAGATCTTCTCTTTTCCGGAGTCAAGCTCTTTCTCTATTCTTTCTTTAACCTGGGTTGTTTCGGTAAGCTTTGCTTCAACAGCTATTTTTTTCTGCGTGGTATCGGCAAGTTGTTTCTGAGTATTAAGTCTTAGCGTCTTTTCCCCTTCCTTAAGCGTATAAAGGTAGACACTGGTGATCAGGAGAGCAAAAAGCGTGGGATATATAACCTTGGGCTTATTCAGTGATTGCAGGCTTACTTTCATCACTTTCTGTACCATTCATTGTGCATCATTCAAATGAGCATCATCTTGTTTTCTGTGTTGCTTATCCCATATGAGAAGCAACAAGCGTGCCATACACTATATCAAGCTAACGTTCGGCAATGCCACCGGAAAATGTAAAACACTTTCTACGCTTTTGTAGGAATTCACTTACAGTTAACTTATCTGAAATTCTTTTATTTTGGAATAAAGCGTTGTACGGTCTATCTTAAGAAGCCTGGCGGCTTTGGTTTTATTGCCGCCGGCTTTAACCATGGCCTCTTTGATCATCTTCTCCTCGATCTGTCCGGCGGATTTTTCTTTCATCTCCTTAAGCGAAGCGCCTTCTTTAGTATCAGGTACTGGCGCATGAGGTTGCCCGGAAGCTTGCGTAGGGTGTGTGCCATTATTTAAGGAAAGGCACTCAGGGGTGATCTCTTTGGAATCAGATAAAAGAACCGCCCTCTTGATCACATTTTTCAGTTCCCGGACATTGCCCGGCCAGGGATAATTTATAAGAAACCTCACAGCTTCACCCGAGACACCGCCCACATTTTTGTCAAGTTCTCTATTCGCTTCATCCAAAAAGTATTTAATTAAAACGGGTAGGTCTTCCTTCCTCTCTCTTAAGGGCGGAAGGTCTATATGAAACTCGTTTAATCTATGAAACAGGTCATCTCTAAATTTACCCGTTTTTACAGCCTCTGAAAGATTAACGTTGGTTGCCACGATTATCCGCACGTCTACAGCTATGTCTTTCTTTCCGCCCAAGTGTTGAAATTTTCTTTCCTGAACGGCTCTCAATAGCTTCATCTGTATGGTATTGGGAATATTGGTGATCTCATCGAAGAATAGAGTGCCACCATTGGCCTGCTCAAATTTGCCTTCTTTGCGCTCCTCCGCTCCCGTAAAAGCGCCTTTTTCATAACCGAAGAGTTCGCTTTCGACCAATGTATCCGGAATAGCGCCGCAGTCTATCGCGATGAAAGGCTTGTCTTTGCGCAGGCTCTTTTCATGGACCCTTTTCGCTATCACTTCTTTCCCTGTGCCGCTTTCTCCCTGAAGTATCACGGTCATATTTGTGGCCGCGATGATATCAACGTGTTTTAAGACCTGTTTTATCCCGGGACTTTCTCCCATCGCTTCCTCTATTGGCGCGGGCATCTGGCCTATTTTTTTTCTTAAATGTTCCACTTCACGACATAAATACTGGGTATGAAGGGCTTTTTTAATGATGAGGATCAGCTCTTCATCGTCAAACGGCTTTGTGATGTAGTCATATGCGCCTAATTTCATTGCCTTTACCGCGCTCTTCACGTCACTGTTCGCGGTCAACATGATAATGGGTAGATTATTCCATTTCCCTTTTATCTCCTGTAATAATTCTACTCCATCCATCCCCGGAAGCTTGATATCCAACAAGACCAGGTCAGGCGCGCTTTTGGCGAGGGCATTGAGCGCTTGCTTTCCATCCGAAACGTCGATTACCTCATGGCCTTCTTCTTTCAAAACGCATGAAAGGTTAAAACGCAAATCTTTATCGTCATCTATAATAAGAATTTTTTTCATCGTGCTCCCACCTTAGAAAGTTTTTTTATATTCTCCAGTATATCCTCTTCGCTAAAAGGTTTGTCTATAAAACTATAAGCGCCCAATTTCTTTGCTTCATCTCTAGTTTCTTCGCTGCCATAGGCGGTGATCATACTTACTATTGTTCTGGGGCTTATCGACCTAATCTTGGAAAGGATACTCATCCCATCGCCATCGGGTAATTTTAAATCACAAAATACCATGTCAGGGGCCTGCGTCTTTAAACTGCTCATAGCCTCTTTCCTGGTGTGGACAGATTTTACATTATAGCCATGAGAGATTAAGGTGTCCCCTAAAAGCAGGCACAGATCTTTTTCATCGTCTATGATTAGGATGCTCTTTATCTGGGTTTTTTCAAAGATAGCCCTTCTTACCGGCTTCCCTATTCTTAACTTTCTTGCTCGAGCTCTTTCATAGCGCTGAAAGTAGGGGATAAGCTCCTCGAGCTCTTCGGGTTTTCGCCAACCGGAAAACCCGCCGCGATAGACAACTGTATCGCCGCACTTTACTTTACCGGTAGAGATCCATGACTTTAAGCGGCCATCAGATACTTGTCGATAAACATCTGCGCCTCTTTTAATATCCCATTTTATATTTACCATAAATTTACCCTATTGGAAAGCCCCGCCCCGTTAGAACAAAATTTTCTAATGGGGTTTATTACCGCGTTTTGCCCCCCCCCCATCTATCTCTTTTTTATGCGTGTGTCCAATGGGCAAAGAAACGATAAAGGTAGCTCCTTTTCGCCACTTACTTTCAACCTCTATAGTGCCCCCGTGGCTGACAACAATTCCATAGCATGTGGTGAGCCCTAAGCCAACGCCCTGAGGCTTGGTGCTAAAGAACGGGTCAAATATTCTGATAATATCTTTTTCAGGTATCCCCTTGCCGGCATCCTGAACCTTTATCAGGAAAAGACCTTTATTTATTTCTGTGCTGATAGTCAGGTTGCCGCCATCCGGCATAGCGTCAACAGCGTTGGTAATTAAGTTCAGAAGGACGCGCCCCATATGTTCTTTGTCAATTTTTAAGATAGAGGGTTCATGGGAAAGGTTATTAGTTACTTTTATCCTCTGGAGTCTGATCTTGCTCTTATCGGAATTCAAGGCATCCTTAATGACCTGGTGTATATCATAGGGCTCTAGATTAAGTTTTGCCGGGCGGGCGCAGTTTAATAGTTCCGTAATTAAAAAATTAATTCTCTCTACATTTCTCTCAATGATTTCGCTATGTTTAAGGCCCTCCTGTTTTATCCTGTTGCCTTTTTTGAGCTGTCGGACGGACATGGAAACATTGGTCAGGGGGTTTCGTATCTCATGGGCAATGCTTGCGGCTATTCGACCAGTATAGGCAAGTTTCTCAGATCGCACAAGGTCATCCTTACTAGACTGTAACTGTTCATAAGAAGCTTTGAGTTCTTCCTGAGATTTAATAAGTTCTCTAACCAAATCTTTAATCTTACCTATGCCTCTACTCATAAAGATGATATCATCCGGATAGGAAATTCTAGTGATGATATTAACGCTTACGGGGGTTTCCTTACCTTCCTTGTCCAGATATATCAGTTCCTGCTCCGCTAAAGGAAGTTTATCCTTCAAGCCGGCTGTGGAGAATTTTTTGCAAATTTTTTCAAAAGGTAGCGCGACTATTTCTTCTCTTCTTTTATAACCTAAAAGTTTAAGGGTTGCCTGATTTACTTCTCTTACATTGCCCGCTTTATCTATCGCGATTACACTATCTATTATATTATCAAGAAAATCTTTCTCATGGTCAGTGCCCATATCGCTTTCCCCCGAAATAAGAGATTAAGATAGCATTGCAATGCTTCTACTTAACATATATTCATTGCTATCTTTACCCTTTGTTACATATCCTCTTTTTTCTAAAACTGATAAAACACATTTTATTCTATTCTTTGAAACTTTAGTCTTCAGACATAAATCTCTAATTGTAATAGAGGGTCCATATTTTAAACAGGACTCTAGTATCGTTAACGTTAATTCTATCTCATTCTTCATTTCCTTCAATTCCTCTATGCGGAATGATTTTCCACATTATAATTTAAAAAAAATTATACAACTCCCTTGGCTTTAAATTCTAAACTTAATCTTGAGGTGGTTCCTAACAAGAGTTTTCCCCAATCCTTAATATTTTTGTCAGTAAACCTAAATGACGGTCCTACAATAATAATCGCTCCTGCAAATTTGTCTTCAGCATCACATATACCTGAAGCCATTGCAGAAAGACCAACTGAAAATTCATCTTTGCTTAAAGTATATCCTAACTTGCGAAACCGCATTAATTGTTCTTTAATGGCATCAAGAGAAATGGGCGTATATTCAGTAAATCGCACCATATCATCTTTAGATAACGTTGCTTTTAATTGTTGGTCATTTAAGGTAGCGAGATATGCCTTACCACAAGCGCAAATATGTAAGGAGAGCCGTTGGAAAAGAATAGGCTTGGCTATTATTGCTTTATCGGTTATCTGTTCTGCTAAGATCAAGGTTCTATCCTTCCCGGGCGTAATAACACCAAAGGCAACATTTTCTCCTGTCTTTTTACAGAGCTCTTCCAAATGAGGCCGGACATGTTTTAGTGGCTCTATCATATATATAACCGACCTGGCCAACTGAAAGACCATGTGGCCAAGAGCATATTTTCCAGTATCGGCGTCTTGAACAGCAAATCCTTTCTTTTCCAAAGTAGACAGAACGCGATGCGCAGTGCTTGTGCCAACTTTTAAGATATCCGCTAATTCCGTTATTCCGATTGAACGCGTTTTACTTAAAAACTCCAAGACGTCGAGGGTTCTCTCTACCGATTTAAGAGAACTCGTTCTATGGTCAACTCCTTCTATTCTTTTCTTTCTGCCTCTTCTTCTCATTACATATCCTTTTTGATATCTTGGTGTTTAATAGACTATCATTCTATATAATAATTGGCAAGATAAAAAATCATCCTTGTCCTCCCCTCTTTTTGTGGCA
>CAZOSW010000061.1:2390-5518 GCA_964582765.1 uncultured Planctomycetales bacterium | reverse complement strand
TAGGACCTGGAGATTAACAGTCTCTCGCTCTACCAACTGAGCTAAGGGGGAATAATCTAATTTTGGAGCATTTTAACATTAAATAATCTGGTTTTCAAGCGCTTTTATCTGACCTTGCACCTCTAAAATCAGTTTTTCGATCTCCTTCATCCGACGGCCATACTCTTTAGCCGTTTCTTCATCGCGGTAAAAATGCGGATTGGATAATGCGCGGGCCTTGGCATAACTTTCCAGCTGCAGGCCTTCTTTTTGCTTTACAAACTTATTAATCTTATCGCGGATAAGAGAATTATTGGCCTTGCGCCTCTTCTCTTCGCTCTTGCGCAGGCGTTCTTCTTCTTTTGCTTTCTCCTTTTTTTCATCGTTTTGTCTACGCGCTTGAATTTTCGGCTTATCAACTATAATATCATTCAGAACATCCCTTTTCTGCAGGTAATAATCAAATGTCCCGGGGAATTTCCTGATTAATCCGCCTTTAACCTCAAAAACATTATTCGCTACCGAGCTGACAAAATAAATGTCGTGGCTGATAAAAATAATTGTCCCTTCGTAATTTTTTAGCGCACGCACTAAAGCATCTACGGCATCCATATCAAGATGCGTAGTTGGTTCATCTAAAAGCAGGCAATTCGGAGGATTAATAAGAAGCTTAGCCAAAATAAGCCGGCTTTTCTCCCCTCCGGAAAGCACCTTAACCTTTTTTTCGGCGTCATCACCGGTAAATAAAAACGCCCCTAGAATTGTCCTTATTGCCTCCTCTGCCATATATCCGGGGGCAGCTGAATAAGCTTCCTGTAAAACGGTATTCTCGATACTTAAAACATCAGTACGGGTTTGAGAAAAATAGCCGATATCCACATTATGCCCGACGATTCTTTCGCCATTATTTATTTCTACGATCCCCGCTAGTATTTTTAACAACGTAGATTTTCCCGCGCCGTTTTCCCCGGCTAACACCGCTTTCTCGCCATTGGTTATTTCAAAATCTAGATCCTTATAAACCTGAATATCTCCGTAGGCCTTTGAAATCCCCTTTAGGCTTATTACACGGTGGCCTGAGCGACGGGCCTGGGGAAAACTAAAATTATTGATACTCTGGCGAAGATCAGGGGGAAGGATGATTTTTTTCTCATCCATCTTCTCTAAAACGCGGCGCTTGGCGCGCACCGAAGCTGCCTTATTCGGCTGAGCGTGAAATCTTGCCACAAATTTCTCCAACTGCACCATCTTTTTATCCTGTTCTTTAGATTGCTTGATCAAATGCGTGCGTTTTTGCGCTTTTATTTCTTCATAATGTTCATAATTACCTTGAACCTTGAAAATCGAACCGCTTTCTAGAATCAAGGTATAGTTAGTGACATCGGTTAAAAATGCCTTATCATGTGAAATCATAATAAATGTGCCCCTGAAACCTGATAAATAATCCTTCAGCCAAATGGCAGCATTTAAATCTAAATAGTTAGTCGGCTCATCAAGAAGCAGGAGATCATAATGATAGGTGAGCAGTTTAGCTAAAAGAGCGCGCATCTGCCAACCTCCGCTCATCTCTATAATCGGACGTAAAAAATCTTTTTCCTTAAAACCCAAGCCGGAAAGAATTTTTTTAGCTTTATGCTCGAGTTCAAAAAAACCTAAAGTTTCAAGTTCATGTAAAACTTCCCCGTAACGTTTTGAGCCGGCTTCATTTTTAGACTCTAAGGTCTCCTTTTCTTTTTTAAAACGCATAATCCTTTCGTCGCCTTCGGTTAATTCCGCAAGCACAGTATATTCGGATTTAAAACTTGCCTCTTGAGGAAGGTAACCGATATGCACGCCTTTATTTACCCTTACCTCGCCTTTGGAGGCTTCGGTTTCGCCTAGAATCAGAGAAAATAAAGTACTCTTGCCTGTGCCATTGGGCCCAATAAGGCCGATTTTTTCTCCCTGATTTATATTAAGAGAGATATTCTCAAAGAGGACTTTGGCGCCATAATTTTTAGAAAGATTAGTAATATTAATCATAATTAGTTGTGAGGTCCTTCGGCTCCGCCTCAGGATGACTCCATTGGGACATAAAAATCGGGTAGAGTCAAATTGTGCGGCGAGATTCTAAAGACTTAGAAAGGGTAGTGGCATCAGCGTATTCCAGATTTGAACCTACCGGTATCCCTAATCCGATGCGGCTCAAATGCACAGCTGTTGGCTTAAGTAATTTAGTAAGATACATGGCGGTAGTCTCACCTTCGGTGTCCGCATCGGTAGCAATAATTATTTCTTTAATGCTGCCCTGCTTTATCCTCTGGATAAGCCCGTCAATTTTTAAATCACTAGGGCCTCTTCCTTCAAGAGGAGATATTGAGCCGAGCAAAACATGATAAAGCCCGTGGAAATTGCCTGCTTTTTCAATCGCCGTAACATCGCTTGGTTTTTCAACCACGCAGACAATACTTATCTCGCGCCTGAGATCCTGACAAATTTTACAGGTTTCCTCTTCGCTTAAATTATTACAGATCCGGCATGAGCGCACGCTTTCTTTTACTTTATCAAGGGACGCAGATAACATCTTAATTTCATCTTTCGTGGCACCTAAAACATGTGCCACAATGCGTTCAGCACTGCGCCTGCCAACTCCGGGTAATTTGATCAAACATTCAATTAATTTTTCTATTGAAGCAGTGTAATTTGCCATTAGTCTTCTTTAATTACTCTTCCTCCAAACATATCAAGCGCAGATTTAATAAATGGGCTGCTGCGCGCCTCTGTATTCTGCTGCATATCAGCAACTAAAACAAAATTTATCTTCAGATCAGTATTACACAATTCAGAAGCGGCCTTTTCAATTATTGCTTTATTATCTTTGCTCTCCAGGGACTCTTTATGCAAGGAACAACTCTTAGAAAATGCCACGGTTATAATATTGCCCGCCACTTTAGTCGGCTGGCCCTCACTTAAATAAGTAGCTACCGACATTTTAATCGTTGCCAAGTTATTTATAACATTGTTCCAAATATTTTTTACGCTCTCTAAAGAAATTGATGCAGTTTGCTGCAGGGGTTCTTCATTTTTTTTAACAGACACACCTGATGATTTAGCTTCAGGTGAAACGCTGCTCGATGGATTTGATTGATTCTTGTGGCTTTGGCTATCTG
>CAZOSW010000061.1:0-2290 GCA_964582765.1 uncultured Planctomycetales bacterium | reverse complement strand
CTTGTGGCTTTGGCTATCTGGAACTAAACCCTGCCTTAGCGGCAGGCCCTCTTGCCGGACGGGTGGACAGGCACTACCCTTTGATCTATCGTGCGCCAGCCTCACCAAGCTTATCTCAAGCGGTATACGCTGAGAATCCAGGCGCTTAGTCATTTCCTGTGTAGCAACCAAAATATTAAAAGCAGTAAAAATCTCTTCTAAGCCAAGTAACTGGCTTTGTTTCAACAGGTGATCACAAATCTCTTGCGGCAGGTCGACCAATTTTGCATCGGCTTTCGAAACTTTAGCAACCATTAAATTACGGAAATGTTCAATCAAATTAACCAAAAATACCCCCGGATCTTTTCCGTCGTCAATAATATCATTAAAAAGTTTTAAGGCCCCTGCGGGATCTTTCTGAATTATCTTATCTGTTAGAGAAAATAAAACATCCTGTTGGACCATTCCTAGAATAGAAATAGCGTCCTTCAAAGATACATTATCCTTGGAAAAAGAAACTAACTGGTCTAAAACCGACTCCGCATCCCTTAATGAGCCATCGCTGCTTTTAGCAATCGCAAAAAGCACCTCTTTATCCACTGTAATTTTTTCTTGGGCAATGATCTTTTCAAGCTGAGAGATAATCTCTATTGTCGTAATCCTGCGAAAATCCATACGCTGGCAGCGGGAGATAATTGTCGGCATTACTTTTTGCGGATGAGTAGTAGCAAAGATAAATTTTACAAACTCCGGAGGTTCTTCAAGAGTTTTAAGCAAAGCATTAAAACCATCGGGGGTTATCTGATGGACTTCATCAATTATATAAACCTTGTATTTACCGTTTGTCGGAGAAAATTTTACATTTTCGCGCAGAGCCCTGATCTCATCAATACCACGGTTAGAGGCGCCGTCTATTTCGATAACATCTAGGGAACGGCCCTGATTAATCTCAAGGCAAGATGAACATTTTTGGCATGGTTTTAAAGTCGGGCCCTCTTTGCAGTTAAGCGCCTTGGAGAGGATTCTTGCAGTTGAGGTCTTACCTACACCTCTTGGCCCGGCAAAAAGATAGGCGTGGGCGAGCCGTCCTTTCTGGATGGCATTTTTTAAGGTACCAACTATATGCTCCTGTCCGACGATACTTTCAAAATCCTGCGGACGCCATTTTAACGCAAAAACAGTATATGACATAGGATAAAAAAATGTTATTTTTTATTTATCTGGATTTGCTGAACTTTTACGCCTTTTCCTGCCAAATATTCAAAAACGTTTTTAACTTCCTGCTCTTCGCCATCTATCTGCAATATTGCCCATCCGGCATCCATGGAAAAAGATGCCTCGATGATATTCAAACTGACATTAAACTTCTTACAAATATAACAAATTATGGATTCATCCTGCAACGTACCCGGGAAAGTTAATCCAATCGACATGTTCATCAGTTATTCTCCTTGTAGCAAAAATTTTACGGAGAGGCTGGGATTCGAACCCAGGGACCCAGTTGCCCAGGTCAACTCATTAGCAGTGAGTTGCTTTCGACCACTCAGCCACCTCTCCAAATTTTCCAGCTATAAATAATCTGAAAATTTTGATCCCGAGTCCGCCGGTGGCGGACAAAGGGTCTTTGTCATCCCTTAAGGCGTTTTTTCCTAAAAAAATCTTTTAGCAAACGGCTGCATTTATCTTCCAACACTCCGCTTGTCACTTTAATGCGATGATTTAACTTTTTATGATTTGCAATATTGACTACCGAACCGCAGGCGCCGGTTTTAGGGTCACTTGCGCCAAAATATAAATTTTTTATACGCGCCAAAACTAGTGCCCCTGCGCACATAGAACACGGTTCAATTGTAACATAGAGGCTAGCCTCGTTCAACCACTTTGTCCCTAGATAATTGGCGGCGCAAGTTATAGCAATTATTTCAGCATGGGCTGTAGGGTCCTTCAGGCGTTCAACCTGATTGTGGCTTCTTGCGATAATCTTATCCTTGTAGACAATTACCGCACCGACAGGCACTTCATCTTCAATAACAGCCCTCTCTGCTTCTTTGAAGGCCTCTTGCATATATGTAATGTGTTTTTCAATCACGATAAAAGTGCGCCCAGCTGGGGTCGAACCTGTCGTCGCTATAGCTCCTCCCCAAAGGGGCTCTGCCCCTATGGCGTCCGCCATAAATCGTGGCGGACTGTTACCCCGAAAGCGTGGGGAAAACTTTTCCCCACACCCCTTTAGGTTCGCTTCCTATAACAATCTAAATGCGCCCAGCTGGGGTCGAACCAGCAACAACCAGCTCCGTAGGCTGGTGCTCTA
>CAZOSW010000060.1:0-5849 GCA_964582765.1 uncultured Planctomycetales bacterium | reverse complement strand
TAATCTCAAACCCCAAAGCAGGGTCAGGCACTAGGCTAAAGCTAAGGGTGTCCCTTCTTTTTGGGGACACCTTGCCGATTGGCTCAGTGCCTGACCCTGCTTTGTATAATTAGCTTGACAAATAAGCCTGTATTCATTAAAATTATATAGTAAAATTTTACTATATAATTTTAATAAGGTTAAATCATGATTTGGGAAGCTGAGACTGAGAAGAAATTTAAGAGTTTAATCTCTAAAATACCGGTATTTCATCGCCACATTACGGAATCAGTGGTTAGGGCTGAAGCGGAGAAAAACGCATGCGGCCGAAATTGCGGCCAAGTAGAAGAGTCTGATGTGATTGGCGCTTTTTTTTCCGATGTTCCTTCTCCATTCTACAGCATGATGGTTCGTATCCTTGATCAGACGGGTTTCGATTATAAAAAATACGGTTTTCCAAAAAAACAATAAAAGCTAATGCGTATCGCAGTTATTGGTGCCGGGGCCATAGGTTGTTTAGTCGCTGGGTATCTTAAAGAAAAAGGCGAAGATGTAACTTTAGTCGGACGATCCGGTACTGTTGAAGTGATTAAAGAAAAAGGCCTTTCTATCTCAGGGGTTAGAGGGAATATTTTAGTGCGCGTTAGCATCTCTGAAACCCTAAACTATATTCCGGAGCTAATGATCCTTGCAACTAAGACCCAAGACATTGATTCTGCCCTAAAAGATAATTCCCATTTACTGCAGAACTCCTTATTACTCACTATACAAAATGGCGTCCAGGCAGATGCTCTGGTTTCTAAATATATATCTAAGGAGAATATTATTTCCAGTATTGTTATGTTCGGCGCTACGGCTCTTGAGCCAGGCAGGGTAGTGCATAATTTTGAGGGCAGTTGGATATTGGGAAATTTTTTTAACCTCAATCCTACCGAATCCATGCTTTCTTTAAGCTTGGTATTAGATGAGGTATTCCCTACGATAATCAGCGAAGATATCAAAGGGATGAAATACTTAAAAATTTTTGTCAATGCCAATAACTGCCTGCCGGCGATAATCGGCAAAAGCATGCAGGAGGTATTTAGCGACATAGCTATTAGCCGTATCAGTATTGCCATATGGAAAGAGGCTTTTGAGATTTTCGATAAACTCGGGTTAAACCTAGTTTCTCTTCCGGGCTTTCCAGTAGAGAATATTACCAAGCTTACTTCTATGCAAACTGAGCAGGCCGCCGAAGCTTTTTCGCATCTTATGAATAATCTAAGCCGCGAACCATTGTATGGCTCAATATTGCAAAGCATAATGCGCGGAAAACTTTCAGAGATTGATTATATTAACGGTGAATTTGTGCGCTTGGCCGAAGAGAATAATATGCAGGCGCCTTTAAATAAAATTTTAGTTGATATGGTGCATGAGGTTGAAAAGAATGGCAGGTTTTTTAGCAAAGATGATTTAATTCAAAAGACTAAGGAGTTTATTTAAAATGGGAGAAGTTAAAACCCCTTTCTGCGCCATAAAGTTGACAGTAACAGGAGTATACGGCGAATGTTACCATGGATATAAAGTAGGGGATGAAATTACCTTAGAAGATTTTACGCATGGGCCGAAACATTTTTGTTTGGGCCTAGGGCATGCACTTTTTCCGGTAATCTATGCTTTAAGCTTTGGCGCAAAATTCGGATTTCGTGATAATCAACGCAGCTTGCTAGTGACTTGTCCCGACGGAGGAAAACTCGAATTTAAAGCCGAGGTTCTGGATAAACAAGGTAAGCTAGAGTTTATCGAGCGCGACCCTGAACACAAAGGCGCTTGCCCTAAAAAAATGATTATTGAAGTGGTTAAGGCAAAAGGAAAATGCAGTTTTGGATATAAAGTCGGAGATAAATGGGAGACCCTAGGTTTAAAATGTATCCCGGGATTTTGTGGGGCGGCATTTCACACTGCTTTTCCGGCTTTGTTTGCCTTAAATTTTGGGGCAAAATTTTTCTTTATGCAAAATCCGGACTCAATTGATACAGTAACATGCCCGGATGGCGGCAATATTATTTTTAAGGTCACCAGGGTAGAGGAGAAGAAATAATTTATGGCTAAGCGCAGAGTAGTAATTACCGGAATTGGGGTAATCTCACCCAATGGTATCGGTAAAATTAATGCCTGGGAAAGTTTTTCGAGCGGTAAATCAGGGGTGCGCAAGGTAACCGGCTTTGATGTATCAGTTTTTAATACCAAGATTGCTGCTGAGGTGAAGGATTTTGATCCTTTTAAATTAGGCTTAAATCACCAAGAGGTTATGCGTATGGACCGCTATGTGCAGTTTGGAGTAGCTGCCGGGAAAATGGCGATAGAGGACAGCAAATTGGATTTTTCAAAAGAAAATACTCAGTCTATCGGCGTTTGTTTAGCAAATGCCATATGCGGAACAAAATATATGGAGGAGGAGTTTGCTTTAGTTACGCAAGATGGCCAGAAGCCGATTAATCCGGCTTTGGTGAGAGCTGACCTGTATGATGCGGCTATGTTTAATACTCCTTCAATTGAGATTAGCTCTCGATACGGATTAAAAGGAATTTGTAATACAATTTCTACCGGCTGTACCGCGGGAACAGATTCATTGGGGTTTGGTTTAGAGAGTATTGCCGACGGAGAGCATGATGTAATGATTTGCGGGGCAGCAGAGGCCCCGCTTACTCCGATAACCTTTGGCGCTTTTGATGTGGTAAATGTTTTATCTGTGCATAATGATGAGCCCGAGAAGGCATCGCGGCCTTTTGATAATAAGCGCGATGGTTTTGTGCTTGGAGAAGGGGCGGGAATTTTAATTCTCGAGGAATTAAATCATGCCTTAAAACGTAATGCGCCGATTTACTGCGAAATTTTAGGTTTTGGCACCAGCTGTAATGCTTTTCATATGACAGACCTTCCTTCTGACGGCAGGGCCATGGAAACATGTATCGGCCTAGCTTTAAAAGATTCAGGGGTTAGGCCCACTGAGATTGATTATATTAACGCGCACGGCTCAAGTACGCGCATGAATGATATTTTTGAAAGCAATGCCTATAAAGCAATTTTTGGAGATTACGCTTATAAGCTACCGATTAGTTCAATTAAATCCATGATTGGCCATCCTCTGGCTGCGGCAAATGCCGTTGAGATGGCTATAGTTTCAATGATTTTTGAAAAAAACATTCTTCCTCCGACGATAAATCAGGATGAGAAAGACCCGCAATGCGATTTGTACTATATTCCAAATCAGGCAATACAAAAAAAGGTTAATATAATTATGAAAACCTCAAGCGGTTTTTCGGGGATACACTCTACGCTTATCTTTCGCAGGTTTACTGGATAATGGGAAAAATAGCAATCACAGGAATCGGCGTAGTTAGCCCATCGGGAATTGGCAAGCGGCAATTTTGGGCAAATATTAAAAGCGGCCGGTCATTTATTAAAAAAATCACCCGTTTCGATGCCTCGCTTTATCCAACGCATATCGCCGGACAAATTGATGACTTGGAAAAATACAGCCATATATCCGAGAGGCTTTTAAAAAAGATCGATGCCTTTTCGCATATGGCCTTGGTTGCTTCAGAGCTGGCCTTGCAGGATGCCGGGATTGATATTAAAAATGAAGATCCAAGTCTCGTGGGAATCTTTCTGGGAAATGCTATTGGCGGATGGCTTTATGCGGAGACGGAATTAAGGGATTTGTATTTAGAGGGCAGGGAAGGAGTTTCTCCTTATATGGCTAGCGCTTGGTTTCCCGCTGCTCCTCAGGGTCAGGTCTCTATTTATTATGGGATAAAAGGCTTTAGTAAGACCGTTGTCAGCGATAGAGCCAGCTCGCTTATGGCTCTAGGCTATGCAAAGAAAGTTTTGGATAAAGCTAAATTAAATATGATTTTAGCAGGAGGAATGGAGGCGCCGGTTACTCCTTATGCTTTATTATGTTGCAATACATATGGGGCGCTATCAAAAAATAATGATAATCCTTCCGGGGCATACCGTCCGTTTGATAAGCAACGTAATGGTTTTGTTATCGGTGAAGGCTCAGGAATCGTAGTGATGGAGAGTCTAAGCCGGGCTAAAAAAAGAGGGGCTAATATTTTGGGTTTAATTAGCGGCTACGGTACTTCTTGCGATGGGGTAGATAGGATTAATTGCTCTAGCGACGGAAGGGAGCTGGCGCGCGCAATTAATATGGCGCTTAGTGATGCAAAGGCAAATATAGAAGAAATCGGTTATATTAGTTTAGATGGTTTAGCAGTTGATCTTTGGGATGATTCTGAAATCAAAGCCTTGAAATCAGTTTTCGGAGGTAATTTAAAAAATATTCCGTTAAGCTGCCCTAAATCTATGTTTGGAAATTTACTCGGAGCTTCAGGGGTGCTGGATATGATTATTGCGTTTTTAACTATGGAGCATAGTTTAGTTGCGCCGACATTAAATTTGGAAAGCCCGGTTTTAAATGGTTTAAATTATATAGCTAAAGAAGCAAAAGAGTATAAAGTAAATAAATCATTAATTATTTCGCGCGGCAGAGGCGGAATTAACTCAGTTTTGGTGGTTGAGAAAAACTAATCAGGTCCCCATTTTTCCTTTAGGATTAGAAACGGTTTTCTGACTGCCGTCAGGCAGGCGCAGCTAATCGGGAAATGGGGGTTAAAGGGAGGATGGAATGAAAATATTATTCGTTATGCCGAAAGTCGGCGCTTGGGCAACACACGGAATACATAGATCTCCTAACCAACTGTATGCGCATTGGGCTGCTTATATCCGAGAGAGGGGTTATACAGATGTGGCGGTAATTGATGGAAAGGCGGATCAAATTCCCATGGATGAGCTTATTGAAAAGGTTAAACTTAAAAACCCTGATATTGTGGTAATGGGAGAACAGCTGCATGGTTATGGCGGATACGGTGTCCTGCGTCATTTCAAGGACGCTGCAATCGGGATTAAAAAAGCACTTCCCGGAACAAAAATAGTTGTGGGTGGGTTGTGGTATTCGGCGATGCCGGTGCCTACATTAGAGGAGAATCCTGCAATTGATTTTGTTGTTATGGGTGAAGAAGAATCTTTCGGGGATTTAATCGAGGCAATAGATAAAAAGAAACCCCTTAAAGATGTAGGCGGAGTTACTTCCCGAATTGATGGGGCGATCGTTATGGGCCCGCATAAACCGTTAATGGAAGATTTAGATAAACTGCCTCTTCCGGCTTATGATTTGTTCCCAATGGATAAATATGTCGGGCATACTTATTGGAAGCCATTCGTAGATATGGTTACATCTCGAGGGTGCCCTTCAGCATGTACCTTTTGTTATGAGTGGGATCAATTCGATCCGCGTTCTCCGTCAGATTTTCTGAAATGGCGCGCTAAATCTCCGGAAAGAGTTATGGAGGAGTTGAATCTTCTGCATAGAAAATACGGAGTTAAAGTCGTAGTTATCCAGGATGACAATTTCAATGTGGACCCTAAAAGAGTCCAGAAATTTTGTGAACTTAAAAAGGCATCGAACAATCCGATTAAGTGGGTTTCTTTAGGCCGGGCTATTGATTGGGTTAATTGCGAATCTATATTGCCGATGATGAAGGAAAATGGTTTGTTTATGGGGGTCTTTGGCATCGAGGTTACCACTCAATCAGAGCTTAAGAAGATCGCTAAAGGTATCACTATCGATCAGATTAAGAAAACTATAGAGATGTTTCGTAAAAATGATATTGCGATTGTCGCCGATATCATGATGGGTTTTGATTATGATACCGAAGAGATCATAAAGCAGCGTTTTGAGTTTACTGACCAGGTGGATCCAGATGTCCTGTGGGTGGGTTATGTTACTCCTGCTCCGAATTCGCCGATGTGGAGGATTGCTTTAA
>CAZOSW010000059.1:0-5936 GCA_964582765.1 uncultured Planctomycetales bacterium | reverse complement strand
GGTTAGGCAAAGAGTCATTCCAACAGGATTTTCGAGTTAATTGAGGCAGGATCTTTCCGATACTTCTAATAACTTAGGACGTGGGCTCTTTCCACTCCTCATATCCCAGCTCATCAATAATTTTTGCCAGGATAAAATCATTCTCGGTCAAGCCATCCGCAGCATGGGTAGTTAATGCAACCTTTAATTTATTATAAATTATCGTTATGACAGGATGATGCCCCTGCTCCTCTGCAACAATAGATATAAGATCCAGAAAATATTTTTGTTCGATGAAATCCGGAAATTTAAACTCTTTAACTAACTTTTTACCTTCTAGCAATTCCCATCCGCGCTCCTGAGCCATCAATGTTTCTATTCTTTCTTTGGATAACGGTAACACTTTACCTTCACAAGGTATGCACTTCGAAGGCAACGCTCTACCTTTCGCAGTAAAGGCTGGCGAGCTTGCTACTATCTCCAAATTTTTTAAGGCATCTTCATAATCAAGGCTATCAGTCAACTCCCCTGCTATTTGGATATATCTTAGGAAATTATTTTTATCCACAATTACAACCGATCTTGCTAAGAGGCTTAATTCCTTTATAAGCAAACCGTAATTTACGCCGTAGGAAGAAAACTTATAATCAGATAATATGACTTCGTTTTTAATATCATTGGCCGAACAGAACCTTTTTTGGGCAAAAGGCAGGTCCTTGCTGATTCCTAAAATTATCACATCCGGTGAAACTTGCGCAGCCCTTTTATTAAATTCTTTTACCTGTAAATCGCATACCGGAGTATCCAGAGAAGGAAATGAGGCGATTAATTTAATCTTATTTTTAAAATCAAAACTTGTAATTTCTTTTAAATCCTGCGAAGTAACTTTAAAATCTGGAGCTAAAATCCCAACTTTCAAAATCCTGCCCACTAAAGTTAAAAGGACCCCTTTAAACGTTATTTTTCTGGACATTTAATCTCCTTTTAAAAACTAGCGGCAGACTAGAAATTAATAACCTGCCGCTAAAATATATTACTTTCTCTTCTTTGCCTTTTTTTTAGGCTTTTTTGATTTACACGATCCGCAGCTCATCCGCGCCTCCTTTTTTTAATTTTACTTCTTTTATATAAAAAATTCAAGAATTACTATTTACTGGCCCTAACCTGATTTATTTAATGTTTGAAGGATAATATCTGCCACCTCTTCTCTTGTTTTAGCGCGTGAAGACTTCTCTCTTAAGCGCCGAACCTTAGGCAATCCCTTGGTATACCAACTATAGAACTTTCGGAAAATTATAACCCCGTTTCTTGGGCCATAAAAACCAATACAAGAATCTAGGTGCCCTAGCATAACTCCTGCAATATCCTTTTCTTTAGGCCGGCTAATAATCTTACCGGTATCCAGATATTCTTTTATTTCCTTAAATATCCAGGGATTCCCTAGAGAACCTCGGGCGATAGCCAAACCATCACACCCTGTTTCATCAAACATTTTCTTAGCTAACACTTGAGAAAAAATATCTCCACTAGCAATTAGGGGAATAGCTAAAACCTTCTTAACTTCTCTAATTGCATTGTAATCAACTCCTCCACTATAAGCTTGGGCCTTGGTCCTGCCATGGATAAAAATGGCATTTACCCCACAATCCTGAGCAAGTAATGCGATATGCC
The DNA here is from genome assembly GCA_964582765.1 of uncultured Planctomycetales bacterium. Lineage (GTDB taxonomy): Bacteria > Omnitrophota > Gorgyraeia > Gygaellales > Profunditerraquicolaceae > UBA6249. The sequence goes on along the minus strand of CAZOSW010000059.1, from coordinate 4,286 downwards.
CTGCATTAACCGAGTCTTTATCCCAGCCTATGCGTATTTTTACGCTTATCGGGAGCCATGAATTCTTTACTACTAATTTTAAAATTTTCATTAACTTCTTAGGGTCCCGTAGGAGGCCTGAGCCTTCCCCTCTAGACACTACTTTCCTTGCCGGGCATGCTGCATTAAAATCCAAAATATCAAATTTGTATTTTTTTAAAACCTCAAGGGATTTTAAAATATACGCCTCTTGGCAACCTAATATCTGTACGCCTAAAGGTTTATCGCAGGATTCAGTTGCAAGCATCTGTTTGGTTCTTCTGCTTTTATGGCTTACAGACCGGCAGTTAATCATCTCGACAAAAGCCAGCTCTGCTCCGAACTTACGGCAAAGCATACGAAATGGCAAATCCGTAATCCCGGACATAGGTGACAGTATTAAATTTGATTTGAGTTTTAATTTTCCGATTTCTAGCATCTTTATAAAATTTTAGCGGGTTCTGGCGATTCTTATCTTTTTTAAGGCAATTGCATTAAAAAAGATAAGCCATCGTCACCCGCTAAGTATATATAAATCTATAGAATATATTTAGGATCTTTAATCAGAGGTTTATTTTTTATTTCTTCAGCAACCTCTTGTGGAATTCCAGGCTTGCCTAATTTGTAGTACATATAATTTTTGTATCCTTCAACACCCGGTTGGTCAAAAGCATTCACATTGAACAGTTCACCTTCAAAAGCAGTGGCCATTTCAAAGAAAAATAATAAAGCACCCCAATTATACGCATTAACTTCTGGCATAATAATAGCGCAATTAGGGCGGTTTTGACTGACCAGTGCCCACTCTGTAGCTTCCTGCGCCAACTGCATCAGCTGGCTAAAACTTTTCCCTGATAAAAAATCGCTTCCCCTCTCCTGCTCAGGATTGATGGAACGCGTAGCCGAACTATCAAATTTTACGGGAATTTTTAAATCTGTTTTAAACTTCTCAACCCGGATAAATGTAACAACTTTGTTATTCTCGCCCTCAACATTATTTTGCTGAATAGAATGCAGGTCATTAGTACCTGCTGCGGATATCGGCGTTCGTCCCCGATTAAACAACTCTTCCTTATTCGCCATCCAGTTTTCGAGCCCATCTTTAGATACTGAAATTTTACGATGGTATTTCTTGCCTAAGCTTTCTGCTAAGAGCTGTACATACCAATCTGCAGTAGACTTAAGGGTTTGAGAAAAAGGCATTAATATTGCCAGTGATTTTGCCTTTTTCTGATAAAGGATAGTATGTAACAAGGCATACATATAAGCAGGATTTCTTAAAATATCACCCTGGCTGCACCTGGCGAACATATCTTTAGCGCCTGAGAATAATTTCTCTATATTTACGCCTACAATCGCCAAATGCAGGAGCCCCATATTAAATTCCGAGAATCTACCGCCAACACCTTTTAAGAGCGGCAAAGAGCGAAAACTTAAAACATCTTTTCTCTGCCCCTCTATCACTTTTTTACGTAAAGAACCACTCTCCGGATCAGTAATTGCCAAAACCTGCCTGCCATATTTCGCGCCTACCGTCTTTTTAAGCCATGCCTCGACTAAAATAAACGCTGCTTTAGTTTCGGTAGTCTCGCCTGACTTAGAAATAACCACTACAAATGTTTTTTTAGGATTAAGGCTTTTTAATAGAACCTGCAAAGTATCCGGATCAAGGTTATTACCCTCAAAATATATGCGCGGTAATTTCTTTCTTGATGATTTGAATTCATTATAGTAAGGTGCACACATTGCATCCTGCGCAGCCTTTAAGCCCAGATAGGAACCGCCAATCCCTAAAAACAGCACATTCTCATATTTTTTAGCTATTTTTAGGCCAAGGTTTTTGATCTCGGCAATCTGCTCTTTATCCTGTTCGGGCAATTTAACCCATTCTAAATTTAATTTTACCCGCGCCTCAGGACTAGCAATAATCTTCTTTAGGTGAGTTGAGGCAGCTTGCGCGCAAGGCAAAATTTCATTAATATCCTCTTGGCTTACTCCATGCCCACCCACACTAAAACTTAACATATTGTTAAAATCAAATTTTAACCCCATTTTAACTCCTATTCATTTTACCGCTGTGTAATCTTTACGGTAATGCGTTCGCCATCGTTCCAGGGCCAAAGCATAGCGAAAATACCGCTATCACCCAAATCTTTATAATACAGCGTCTGGCCCGGCATAATTCCACCAAGCGTATCGACTGTTTTTTGTACTTCATCCGCCAGGATGTTTTCCGATGGATATACTGGTTCACCCAAAAAACTCTTTAATTGCAAATTAAGCTTCCCTATCTCCTGCTTAATGATAACTGCTTCAAAAAAATTATCGCTATCAATACGCAGCATTTCAAAACTAAGCGTTTTTATCTCTTTTTTTATCGAGCTAAAATCCATACCTTCCTTTGTTTTAACATTATAACATGACTAAAAAATATTTAAATCAGTTTTAAAAAGCATGCCCCTTTCAGTTAATGGCTATGACCTGCTCAGCGAATCAGAGATAAATTCCCGATATACATTCACCTCAGGCTAAAACCAAAATGATTTTACGCAGGAAATTAGATAATTTTTAGAAGGTTAAGCCCGGTTTTTGGATCAATTTCTTTGCTTGCCCTTATTCCTTTTAATTCTAAAACCACAGCCTCAATTACTAAGAACACTTTTGAGTTACCGCGCAGGCAACCGGTCAAGACTTGATTTTTCTTCCCCATACTTGCATGGATATGTACCTGCGGGCCCTTAGGATTTGTAAAAATCGTGCCAATACCCATAACCTCCCAACCGTTTTTAAAAACTTTCTTATTAGGCTCCGGAGGAATAACCGGCTTCTTAGGGCCGGTGACTAAATCCCCTTCCCTGAGTGCGCCGATAAAAATAACAGTTGCTGCTTTGATTTTCTCCTTCTTAGCCAAACCACTTAAACATTGAATTAAGATATCATTATTCTTGAATTTTAACAGAAAAACCCTGCCAATTTTTCCCGTGGTATATTCCATATTTCTAACCCTGGACCTGAAGTATCTGGTAGTAATTGCTTATCGATTTTAATGACTTGAAGAAAAATATACTTAATAAATAAGTAAGGATAATAATAACTGCGGTCACAATTACCTTAGCTTTTTTACTAAAGCGGGGATTGGCCCAGACTAAAGGAAGCATAAATGGGCCTACGCAAAGAAAAGATATGATTAACGACCAACTTTTAAAATACCACTTCTGATTATCATTATTCTCCATACCTATTTCCTCCTCGCTAACTTAGCCTTCTTAATCTTGAGCTTATGAGGAACACATAAAAACTTGGCAATAGATGCAATTTTTTTCCCTTCATAGGGAAATTCTTTGCAGGTTACCGGCTTAATAGCATAATCAACCTTATGTATGCGACACAAACCGTCGGTATCTAAAAAAACACACGGCTCATCTTCATAACTAGTACCTACTTTGTATCCGGAAGGAAAAGCCTTATCTTCTTCTAAATGGAAGAAATCTCCTTTTATACCAAGAGATAATATTTTTTTTGCCTCTTCCAAATCAATCCAAGCCCCAAGCCTGCAGCAATCTGCCTGATTCTTGCATTCAGAACAATCAATAACCTTATTTTTCTTAATCTTATTTTTCATTTAACTATTATACATTCCTTTATTATAAATTCCAAATATATTTAATGAGCAAACAATTTATGGAGTCCGTAGGACGACATAAGTTATAGCGTAAGCGTCCGCGCCTGCCTGCCGGCAGACAGGAATTTTGAGCACCTTGGTTTTAAATATAGCGAAATCCTTGCGAGCACAGCGAGCAAGGAAATCCTGCCGAGTGTGCCAAAATTATTAGAATAGTTTTGGCACATTTTACGAAGCAGGATCTCTCAAAACTACATAAATTTTCGAGTGCTTAGGGACAGGGTTCTTTCCCTATTAAAAAAATAGCCTGGCCTCTAGATTAATAGAAGCCAGGCTATTTGTACTTGACCTTACAGTTTTACTACATTCGTAGCCTGTTCGCCCTTAGGTCCTTTTTCGATGTTAAACTCAACTTCCTGACCCTCAGCCAAAGATTTATAACCCTCACCCTGGATTGCGCTGTGATGAACAAATACATCGCTACCGGATTCAGGCGTGATAAACCCAAAACCTTTCTGGTCTGAAAACCACTTTACTTTTCCCTTTGCCATTATTTACTACCCCCTCTCCTCTTAATTTTTTAGTAAATAACGGCAGAAACAAAAAACCGCGAAGGTTAGTTTTCTAAACCTCGCGGCCTACAAAC
>CAZOSW010000058.1:0-6116 GCA_964582765.1 uncultured Planctomycetales bacterium | reverse complement strand
CAGAAACATTGAGCAGTTTTGTTTTCTTTTTTAATATCAGGCAAATTAAATATATAATTAGCCCGATTATAAAAAAATACACCCAAGACATGCGAACTTCAAGTTTACCTTTAAGTAATAAGTTTGTGCTAACTTCCAGAAAGAAAAAAACAGCTACGATTGAAAAAAATGTAGAAAATTCCCTTCTAATGACTGTTTTTAACGAAAATAGCAATTCTGGTTTTTTCCAGTTTTTGAAATTAGGGAAAAGTATCGGTGTCTTCTTTGTCCAATCAATAAATGAAGCGCCGAATTTCTTTCTTAAGAATTCTTCTTCAGAGAAAATTATTCTCTCATAATATAACCAAAATCCAACCCATACCATTAAAGCAAACCACCATACCTGAATGAACAATGTAATTCCTAAAACTATAATAAAATTACCCATGTAAAGAGGATTTCTTATGATTGAATACATGCCGGTCATATTTAAGCTTTCCGCTAATTGTGATTTTGTATTTCTGCCTGATGTTCCTCTTGGTACATACCCAACTGTAATACAACGGACACCTAATCCTAAAAATGATACGCAAATCGATAGAGTTTCCCAGTAATCCGTAGCCTTATCTCCAAGTATATGCTCAAACAGTTTAGCTTGGCGCAAGGCGATAATAAATAGCGGGATTACTAACAAAGGCAGGTAACTTCTCCATTTGAATAACCAATTCCCCTGATTTTCCATATCTTCTCTTAAAGCCATTCTTCTCCTATTCTGATTTAAGTTTAATTTATTGTATCTTAAACAAAAACCCTCTGCAACATAAATTGTCACAGAGGAATTATATAAAAGGTTAACTTTATTTAACTATTTGTATTGTGATCTTCTGCCACAAAGAGATTTTAGGCGCCGGAGGAACGGAATAATATGTTATTTTAAAAACAGCTTTATCATCTTCGGTTCTCTCTAGCCTTATAATACAGAGCATCTCTATTGTTTCGTGAGAACGAACTTCCTCACCAAAAGCTAAATGAACAGCGCCTTTATTAACACCGGGCTGCTCGTTTTCCTTAAAAAATGGGCGGGTGATATTCTCCGGGTTTTGCAATCTAACAGCATTCTTCTCTATTGATGTAAGGGTAATTTCTCTATCAGAAAAATCCTTGAATTGCAATATGGCATTTTCGTCTTTTTCTAAACTAAAATAACCGCCATTTGATATTTGTGTCACCCTGCCACTATCTGCATATGCTAGCGGCAGCATCAACAGTAATGCGATAAACCCTGATACAATCTCCTTCATATAGAATATCTCTTTTTATTTCTACTTTGTTTTTATTGCCTTCTCTTGTTCTTGCAGAGATGACAATGCTTGGGCAATCTCCGTGCTTAATGAAAGAGAGGCCGCGCTTATTGCTTCAGCCAAACCGGAATAACTATGTTTATTAATTACCTGACTGACCTCTGACCTTTTTGTAAACAGCATTTGATTGTTCTGCCTGGCGATAATAGACCATTGAGCCACAAGATAAACTCCGCTATCCAGGCTGCTATCCAATTGTACTATATCAATAATAACCTGATATTTAAGGGGAATCGTAAGATTGCAGGGAAACATCTGGAGGCTTACCTCTGGGAGCATCAAGGTGAGATTTTCCGAAATCACCCGTGTAAGAGAGGAGTCCAGAAATTCTCCCCACCGGTCAAATTGCGCAAAAAAAAGCATTTTGTTCTTATCCTGAGTGACTATCTGCGGCCTATCCAGGTATTGCGGGATATTGACCGGGCCGATTTCAATAATCGTTTCCTTAGGGATATCAAATTTCTGAACTGCCGTATCTTTACTTATTGAGTGCAACATATAGAATCGTGGCGTAGGGCTGCTTTGAACAGCTAAACAACCTGATAATAGAAAAGCGGAAATCACGCAAAAAAAAGTTTTTTTCATCACTGTTCTCCTTTAGGTATTGTTTTGCCTTTTAAAAGCGCTTCAGGATGCTCTTCAAGGTATTCAGTGAACAAATGTATCGAACGCGCTGCCTGCGTAACTTCCTGAAGGGTCTTGCCTAATTCGGATACGCCCTCTGAATTTACCAACCTGTTCAAACCCGCAACTGTCTGCTCTAAATTATTCGCTATTTCTTTAAGCGGAATTTCATTCATAGCCTGAAAAATATCCGGGGATATAGGAAGCGCGGGTAGCTCCGGATAAGTTTTTATTATACCCTGGAGAATTACCGGTTTATCTGGATAGAAATCAAATGCCAGCATTAACTGGCCGGTTATAAAGTTCTCTATCTCTAATTTGGCCCGTAAACCTTCTTTTATAAAAAACTTATAATCGGGATAACCCAGAATATCAGGGCTGCCTTTTACCCGAGCCAACTCTACTTCAATCACCACGGGGATAAGAACATTCTTTTTTGCAGCGTCATAAATTAGCCCGATATTAGTAATATTGCCGATTTTAACTCCTTTAAATATTACAGGAGCACCGACAGATAACCCTTTAACGGAACCGTCTAAAAATAAAATATATTTATCCGCCTTTTTAAAAATGTCCCCGGAACCAAAAACCGCTATTGCCGTCACCAGTAAAGCCGCAGCGCCTAATACAAATGCACCAATTACCGCCTTATTTGTTTTTTTTATCATCAATAAGCTCCTTGTCTTTCCCCTCTTGTCAAAAATTGAATTACCTTTGGGTCTTTAGAGTTAGCCAAAATCTCCTTAGGGTTACCCGAAGCAATCATGGTTTTACTTTCCGCATCAAAAAAGACCGAATTATTCCCTATGGCAAATATACTCGCAAGTTCATGCGTTACCACTACAATCGTTGCACCCAAGACCTCTCTTAGCTGTAAGATAAGGTCATCCAGCATGCGCGCATTAATAGGATCAAGCCCTGCTGAAGGCTCATCAAAAAATATAATATCTGGGTCAAAAGCTATCGCACGCGCCAGGCTTGCTCTCTTACGCATCCCACCGCTTATTTCAGAAGGATAAAAATCAGCGTAACCTCCAAGCCCAACAAGTGAAAGTTTCAATTCAACCATCTGTCGTACCTGCGATGCGGATAATTTAGAATATAGTTGCAGAGGAAGCGCTACATTCTCTCCCAAAGTAAACGAGCTCCATAACGCACCACCCTGATAAAGCACTCCGAAACGACGCATAATTTTTTGTTGTTCGGATTCATCTTCCCAAAAGTTCTTGCCGTCATAAAGCACCTCTCCTTTTTCCGGCTCCTTAAGGCCGGTCAATACTTTAAGCAGAGTGCTTTTACCACAGCCGCTGCCTCCCATGACAATAAAAATATCGCCTTTATTAATACGGAAATTGAGATCACGCATTACAATATGATCGTCATAATTCAAATCGAGATGGCGCACTTCAATAACCGGTAAGGATGTTTTTTCCATCAGCTACACTCCCAGAATTTGACAAATAAATGTGATAATTGCGGTAGCAATAACAATACTGATAATTGCCTCAACTACGGCTGAAGTAGTTGACTCGCCGACAGCAGCGGCATTCCTGCCGCATTTGATTCCACGCAGGCAACCGGCAATTGCTATTATAATCCCGAAAACAAAACCATGGGTAAGCCCAATCCATAAATTAGTTAACTTTACCGCTGACTGAGTATGGTGCCAATATTCTACGGGATTAAGCCCAAGTACTCCTGTACTAATAATAAGGCCTCCCAATATGCCCATAAAATCCGCATATAATGTTAAAAGCGGCATCATAATAACTAAAGCAAGTACGCGAGGCATAACCAGAAATTCAACCGGAGAAACTCCGAGAGTCTTCAATGCATCTATTTCTTCGTTCGTCTGCATAATCCCCAACTCAGCCGCAAAAGAAGCACCAGTACGGCCGGCCATAAGTATACCCGCCATTACAGCTCCCATTACCCGCGTCATACCGATACCTACAATGTCGGCGATAAAAATCTGCGCCCCGAACATTTTTAACTGTATTGCTCCGATAAAAGCCAGGATTATACCGACTAAAATGCTGATTAAAGAAACAAGCGGCAAAGCTTCAGCTCCGCATTTTTGCACAATGACTATGAATTCATCACGCCTAAAATATGCCCTTCCCGTTACCAGGCGCCCAAAGGCAATAGCGATATCCCCTAAAAAATTCATTAGCGATAATACGCTTCTATTTGCCGCTATAGCTTTATCTGTAACTTTCTCAAGAAATGATCCACTCGTTTCTGCCTGGATTTCTGTTTTTTCATGCACCTTAAAAGCAAGCACCAATAATTTCTGCACTCCTTCTGGTAATTCTTTTAAATCAACCCCGACATTCCTAGATTGGCACTCTCTGATTAGGCGGAATAAAAAAGAAACAAGTCCGCTATCCCATTTATTTATTCCGGAGGCATTAAAATTTACTTCTACGATATTGTTATGGCTGAAAACTTGCGAAATTACTTCTTCTGTAGCGGGGAGTCCCGAAGAAATGCGCCAATCTCCGGATATCTTGATACAAAGCGTATTTGGCGAAGAATAATTAAAGGAAATCTGATCCATTAGTTACATTATAAACATATGAAGATATTTATCAAGAAATTTCCTTAAATTTTCAAGATAACCGCCTTTTCCTTATTTTCCTAAATGAATAACCTAACTCTTTGAAACACCAGAATATAAAAGCCCTGATCATTATTAATGATCAGGGCTTAATTTATCTCTACCTCCGGAAACAAAACACTAAATTCAGCTCCCTATTATAGGCGGATTTCGCAACTGGATCTACACGCAAGAGGCTGAGGAATTCATTAACTTGATTTACTTTAATTTTTCAGCAATCCCGTAAAGAACTCCCCCTGCTATTTCTGGTTTAGGAAACAGGTACTTTCTTGCGGAAACAACAACTTGAGTCTCATTCTCTGCTTTCTTTATAATCTTTACGTTTATTTGAGCAGAATTTATAGTTACGCTAATAATGCCTCGTATTTTATCTTCTTTGGTAATCTTACCCTGCCGTTTCAAAACCTTTAAAGTCTCTTCAAATACATTATCAAAAGTTGTGATAAAATCCTGTTGGACGCTATCTCTTCCTATAAGTGTTAAAGCTACAGCAACTGGCAAAACTGCCACACCAGTCAGCATAGAAGCCCCATAAATTGCCGCTCCTTGTATTCCAGCCGCTTTCATCGGCTCTGCCAGTATAAGCGCTGCTAATTGTTGAGCGCTAGTTATGTTTTTGTAGCTCTTAAGTATATTTATATCATATACCTTAACAATAGGCTCTCCTGTAGAACTATAATTTTTCGAAACAATTCTTCCCATGTTAAGTGTAAGCATATCAATCTGCATAGGTATCTGTTCAGAAGGGTTACCTGCCTGTTTTTTTCCTTGTTTGACTACCTTCAACTCATCAACATTCAATTCACCTTTTTTATTTTTCTCAAGGCCAATTTCCTTTATTTCCACCCCAACACTTAACAAATGTAATTTCTTCTTAAGCAAAACACCCAAATCATAGCTAACATTTATCTTCGGCAAATCCACAAGAATAGCCTTAGGAAATCCTTTGGGATTATACATTTTAAACCCGGATATCCGCACAGATTGACTAAAAACACCTAAAGAAAATCCATCAATATGTACCGGTGCTCCGGTGACTTGCGTTGCTATAATTGTTACCACAGACTTAATTATCTGGTCTTTAATAATACCTACGGAAAAAATTGCTATGCAGAATATTACCAATATGGCCCTAATTTTCTTCATAGTCATCCTCCTTTTGCCATTATTTTACTCCAAACAAAAACCCTCTACAAGTATTTTACTCGTAGAGGGCCGAAATTATTGGCTCCCCGCTATGGACTCAGAACACTACAAGAGACGCCTCTCTAAGTGCAAGGAAATACATATACTTGTGAATATGTACCGGCTCCGCGGCCGAGGCACTTCCATCAGTTTATACGATCCCTTGCCCTCCCGGCCCCTGCCGCCCCCGCCAGTCTACAAGAATATCGTAGCCATGGCCATCCGAGTTCAGGAATATCTGGTAGAAAACCCTCAAAGAACACAAACCGCCGCTGGCAACCATTTCGGCGTCACCCGGGCCCGGGTATCCCAGCTTATGACGATCCTCGAGAAGATCCCGGCTGACC
>CAZOSW010000057.1:0-6550 GCA_964582765.1 uncultured Planctomycetales bacterium | reverse complement strand
TAATTAAAGAGTCTATTTTACGCTATCAAGACAGCGTCAAGCAAAAGATTCAGGAAGAGAGAAGGTATCCTCGCTGGGCGTTGCGGCTGGGACGCGAAGGCGCAGTGCGGATTTCTTTCAATCTTTTGTCTTCAGGGGAGATTAAAGATGTCCGGCTCTTGCATCCATCGGGAATAGATGAACTTGATACAGAGGCTATGGATGCAGTTAAGAGGGCGAGCCCATTTTTGCCGTTCCCGAGTGATTTTGGAAAAGGCGAATTGCAATTTGAAATCGATATAGTTTTTAGACTTGTAACAGAAAAGTAAAAAATATTGACTTTTTATATTTTTATGCTACGATTTTAAGAAAAGTAATACAAGGAGGACATTTAATGCCTGATTTATTTAGATTCGGGATTTCCTTGCCGAAGGATTTAATTGATAAGTTTGATAAGCTTATTAGGGGGAAAAGCTATACTAATCGCTCGAAGGCTTTTGGTGACTTAATCCGGCAGGAGTTAGTCAAGAAAGAGTGGCTTGAAGGCAAAGAAGTTGCCGGGGCGGTTACTCTTATCTATGACCACCACAAAAGAGAACTCCTTAATAAGATTACCGATATTCAGCATGATTTCCAGAAAATAATCATTTCTACGCAGCACATTCACTTGGATCATAACAATTGTTTAGAGATAGTTGCCATAAAAGGTAATCCCAAAGAGGCGCAAAAATTGACCGATAGCCTGAAATCAATAAAGGGTGTAAAACATACTACCCTAAGTATGTCAAGTACCGGTAAAGGAATAGATTAACCGGTATTATTTTTTTACCCAATCGTAGCACGATTTTTAATATCGTAATAATACAAGTTCAGTCGAGAGTGCTACTTGATATATAAATGGCAACCCCGCCGACCTACTCTGGCGAGCGGCAGCGGGGCGCTGGTACTTAGAGTCACTAAACATCACTAAGCCCATAGAATTATACCACATCTATAGGCTTAACAGCAACAAAGGAGACGACGGTATGATTCGGCATAGTTTCGCATTAGTTGTATCTATGGTATTGTTTTGTTCTGCTTGTGCTTTACTTTGGGCGCAGGAATCAGAGGATGCCTTGGATTTAGGAAAAATTGTCGTTACTCCCACAAGTTATCCGCTTTCAATACAGGATTCCTCGTTTTCAACTAGCGTTATAACCAAAAGCGATATTGAGGCAAGCACATCTCACTCGGCTACTGATATTCTTGCCATACTTCCAGGTGTCTTTGTTCAAAAAACAGGCCAGTTTGGAAGAGCGGATGTCGTTATTCGCGGACAAGGAAGCCGCGGCAGGCGCATAATGGTGCTTGTAGATGGTAAACCCGAAAAAATGGGATTATATGGATGCACAATTACTCACGCGCTACCTCTTGATAACATACAGCGGATAGAAGTTGTGCGGGGGCCCGCATCAGTTCTTTATGGTTCAGATGCCCTTGGAGGCGTTATTAATATCATCACTGAAAAAGCCAAAGAAAAATTTGAAGGACAGGCTACTGCTTCATATGGTTCCTATGATATGCAGGAATATTTGATTAAACAAGGCGGGAAATTTGACGCGTTTGATTATTTTGTCACTTATGATCAACAAAAATCCCGGGGTAATTTGCCTAATTCAGATTATAACAGTAAGGATGCCACATTACGTTTAGGGCAGCAGTTAAACGAGCAGTTCCATTTAGGATTTAGTACGCGTTATTTTGACGGTTTTAAGCGCGAGCCAAACCCTGCGCCCGCTGATACTTGGAATCTGTATGATCGTGGCGCCTTTGATCTAACCCTTGACGGTAAGATTGCCGAAACTTCTAACTTGATGCTAAAGACATACCGCGATTACGGAATGCATAAATTTTCCGATGGCACGCATTCAACAGATTATACAAATGGAGCGATGCTACATTTTGATTTTGAATTACTAAAAAATAACAAGCTCTTATTGGGGAGTGAGTTTCGCCAGCAGGGAGGTAAGATTTTAGGCGGTCCGGGAACCGTAAAGGGTAACTATAAAAAGGATGAATTCGCGTTTTTCTTTCACGATGAACAGCGTTTTTTCGATAAACTTATTTTGAGCGGCGGCCTGCGCTATAATGACGATGAATACGTAGGAGGGCTTTTCGCGGGACAGGCAGGATTAGTTTATCATTTGTTGGATACTACCTTTATACGCTTGTCCGCCAATAAGGGATTCCGCGCTCCAGGCTTGAATGAGCTGCGCTTTGCCACACAGGCAAATCCTGACTTGAAGGCAGAAGAAGCCTGGAATTATGAAGTAGGATTGAATCACCAATTCACTAAGAAATTAAACTTTGATTTTACTTTCTTTTATATGGATGCAAAGAACTTTATCCGTATCAGTTCCGCAAAATTCCGCAACTTAGACAGAGTTAAATTCAAGGGTACCGAAACAAGCCTTGAGTATATTTTTAACGAGCTGCTGCGTGCGCGCCTATCCTATAGCTGGCTCGATACCGGTATCTACACGCAAGGAAGGCCGGAAAATGAATTAGATATGTCTTTGATTTATAATAAAAAGAAATGGAAGGTTTCTTTAACCGGCCAATGGGTGGGTGATTATTATGCTGCGGATAGCTGGCAACAGAAAATCCCCGATTATTTCCTGCTTAACTCTAAAGTTATGTATAATATTACTGCTGACTGGCAGGTATTTTTAGGCATCAATAATATCTTGAATGTCGGGCAAAAGATATACGCGGATGTCCCGGGCGCCTCGGGAGTATTTACGCAGCCAAAACGCAACTTTGAGACAGGAGTTACTTTTAAATGGTAAGGATTCGCCGCTGCCTATCCAGTAAATTTTCTACTATCGCACCGCTTGTCGCATTTTTAATTAGCATCTTAGCGCCTGTTCTGTATGCCAAAGACATAAAACCAGTTGTCATAGTAACGACAACCGCGATCGAAAGCATAGTTAGCGAAGTCGGCAAAGGCAGTCTTGAGGTAATAAGCCTTATTCCGCCTAATAGTTGTCCGGGGCACTTTGATTTAAAACCAAGCGATGCAGTTAAGCTTAATTCAGCAGATCTTCTTTTAGCTCATAGTTTTGAAAAAGAAACATTTTTAAAAAAAGTATCCGGATTAAGACAAAAGAAAAGCGCCTTGCAGATAGTTGTGGTTACTGTTGAGGGAAGCTGGATGGTTCCCGATATTCATCTTGCCGCGGTAGATGAAATTACCAAGATGCTTAAGGAACAATTCCCGCGGCAGGCCGGAAACTTTGAGTTAAATGCCTCTAGATATAAGAAAAAGATAGAAGCGGAGGCTAAGCGCATTAGAGCTCAAGCATATGAGATGGGCTTTGAAAAAATCAATGCGGCAGCAAGCAATATGCAGAAAGATTTACTTATCTGGTTTGGTATAAAAGTAGTGGCTGTTTACGGCAGGGAGGATGAAATAAGCGCGTTAGAGTTACAGCGGCTCATTGAGCAAGCCAGGTTCTACAATGTGTCTATAGTGGTAGATAACCTTCAAAGCGCTGCTGAAGCCGGAAAGCCTATAGCGGATGAATTAGGTATTGCGCATATCGTGTTGAGTAATTTTCCAGGTTTTTACGCCGGGGAGGTTTCTTATCTAGGTACGTTAAAAGAAAATGCCCAAAAATTATTTAGTATATTAAAAAAATGAATCTAGCGCAAAATAATCCAATAATTGAACTTGAAGATGTAACCGTGACTTATCCGCACCATACAGCCCTTGAGTCTATTTCGCTTGCGGTTAGAGAGAAGGAATTTGTGGGAATTGCCGGGCCTAATGGAGCAGGCAAGACTACTCTGCTTTGCGCTATTAACGGGTTAAGCCATATACTTTGCGGCACCGTGTGCGTGTTTGGGAAAAATTTATTTCCCCATATTGCCGCTATTCGTAGAGATATCGGTTATGTGCCTCAAATAATCGCTTGTGACCCGCGTATTCCTTTGCGGGTTAGGGAAGTGGTAAGTATGGGTAGGTACGCCCGCATAAGCTTTTTAAAAAGGTTTTCCGCTGAAGATAGAAACATTGTGGAGGATGCGGCTGAGGTGGTTGGTATAAGGCGCCTTATGGATCGCCCTATAGGCCATCTTTCCGGAGGGGAGCAGAGAAAAGTTGCCATAGCCCGCGCATTGACGCAAGAGCCTAGAATTTTGCTTTTAGACGAGCCGGTATCGCACCTGGATTTAAACGCGCAGGCGGCTATATTAGCGTTAATAGAGAAGGTACATGCAGAAAAGAATTTAACGACAATTATGGTCAGCCATCAGCTTGACCTTTTGCCTGAAAGTTGTAACCGCTTGGTTCTTTTAAAAGAGGGGAGGATTGTTTTTACAGGAGCAACTCAGGAAGGTTTAAAAGAGGGTATCCTTTCAAGGTTGTATGGCTGCCCTGTCAAGATTATAAGAAATGGCGGTGGGTGCGCTATACGCGTAGGAACGCATTTTTAATATGGAAATATTACAATACCAGTTTATGCAGCATGCGGTGCTTGCCGGAATTTTAGCCGGGGTAGGCTGTTCCTTAATTGGAGTGCTGATAGTCAGCCTTAAAATTCCGTTTTTGGGAGTTACTATGTCTCACGCGGGGTTTGCCGGGGCAGTCTTAGGGATTATGCTTGGGGTTAATCCGCTTATTTGTGCTTTTATCTTCTGTTGTCTAGCCAGCTTGTTTATAGGGCCGATTACTGATAGAGCGGATCTTGAGCCTGAAGTTGCGGTAGGCATTATTTTTTCAGTCATGTTGGGGCTTGCTTTTTTATTCTTGGCGTTTCTTCCCGGCGCGAAGACTGAGGCTCTTTCGCTTATGTGGGGTAGTATTCTGGCTGTATCGCGTTTTGACGTATGGGTAATTGCGGTAAGCGCTTTGGTTGTTATTAGCTTTCTTATTTTATTTTTCAGGCAGATAAAGACAATCCTGTTTAATAGACAGGTTGCGGTTTCCCTCGGTATCCCGGAGCGCAGCATTTACTATGCGATTATTTTTTTAAGCGGCGTAGTAATTTCCGCAAACCTGACTACTATCGGTGGGTTGTTGATTTTTAGCTTAGTAGTTAATCCAGCGGCTGCGGCATTTCAAATTGCCTATAATTTTAAGAATATGTGTATTTTGGCCAGTATTTTCGGAGTCAGCTCTTGTCTTTTTGGCCTATGGTTTTCGTATGTCTTCAATGTGCCAGCGGGCGCGGTGATTATCATTTCTTCAAGCATAATCTTTTCGGCTTGCCTCGCGCTGTCTCCGAAAAAGAAATTGAGGCATACCTGTTGCCGTAACGAATAGGAGATATTATTTTGAGTAAGCGACGCGCCTTTTTTGATTCTATAGCCTCAGTTTGGGATGAGAAATTCTATCGTTTAACCAAGGAGCAGAAAGATATTGACCGGCATTGCGCGCTATACGATATAAAAAAAGGGCATAAAGTTCTCGATATCGGCTGTGGCACGGGCGTAATGTTTGGGCGGCTTAAAAAACAAGCGGGAAAGCGCGGCAGGGTTATTGGGATAGATTTTTCATCAGCCATGATTGAACGCGCAAAAAATAAGCACAAAAACGATAAGAAGAATTTTATTTGTGCCGATGTTCATTGTTTGCCGTTTGAAAGCAAGACATTTGATAGAGTGATTTGTTTTTCGTGTTTTCCTCATTTTTCCGATAAAAAGAAAGCAATGAAAGAAGCTGCCCGAGTATTAAAACCCAAAGGGATGCTGATTATTAGCCATCTCTGCTCAAGTAGGAAAGTTGCTACTATTCATAAATGCGCAGGGCCCGCAGTCGCAATGGATTTTCTTCCCCCAAAAACCTACTTCCTTTTAACTATTAAGGACGTGGGTATTCAGCTACTTGAATTTAAGGATGAAAAAGGGTTGTATCTTGTGAAAATACGTAAGCCTTAAACCCGGAGAGGTCGTCCCCTTGTCGAATATTACTGCCCGTGT
Source organism: uncultured Planctomycetales bacterium (assembly GCA_964582765.1). Classification (GTDB taxonomy): domain Bacteria; phylum Omnitrophota; class Gorgyraeia; order Gygaellales; family Profunditerraquicolaceae; genus UBA6249. Next base: position 610 of record CAZOSW010000057.1, on the reverse strand, counting down.
CTCTAGGATTCACCTCTTATCGACCCCTTTCTGGGGTAGTGAGAGGAATCGAGCCAACTCTCTATTTTGACCTGACCTGTATGCAGAGAGTGTTTTTATGGTGAGCCCTTTCTGGGCGTCTAGGAAGGAGATACCATTGTCATGGGCGTCAGAGTCCTAAAAATCTGGTCACTTTCTCGATGTTAATAGCTTAAATGTGATATAATAAATCAAAATATGTACAACACGCTTGTCATTAGAATACATGTTTTCCAATAATGAAAGAATTGATTATTTGGTGGAGCCATATTCCTGAGCATATTAACCCTGTTTTTCTAAAGGTAGGTATTATACAGGTACATTATTACGGGTTAATGTATCTGTTGGCTTTTCTTATCGTATATTTGCTAGTTCTGTATAGGCTTAAAACAGAAAATATAGGATTCAAGAAAGAAGTTATAGCCAATTATTTTACTTGGTTAATCTTGGCGGTTTTAATTGGTGGTAGATTAGGTTATGTTCTGTTTTACAATTTATTTTATTACCTTAAACATCCTTTAGAGATATTCTTGCCGTTTGATATTAATAACGGTTTTCAATATACTGGTCTTTATGGGATGAGTTATCATGG
>CAZOSW010000056.1:0-6680 GCA_964582765.1 uncultured Planctomycetales bacterium | reverse complement strand
GCCTATAGTAATCTTGTGAATTTCAATAAAGAGTATCCTAGCGCAGAAAAAATTACTCTGATTCAGAATTATCGCTCTACCCAGCCAATTCTAGATAGTGCCTATCAATTAATTCAGAATAATAATCCGGAACGCTTTGAGGTAAAAGCTAAAATTGATAAACACCTGATTGGTTTGACTAAAGATGGCGAAAAACCAATTCATTTGCACTTTGATACGCATTCAGCTGAAGCTGACCATCTGAGTAAGATTATACAAGATAAAGTAAGTTTAGGTAAGTTTAAGTATAGGGATTTTGCTATTCTAGTACGTTCCAATTCCGATGCCCAAAGTTTTATCCAGTCGCTGAATATGCAGAATATTCCTTGGCAGTTTAGCGGTAACCAGGGTTTATACGCACGCCAAGAGGTCAAGTTGTGCATTAATTTTCTGCGCGTAATCGCCAATCCTTCGGATTCATTAAGCTTATATTATCTGGTAAGCTCTGAAATATATAAGGTAGACTTAGTTGATCTTACGTTGTGCAATCACTTTGCCCGGCGCAGAAACCGTTCGCTTTATTCTGTGTTTGGCGATTTAGAAAAGATTCCGGAGTTAGAACAAGTTCAAGGCCAGACTAAAGAGAAAATAAAACAGGTGCTTACGGAGATTGAAAAATTTCTGCAGGTTTCCCGTGACGAGACAACTGGCAGGCTGCTTTATAGTTTTTTGACCGATACGGGATACCTTAAATACCTGACGCGTAATCCCAGCTTAGAAAAGGAAACCAAGATTCAGAATATTGCTAAATTTTTTAATCAGGTGCGTGATTTTGAACTCATCGCCAAAGAGGACCGGGTGATTAGTTTTATTAAGCATCTTAATCTCTTGATTGATTCAGGGGATGATCCGCCGACAGTAGAGGCAGACCTAGATCAGGATGCGGTAAATATCTTGACTATTCATAAAGCAAAGGGTTTGGAATTTAGGGTGGTATTTTTAGTCAGCTTGGTGCAAGGAAAATTTCCGCTTCCAAAACGTTCCCAGCAAATCGAATTGCCGGACGTTTTGATTAAAGAAGTTTTGCCTACCGGAGATTTCCATGCTCAGGAGGAGCGTCGACTTTTTTATGTGGGTATGACCCGCTCAAGAGAGGAATTGTATTTAACCAGTGCTGATGATTATGGCGGTAAGCGCCTGCGTAAGCCCAGCCAGTTTATCTCCGAGGCTATAGGTAAAAAGTCTGTGGATGAAGTCGAAAAGAAAAAGACCGCGGCTATTGAGAGTATCCGGCGTTTTGCTCCGGTTAAGGAATTGCCTAAATCAGCCCTTCAGGAAATCCCGGAAGATAAGTTAATCAATTTAAGCTACTATCAGATTGATGATTATCTGACCTGCCCTTTAAAATATAAATACGTAAATATCCTACGCGTGCCGATTATGGAGCATCACACGGTTATCTACGGCCGGGCAATGCATGAGGCAGTGAGTCAATATTTACTACGTAGGCTTAGAGGCGATAAGGTTGTTATGGATGAGCTCCTAGATTGTTTTGAAGCTAACTTCGATCCGCAAGGGTTCTTAGATGCTAATCATCAGGAGGAGCGTTTTCGTATCGGCAGGGAAGCATTATCCAGATTTTTTAAGGATGAAGAAAAGCGCAATTCTAAACCTAAATCGATTGAAGAAGGTTTTACTTTTGTAATAGGGAATAATAGGATTACCGGCAGGTTTGACCGCATCGATCTAGGCGATGATGGAGCGGTGATTATGGATTTTAAAACCTCCGAGATTAAGACGCAGAAGGATGCGGATAAGCGGGCTAAGGAAAATAAGCAGCTTATCCTTTATGCCTTAGCCTATCAGCATATTTCCGGAGTATTGCCTGTTGCGGTAGAGCTGTATTTTTTGGAATCCGGCATTATCGGCAGCCATAAGGTTACTGAGGATAACTTAGAGGAAGTAAAAGAGGACATTTTGATTGTTTCTAAGGGTATTCGCCAGCAGCAATATCCTGCTAAACCTGAATATAAGGCCTGTACCTATTGCGCCTATAATCAGATTTGCCCCTCTGCCGTAATCCGTTAATAGAAGTTGACAATATCTGTTATTTGGATTAAAGTTAAAGAAGAGTATGAAGGCGATTATCTCTATATTTATATGGATTGGCAGTATTTTACTGACTATTCTGCTGTTTTTTGTGGTCCTGGCTTTAACCATTCTGCTTTTTCCGTTTGATAAGAAAAAGAAGATTACTCACGCGCAGTGTTTCTGGTGGTCGGATGCGGTAATTGGTTTAAATCCTTTCTGGAACGTAAAAGCCAGAGGCCTTGAGAACATCGACCATAAAAAAACCTACGTGATTATTGCTAACCATCAGAGCATGGCTGATATTGTGGCACTTTATCAGATCAAGGCGCAGTTTAAATGGGTAGCTAAGGCAAGCTTATTCAAGGTTCCTTTTATCGGTTGGTGTTTAACCCTGATTAAACATATCAAACTTATTCGCGGTGATTTCGCCAGTATCAAAGAGATTTATCAGGTGGCAAGTAGATGGTTGAAAAAAGATATGTCGGTATTATTTTTTCCGGAAGGCACCCGCAGTAGTAATGATAAGATGGGTGAATTTCAGAATGGGGCATTTAAGCTGGCGATTAAAGAAAGAAAGCCAATACTTCCAATTTGCATAAAAGGTACGCAGGAGGCAATCCCTAAGGGCAGTTGGATTTTTGAGGCAAAAGTTGCAGCCGTAGTTACTGTGCTGCCGGAGATTACAACAGATGGATTCGGGCCCGGAGATTTTGCTCTGCTCAGAGATACTGTCCGCTCAAAAATAGAAGAGGCGCTACTTGTATAAAATTAATGAAAAAAAGGTATAAGGTTATAATTTGGATTTCGGCTCTTTTTTTAGCGATATTTTTTCTGGCAAGTATTTTAGTTGGAATATATGCTCCCCGGATTATTGAAAGCCAGATTGAGCAGAATCTAAAACTTAAAGCCAGCCTTAATAAAGTAAACCTAACTCTGCCTTTTACTATTACGCTTGAAAGATTAGAGATAGGTGATCTTGCTAGTATAAAAAAGATATCTTTATCTGTGGATTTAATCGGTTTATTATTTGGTAAAATAGTTATCCATGGCTTAAATATTGTTGAGCCGGTGATTAATCTTGTGCAATCCGCCGATGGGAAATTAAACCTTCCGCTTTTAGAGCAAAAAGGAAAGCCCCCGGCAGTTTATTTAACCGGTTTAAGGGTAGAGAATGGCAAAATAATTTTTACTGATAGAAAAGTTGTTCCTGAAGGCTTTCAGGTAATTTTAGATAAACTGAATATAAAAATAGCTAAAGTCTCCCTGCCTATTACATCCTTAGCTACAAATTTTAGTTTAAGCGCAGAGCTGGTTAATTCGCGCATTTTCCCTTTTGGTAATATTGTATTTGACGGAAGGCTGGATTATTTGGCCGGTGACATGGATGCAAAATTAGAGGTTAAAAACTTAGATGTGGTTAATTTTGCTCCTTACTATGGAAATTTTATATCAAATAAAAAACTTGCTTCAGGTCTACTTAATCTGAATTCAGCCTTTAAGGCAAAAAATAATGATTTACAGATTATTACTAAGTTTAATCTCTCTAAGCTAGTTTATGAAAAAACTGAAAATACTGAGCAGCCTGTTTTGGATCTAGTTAAGAATGCCCTGGATTTGTTCACCGATCCAGAGGGTAATTTACGCCTTGAATTCAGGATTGACACAAAACTCAATAATCCGGCTTTGAGCCAGGAAAAAATAAAGAATATGATATTAAAGGCGGCAGTGAAAAATCTGGCGAGTCAATCACCGGAACAATTAGTTGATAAAGTGGTAAGTGCCATAGATAAGTATAAAGAAATAGGTAAAGAATTAAAAAACATCTTTGGAAAATAGCGGGTTAGAATAAATGCAGGAAGTTAAATCTAAATCACTAAGAAATATCGAGGAAAAAATGGAGGGGCTGGACTCCGGTTCTTTACGCTACCACATCTTAGAAAGTGCCAAGAATTTTAAGTGCTCTTGGATTGAACTGGGCCGTTCTTTGTATTCCGTTTACAAAGACAAAATGTACAAAGAGTGGGGCTATATTAATTTTGACGTTTACCTTAGCCGTGAAATAGGCATACGCAAACAGACCGGGATGAAGCTGCTTAAGTCATATTATTTTCTGGAGAAAGAAGAGCCGCAATATTTGAAAACCGATTATACCGATTCGGCGAAACCTGCTAATATTCCCAGTTATGAATCGGTTGATATTTTACGTCAGGCAAAGAATAAAAAAAGTTTAGATGAAGATGACTATTGCAACTTAAAAAAGGAAATATTTGAAAAAGGCAAAGACGCTTTTGAGGTAAAGAAGAATTTAGGAGTGATTATCCGCCAGCGGCAAGAGTTGGAGCCTGAGGAAATACAGGAAAAAAGAAGGCTCTCTACATTAAAGAGGCTTCTTGGGCAGCTACGTTTACTTAAAACAGAGGTTAGCGCGTTAAAGATACTTTCTCTGCCGCGAGTCAAAGAATTGGATAATTTAATCAAGAACATTGATTTAGAAATAGAGGAAAAATCCTAATGGCGCTGTCGAAAGGTAAAACAACAACTTTGGAGCAGAAGATGGTTTTTTTGGGGGTACGCGAAGAGGATATCGTGGAGAGTTTTATTCGTTCAAGCGGCCCCGGAGGCCAGAATGTTAATAAAACATCCACCTGTGTATATTTAAAACACCTGCCTACTGGCATAGAAGTAAAATGTCAGCGTCAGCGTTCTCAGCTCTTGAATCGTTCATTGGCAAGGCATATCCTTTTAAGTAAGATCGCCAACAAAATCCAACAGGATAATTTGGCCAAGCAGTCGTTTAAGGCCAAGATTATGCGCAAAAGCCGCTTAAAGCCAAAGGGACTTAAAATGAGGATTCTTGAAGATAAGCGTAAGCATGCTCAAAAAAAATTCGTGCGCAGAAAAATCCGCGAGATTGAAGTTGCATAAATATTTTCTTATGCTAATATATTAAGAATGAGATTGCTCTTACTAAAGGCTAAGTAATGATCCTGCCCCTAAACACTCGAAAATGCTCTAGCATTTTCTTGCAGGGAAAGGATTTCCTTGTTCGCTGTGCTCACAAGGATTTCGCTCTATTTAAAACCAAGATGCTCAAAATTTGGCCAAACAACTTAGCTTTGCTAAGTTGTGGCCGCATTAAAATTATTGACTTGATAAATTAATTACCGTATAATCTTTAAGAAAAAGGAGGTAGAGATTTGGTTTTGGCAAAGGAACAAAAGGCAAAATTAATTGATGATTTTAAAGTGCACTCCAGGGATACCGGATCTGCTGAGGTTCAGATAGCGATTTTAACCGAGAGGATTAATGATTTAGGGGATCACTTTAAATTACATAAGAAAGATCTTCATTCTCGCCGCGGGTTGCTTCTTTTAGTAAGCAGGCGCCGTAGACTCCTCAAATACCTCAAGGATAAGGATATGAAGAAGTACGAAAAGATTCTCGGAAAGCTTAGCTTGAGGAAGTAATACTTCGTAAGATTCAATTCATAAAAAGAAAGAGTTAACTCATGCAGAATAAAAGCTTAAAAATTAAATTTGGCAAAAACGACCTTATTTTAGAAACAGGTAAGATTGCAAAACAGGCTAATGGTTCAGTTATGGTTACTTACGGAGCAACCGTTATTTTGGTTACCGCTTGTATGTCCCGCGAGATAAGAGAAGGCCAGGATTTTTTCCCTCTAACCGTAGAGTACCAGGAAAAAACATACGCGGCCGGCAGAATTCCCGGAGGTTTTTTTAAACGCGAAGGCAGGCCTTCGGAGAGTGAAATATTAGGTTCCCGTCTTATTGACCGTCCGATAAGGCCGTTATTTCCGGAAGGATTTTTAAATGAAGTCCAGGTTATGGCTATTGTCTTGTCAAGCGACGGAGAGAATGACCCGAATGTTTTGGCATTAATTGGGGCAAGCGCAGCTTTATCCATCTCGGATATTCCTTTTAACGGGCCTTTAGTAAGTTGCCGGGTAGCCAGGATTAATAATGAATTTGTGCTTAACCCTACTTTTGCTGAAATTGGAAGCTCAGATTTGGAAGTGGTCGTAGCCTGCAATAATAATGGCGTAGTGATGCTTGAATCAAAGGCCAAAGAGGTCTCCGAAGAAATTTATCTTGAAGCTGTGAAGTTTGGAGTAGATAGCTTAAAACCCATACTTAGCATGCAGGAGGAATTTATCCGCCTTTATGGCTGCAATAAAGCAAAAGTCGAGCTTAAATTAATTGATCCGGTTTTAATGCAGAAGATTGAATCACTTTCCTGTGAAAAATTAGCTAAAGTGTATAAATTGAGCAAAAAAGAAGAGCGTGAGGAAGAAGTCGCTTTATTGACTAAGGAATTAGAATCACAACTGATTAGCGAAGGTTTCCTTGGGGCGGATATCTGCGCAGGGTTGCATGAAGTGGAAAAGAAGCAAGTGCGTAAAATGATAATTGATGAGAATATCCGTATTGATGGCCGTTCTTTTAAGGAGATTCGTCCGATTTCATGCGAGGTTTCTGTTCTCCCGCGTACTCACGGCTCAAGCCTTTTTACACGAGGACAAACTCAGAGCATGGCCATAACTACCTTAGGCACCGGAGAGGATGAGCAGTTAATTGAGGCTTTAGACGGAG
>CAZOSW010000055.1:0-6817 GCA_964582765.1 uncultured Planctomycetales bacterium | reverse complement strand
AGCTGTATGCAGAGAGTCTTTTTGCTGCACCGTATTTCTAGATGGCCTTAAGGTAACCACCTAGAAACCTTGTATGATTTTATCTTAAATCTACCTAGTTAAGTGTTATAATGCTTTAGAATTGTACAACTCATTGCGGGGTAGGTTAAACGCTTACGAGATATTGTTTTCATGAAAGGGGGAATTGGGAATGGATAATTTAAAACCAAAGGTTTCAATCATTGGTTGTGGTAATGTGGGGATGCGTTACGCGTATGCCCTTATTATGAAGGGGTTCGCCAGAAGTGTTGTTATAACCGATATGGATAAAAAACGGTTAGAGGGTGAAGTTATGGATTTATCTCACGGTGCACCCTATGTTTCGCCAGTTGAAATTATCGCCGGTGATTATCCAGATATAAAAGGTTCTGATTTAGTGGTAATTACTGCTGGTAAAAAGCAAAAGCCCGGTCAGACTAGACTTGCGCTTGTTAAAGATAATGTAGAAATTTACCGTCAGATAGTATCTCAAGTGGTAAAATATGCCCCTTCGGCGATTCTTTTAGTTGCAACCAATCCCGTTGATATTCTTTCGTACGCGGCCTATAAATTTTCTTCTAAACCGGCAAATGAAGTCATCGGCTCCGGAACAGTTTTGGATACAGCTCGTTTCCGGTTTCTTTTAGCTGGGCATTGCAAAATAGACCCGCATAACGTCCATGCATATATCTTAGGCGAGCACGGAGATAGCGAATCGGCTATTTGGAGTAATGCCAACATCGGTGGCGTTTTATTTAAGAGTTATTGTTCAATGTGCGGCAGCAATCATAGCTGTCGACCTGAGGAAGAGTTAGGAAAAATTTTCTCTGAGGTAAGAGATTCTGCTTACAAAATCATCGAAAAAAAAGGGGAGACATCATATGGGATTGGCCTGTCTTTGGCAAGGATAACACAGGCAATCCTTCATGATGAAAACGCAGTTTTACCCGTATCAAGTTTGATTACTGGTTATTTGGAAATGCGCGAGGTATATTTAAGTCTTCCCGCCGTAGTTAACAAAAACGGTATTAGAGAAACTTTGAAACTCGAGCTGGCTAAAGAAGAACAGGAAGCGCTTAAAAAATCTGCTAACTCTATTAGGGGAATTATTAAAGAGATTGGTTTGTAATAAAAGTTTTTAAAGAGATGAGCCGAAAACTGTTTCTGTTTCAAAATTGATCTTGTGTCTAAAATGTGCCCATCCAAGTGAAAAACACCGTCAGTAAAGGAAAGAATCGGGTAATATCTAGGCTCAAAGTTGTACTTGTAATAGAGAGCATATTGTTGTAGCATATTGATATATCGACGGATAAAGTAGGGTTTGCAGGTTGACTCCTACCTCTCCGCTATTCTATATAATAACAGAAACACTTTCCATACACATTGGTAGACTGAACTTTAGTTAAGCTAGACAGTGAGGTGGTATAATAATTTAAGCAGAGACACCCGCCGCTAATTGGAACTGTTGCGTTGTTGTCTAGGTAGACAAAAAGGAGGCCATCATGGATTCCAAAAACACTTGCATTATCAGCACTATTTTAACAGGCGCTGGGATATTACTGCTTTTGGCGGCGGCTTTTGATGTTCTGCCATTATCTGATAACCTGGTTATATTCCTTGCTTTGACTTGCTTTATTATCAACGTGGTGATCAAGAAAATCGCAAAAGGCACGGGTAGCTGCTGTAAATAAAATGATAAAGCATAAAAAAGACGGCAATAATATAATTATTTTATTTTGTTTGATTATATTTTTCCCGTTTATTTTTACGGCATGCAATTATTTACAAGATAGCGAAAGGACAGAAAACGCAACTATTGATAAAAAATTAGAATTAAAGGAATTGAGTAAAAAATTAGTAGAGTTTACCCTAGAAGGTGCTGATCCGGAAAAAGTGATAGCTTTAGTAAGAAAAATGAATAATCTTTCTGAACTTGTTATAGTGGGAAAAATCATGTCTGTGCAAACAGATGGCCTGGAAACTGCAAGATCAAATAATTATAAGGGGTATTTTACTGTAGAGGTCGAATCTGTAAAACGTGGGGACTATCCGCAGTCCCAGATTAAATTTCTCTTCGGTATGTTTTCTGATCAATGGCCTGTACCGTTATATCCAGTGCATGTAAAAACTAGGTATCGTTCAGGAGACCGTATAAAGGTTTATTTAAACTATTTTGATGAATTTCGTGGTTATGCGGCACCCGCGGGATTTTTCAGTATGCAAGCTCTTAATTAGTTCTTAGTATAAAATAGCAGGCATTCCCAGTAAATCCCAGTCCCGAAAATGGTTTAGGATTATTGGTTTTAGCGGTATAATATAAAAAAGCGATGGCGCGTATGGAATTTTCTAGAAGTCGGATAATTAAAATTGCGGTAATGCTGGCATTCTTATGTTGTATGCTCTTTGCGAATTTTATTGCAGTAAGAATGATGTTTCGTTATGGGGTAGATACGTATTTTTATGACAAGCTGCTGGTAGCTTATACTATTGGCGGCGAAAAAGGCCTTAAGACTGAACTGGATAAAATAACGGTTACCGATAAGCTGCGCCGTGAATCAGTGCTGGCTAAGGATTTTTCAGCCAGGCTCCAAACACTGACATACCCTGGAGCATTTTTACAGGATAAGGTTCAGAAGAACAAGAAAAAGGCTTATTTTATCAGGAATTTACGCAGCGCGGCAATTGTCCTTATGATCGTATTATTTGGCTGGCAGATGATTGTTAATTCCGCCGTAAGGCTTAAATCCAAAAAATCTTCATCAGGTTAGATTAATGACTGCATTTAAAAGGAGAAGTATATGAATATAGAAGTTTACGCTTTATGCGATGCAGCAACAAATGATTTGGGTAAGTTAAATCTGCTTGGCGCTTTTGATTCAATTGTAGCCAGTCAGCTTCCAGTTATACATCCTCAATGTGCAATTGCTCTTCGAATAAGATTTGAAAGCATAGAACAAGGAGAGCATAAAGTTACTGTAACTTTTGTTGATTTAGACGGAAAGAATATACTTGCTCCTGCAACTGGAAATATAAATGTAAATTTACCGGATGGCCGAAGATCAGGTTCGGCAAATTTGATCCTTAATATTCAAAGATTAAAGCTTGAGAGATATGGTGAATATTCAATTGATTTGGCTATTGATGGAAGAAGTGAGGGTTCTTTACCTTTATTTGTAATACAGTCAAGGTAGATTAAAAAATACTAAAGGGGCAAATTATGAAGAGAATACAGCTAATAATGGTATGGTTCCTGCCGCTTATTGTGGTAGGAGGGTTATTTAATCCGATACTTGGTTATCTTGTTGTGGCGATGATGGTGTTTTTTTTAACCTTGGCATTTTTCGCAGGCAGATATTGGTGCTGGAACCTATGCCCGCGGGGAGCTTTTTTGGATATAGTGTTATCAAAATTAAGCGTTAATAAGCGATTGCCCGGGATTTTTGTAAAACAGTGGTTTCGCTGGTTAGTCTTTCTTTTATTTATGGGTTTTGTAATATACCGCGTCATCCGTACAGGGGGCAACTTTTTAATGATAGGCTCTGTGTTTGTGAGTATGTGCTTGCTTACGACCATTATTTCGATTATTTTAGGGGTGCTTACAAAACATAGGGGCTGGTGCGTGGTATGCCCTATGGGATTTCTTCAGGAGAAAATCGCAAAATTAAGTCGTTTCGAAAAACGAATGATTAAATCCGCTAAGCCATAGGATTCTTGGTTTAGAGTGTTACTTGGAGGGGGTTTAAAGGCACCTTTTTATTTGAGCTTTCTTTAGATTTGAGGTACAATAAAAAGAGGAGGTGGCAAAATGGCTAAATTTGTGATGTTGGGAAAATACTCGGTGGATGCGTTAAAAGGAATTTCCGCTGAGCGCACTCAAAAAGGCGTTGAGCTTATTGAGAAATCCGGCGGTAAAGTCATTTCTAAACTTGCTTTGCTTGGCCGTTATGATCTATTGTTAATAGTAGATTTTCCCGGGATAAATGAGGCGATGAAAGCCTCGATCGCCCTTACTAAGTCAACTGGCATAGGCTTTAACACCTGCGCAGCTGTTAGTGTTGAGGAGCTTGATAAGTTAGCGTAAAAATAAATTTAAGAAAGGAGGGCGTAATGGGGAAATTGAATGTTAAGGCATTTGGCTTGGCTTGTGGAGTTTTATGGGGCGGCAGCATGTTTATTATGGGGTTAATCGATACGGTTTCTACTTGGGGTGATGCTTGGGGAGAGGTGATGGCGAGCGTTTATTTGGGGTATACGCCGACAATAGCCGGAAGTATTGTTGGATGTATTTGGGGTTTTGTGGATGCCGGCATAGGAGGTTTATTACTGGCGTGGTTATATAATAAATTTTTGAAAGCATAGAAAAGGTGTTTATTTTTTAGGCGTTTGAGGCGAGGTTTGCCGCAAGCGCCTTTTTTTACAAATTAGGCTTGGGGTTTTTACTTTAGAGGAGTATAATTTAGGCTAAGAGTGCGCTTTTGCCAAGCGGATGGCAATGGGCTATCCGCTTGGGCAGAGAAAAGGAGGCAAGCTATGATGATACTAATTGAGCTTATCGGGATTTTTATAACATCTATGGGGATTATGATTCTTTTAAATCCTAAGTTAGCGAAAAAAATGTTGATTTTCTGGCGGCAGGGAAGGAATGTTTATTTAGGAGGCTTGATAAGGATTGTGCTGGGAATTATCTTTTTGTATTATGCGCCCTATGCGAGATTGCCGCAGGTGATATTTGCGTTGGGAGTTTTGGCGTTTTTAGGCGGATTGCTCATCTTTATTTTAGGGTTGGAAAAGACTAGGGCGATCATTGACCGAATGGAGAAGAAGTCAGAATTTTCTTTACGTCTGTTTAGTCTATTTCTTCTTATCTTTGGTGCCTTAATTATCTATTCTGCGTAGAATTTCTGTCATGAAAAAAGCAGTAGCATTGATATTTTTTTGCCTTGTTTTTAATACGATTAGCTCTGCGGGTACTACTGCTTTTACTTTGGGTGGCAAGCTGAATAATAGCCTTCCTGAGCCAAGGCTCAGGCATCCTATTTATGATACAGTTATCATAAATGGCGATCAACCGTTAGAATTTAGCTGGTGGAATGATTTTATGGATACCGGCGGTTTTATTTTAAGAATCTATAAGGGCTATAATACGTATGCAGATAGCTTGATTTTAAAAGAAAGATTTCCGCATAATATTGACTCTTTTAAAGTCAGGGCGGATTTATTTGAAGAGGGCAAAGTTTATACCTGGTCTTTAATACGTATTTCGCTTGCCGGCTATAAAAGTGATAAAATTTTTAATAGCTTTAAAATAATCAAAAACAAAAAATGAAAGTAAGAAATAATTTTTTTCGCAGTTTTTATGTAAAGGTTGTCGCATCTTTTATCCTTTCGTTGCTATTTGTTGCTCTTTTAGGTAATTTTATTCTTTTTAAGTACAGTTTAAAATCCCAATTTGATGAATTTAGGGATAAACTTAGAGTAATTGCTCAGACTGCTGCTCTTTCGATTGATGCAGAACAGCTAAGTAATATTCCTCTAAATCCTGAAGGTATAAATACTCTTTCTTTCAGGGGTATAGCTGTTCAATTGTTAAAAATAAAGCAAGCTAATTCTCTGGTTAGGTATATTTATATTATGGCAGAAACAGATACGCCGGGTGTTTTACAATTTATAGTTGATCCCGATGCGCTCACATCGAAAACTGTTAAAGCTAAAGCTACATCTTTTCCGGGGGATAGCTATGATGCCAGAAGTTTTCCCGAAATGCTTAAATCCTTTAAGGAACCCGGGGTAGATGCTAATTTATCTACTGATGAATGGGGAAAATTTCTTTCAGGATATGCCCCTATTTTTGATAAAGATAATAACCCCGTTGCTATTTTAGGGATAGATATTGATGCAAGCGATGTTTATTTTGCTCAGAAGGAGCTATTATTAAGAGGGGTATTTGTTTTATTTATGGGCTTTATTTTTGCCCTGGGTTTAGGGGCAATATTTTCCATAAGGATAATTACTCCTATTAAAAAATTAATAGATGGCACCAAAAATATTGCAGAAGGTAACTTAGAATATCAGGTGGAAATCCCATCAGGCGATGAAATTGGGCAGCTTGCTGAATCTTTTAATCAGATGTCTTTAAGTTTAAAAGATGCCCGCGAGAAATTACACGATTATTTTTATCGCGTGGTTAAAGCGATGGTGCGAAGCCTTGAGGCAAAAGATTCTTATACCTGCGGGCACTCAGAAAGAGTCGGTGAATATGCTTACAAAATTGCTATTGAAATGGGCATCCCGATAGAAAAGGCGCAATCATTACAGAGGGCGGCGCAATTACATGATATCGGTAAATTAGGCATTCATGAGGATATATTGAATAAGAAAGGTAGTTTATCACAAGAAGAGGGGGATCTTATACGCAAGCATCCCGCAGTCGGGGAGGAAATATTAAAGCCGGTATTTTTAGACGCAGAGATGCTTTCTGTAATTAGGTCGCATCATGAACGTTATGACGGCAAAGGTTATCCTGATAATTTAAAGCCTGAACAAACCGGTATTTTTCCTCAAATTGTTGCGGTTGCAGATGCTTTTGATGCAATGACATCCACCCGTTCATACCACGAAAAAATGGCAAAAGAAGAAGGGGTGGCCAAAATAAGAGAAGGCGCAGGGACTCAATTTAACCCTGAAGTTGTGGAGGCGTTTTGTAAAATAATCAACTAAAATAGTCATATTATTACTGGACAAATCCTAAAAATATGTTAAACTTATAAAGTAGTGAATAAAGGATTAGAAGTTTGTAGGC
>CAZOSW010000054.1:0-6841 GCA_964582765.1 uncultured Planctomycetales bacterium | reverse complement strand
AGGAATTACAGAACTTACTAAGCTCAAGCCTATCTTGATGCAACTTTTTATTTTTATCCGTCGTATAATTTCTATTCTTACAAACCGTACATTCCAGAGTTATTGTTTCGCGCATATTTTTTTAGTGTTTAGATCCTTCTTTGCTATCTCCCCCTGCCTTGCCGGCAAGCAGCATAAGTTTTGACCTAACTTAAGCTGGAGACGAGAATTGAACTCGTGACCCCGTCCTTACCAAGGACGTGCTCTGCCAACTGAGCTACTCCAGCAGAATTGGGTTCCTTTTGTTGGTAAAGCTTTTAAAACAAAAAAAACCTTACCCTTAAGAAATTATTCAATCTCTCTCTTTGGTAATAACAATGTTAAGTTAAATTGATATTATGATGCCTGATTTGCGTAAGTAAAGAAGTTTATACTAAATTGACGGATTTGTCAAGATTTTTTTTGGTTTTTTTACTGAACGCTTGACTTATGAGTACGCGCGATCCGCGCCAGGATCCAAATAATTACTCAAATTAGCGAATTGCTCCAGAGAGAGCTCTTCCGGCCGCACATTCTTATCAATACCTGCGCTATTCAAGAATTCCTGTAGCCTGCCTTGAGGCATAAAACCACTCAAGCTATTCCTTAAGGTCTTTCTTCTTTGATTAAAACCAGCACGAATCAATCTAAAAAAGAATTCTTCATCTTTGACTTCTACTGCAGATTTATCCCTGAACCTTAAGGATAAAAAACAGGAACTAACTTTTGGAACAGGCTTAAAGCATACGTTTTTGATTTTAAAAATAATCTTAGCTTGAGCGTAATATTGCACAAAGCAGCTAAAAGAACCGTATTCTTTTGAACCAGAACAAGCTACAACCCTCTGGGCGAATTCTTTTTGCACCGTTATAAAGGCTTGGCTTATATTATGGCGATAGCTAATCAAATGTTCAATTATCGGGCTGGAAATATAATATGGGATGTTTCCAATAACTTTTATTTTTTGTTTTATTCCATTTTCGCGCAAAAAATTACTAATATCAAATTTTAATATATCGCTCTTTATAATCTGGCAATTACTAGTGCTGCCTAATTTTTGTTCAAGTTCATGGAGCAGGCGAGAATCAATCTCCAAGGCATAAACTTTCTTAACATGCTCTGAAATTCCAGCTGCAAGCTCCCCGGTACCTGAACCAATCTCTAAGATAATATCTTCCTTAGATAAACTGCAAGCGCCGATTATTTTGTTTTGGATATTTTTATCAATAAGAAAATTTTGACCTAAGCTTTTCTTTGGTTTAATGTGCATTCTATGGCAAGTTTAATAGCAGCGATCAGAGAATTAGGATTGGCTAAAATAGGTTTGCGGGCAATATCAAAAGCAGTTCCATGTAAAGGCGAAGTGCGTACAAAAGGCAATCCAAAAGTAAGATTTACTCCGCTGTTAAAATCAGTTAACTTTAAAGGAATAAGCGCCTGATCATGATAGGCTGCAATTACGCAATCAAATCTTTTCTTAAATGCCGCAGATATCGCTGCATCTGCGGAAAGCGGGCCGACTATAACTGCGCCTTTATATTTAGCCTTTAGGCCTTTGACCACAGGGATAATCACGCTTTGCTCCTCTCTGCCGATTACGCCGTTATCGGAAGCATGAGGGTTTAACCCGCAGACAACAAGCCTTGGCTTTTTTATCAAGAATAAAGACCTTAAGCATTCAACTGTATTTAGTATATTATTTTTCAAATTTTTCTTGCTCAATTCACCGGAAACATCTTTAAGCGCAAGATGCCTCGTAACCAGGCTAAATCTTAATTTATCGTTTAGCAGGATCATTAATAAATCCTCAAACCCTGTTTTCTTGGCTAAATATTCCGTATGGCCTGAAAATTTAGCTCCTGCGAGATTAATCGCTTCTTTTGAAATCGGGCCTGTTACCAAACAATCGATTTTATTTTCCTTAAGCATGTCCAAAGCCTTATCAAGATACTCTAAACAAGCGCTTCCTCCTTGAGTGCTTAATCTGCCAAAGGAAAAGTTTCTTTTCTCAATATTATTTAGGTCTATTAGCTCTTTGGATATAGATTCTACCCCTAACGCCTTAGCCTGCCGGCCCAAGACAAAACTATTACCGATAACCGTAAAATTGACTTTATTTTTTAAAGCCTCAAATGCCTTTAGGGTAATTGCGGGGCCGATACCTGCAGGATCTCCTATAGTAAGTCCGACCCTAATTCTCGAGAATTTTGATGTAGGATTCTTTTTTAAGCCCATCTAACCACTCAGTTAATGTTTTTTGTAATTTTTTTTCAATTAAAAATTCCCGAATTTTATCCTGTGCCTGAACCAAATCCATCTGCTGGCTTGCGATGATATTATCCAATTTAAAAATATAGTACTGCCGATCAACTTCAATCGGATCAGACACTTCTCCTATTCCTAATTTAAAAACTGTATCTTCAATCTCACTACGTAATTGGTCTCCCTGTGAAGCAGAAAGAATATCCGTAGCAAATGAATATTTTCCTGCTAAATCCTCTAATTTTGCACCAAGCCGCAACTGATAATTTATAGTCTTAGCTAATCCTTCATCTTGTAAAATAATGATCGTTAGAATCCTCTCCTCTGGTTTTAAAAATTGGCCCTTATTTTGATTATAGAAATTAGTGATCTCATCAGGCCGGATAGCTACTTTACTGCGCACTTTTTGCTCAATGATAGAGTAGATAAGCATCTGTTCACGGATCTTATTCTCTAAATCAGCTTGAACCAAACCCTGCTTGGCTAAATCCAGTTCAAAATCCGATTCCTGAGCATAGCGTTTCTTAATTTCATCAATCTTTGCCTTCACCCTTGCCGCATCAATAATTGTTTTCTCATCTTTTGCCTTCTGCAGCATAATCCGCTCGTCAATTAAACGCTTGAGTAAATCCTGCTTCATCGAACTAAGCTTTTCTTCCAATGTTTTTCCTTTAAGTTCCCGGGAATATTGCATGCGCATAAAATTCAGAAAATCATTAAGGTCTTTTTGCGTAATAATTTCATTGTTTACTATCGCAACCACCTTATCCTGAGCGTAAAGACAGCAGGTAGTAGCTGGCATACAAAAGGCAGTCAAAAAAACTAAAACGAAAAGAAATATAAAATTAATTATGCGTCTCATTAAAAACACCTGCTTTCTTAAAATCGGAGATTGCTTCTCTTAGTAAGCGGCAATAAAGATCAAAACCAACGGCAATTATAAATCCGTGTTGCTCTTGCCCGAGCAGATTTCCGGCGCCTCGAATCTCTAAATCCTCTAACGCAATATTAAAACCTGCGCCTAAATTACTGTGCTCTTCCAGTGCACGCAGCCTTTTAGAGGCGACTGTTTCGAGAATCTCATTTCGCCCAAACATAAAATACGCATAAGCAGGACGGTTAAACCTGCCTACCCTGCCGCGCAGCTGATGCAGGTCGCACAATCCAAACATCTGCGCGTTATTTACAATGATTGTGTTAGCATTAGGTATATCAATCCCGGATTCAATAATCATGGTCGAAACCAAAACGTCAACATTACCGGAAATAAAATCAGACATTACTAGCTCAAGTTGTTTTGCCGGCATCTGGCCATGAGCAATAGCTATTCGTACAGCAGGTGGCAAGAATTTAGTAAGCCTGTCTTTAACTTTATCAAGATCCGAAATCCGATTATGTAAAAAAAACACCTGGCCCCCCCGGCCCAGTTCACGCGAAATTGCCTGCTTTACCAAATCTAAATCATATTCTACCACAACCGTCTTTATGGGCAATCTATTTTGCGGCGGGGTATTGATTACGGAAAAGTCTTTTGCCCCCATAAGGCTCATATATAAGGTTCGCGGGATTGGGGTTGCCGTCAAAACGAGGACATCAGTAATGTTTTTGAGTTTTTTCAATTGCTCCTTGGCATTAACGCCAAAACGCTGCTCTTCATCAATAATAACTAAACCTAAATCCTTAAAAACCACATCAGGCGAAAGAAGCCTGTGAGTAGCAATAACAATATCTACGCTGCCGCAACGTAAGCCTTTTATAATCTCATTTTGCTGGGAGATAGTTTTAAAACGGGAGAGCATCTGCACGTTTACAGGAAAATTAGTCAAGCGTGCGGAAAAATTTTTATAATGCTGCTCAGCTAAAATCGTGGTTGGGACAAGATAGGCAACCTGCTTATTATCCATAACTGCCTTAAAAGCTGCGCGCATTGCTACTTCAGTTTTTCCATACCCAACATCTCCGCAAAGCAGCCGATCCATAGGCTTAGACGACTCCATATCGCACTTAACCTCTGAGGCTGCTTTTACCTGATCGTAAGTTTCTTCATAGGGAAATGTTTTTTCAAAATCAGCCTGCCATTCTGTATCTTTAGAAAACTTAAAACCTTGGCTGGCCAGGCGCATTGCCTGCAGGCTCAATAACTCCCATGCTAATTTTTGAATACCTTGCCGAGACCTCGTTTTTACTCTCTGCCACTCCTTACTGCCTAACCGATAAAGTTTAGGCCTACGCGCGGCAAAAGCAATATACTTTTGTACCAGATGCATGGCAGAAGTTGGTACAAAAAGCTTTTCATTACAGTCATACTCAATTACTAAATGATCTTTGAGTATACCTCCTAATTTGACCTTTTGCATGCCAGCAAACTTGCCAATACCATGCTCATTATGCACTACAAAATCGCCGATATTTAAATCTAAAAAATTTTTTAATGGGAACTCTTCGCTAAATAGCGGCTTCTTACTGAATGAAGGTTTTTTGTACGGCAGTATGATAACAATATTGTGCTGCCAAAGTGATTGGCCGGTCGAAGGATTAAATGTTTTAATAGAAATTATTTTTTCATTATCTAATTCAATACGGATGGGTAGCTCAAAAGAAACAGGGAAAATATCAATAACTGATCCGCGGCGGCCAAACTCTCCCTCGCAAGAAACCATCTGTTGCCTCTTGTAACCGGAATCAACCAGCTCTTCCGAGAGGATTTCTAAACCAATATCCTGATTAAGATATAGCTTGAGAGATTTAAATAGCATGGCCAGAATAATTAGGGACAGCGACTATTTTTCTTAGCCACACGCTTTAAAAAAATAGTCGCTGTCCCTAATTTACTTAATATTCTTGCGGCTCCAGGCAAGCACTAAAGGAGAAGCGATAAAAATTGTAGAATACACACCAGAGATAAATCCTACGAATAAAGCAAAAGAAAAGTTGTTTAAAACTTCTCCTCCGTAAAACAAGAACGCAATAACAACCAAAAGCGTTACTCCGGAAGTAAGCAGAGTACGCCCGAGAGTTTGATTTACGCTTAAATTAATCAACTCCCTTAAAGAAAGCTTGCGGTAAAGACGGGCATTCTCGCGCACCCTGTCATAAATAACAATAGTATCATTAATAGAATAACCTGCAATAGTAAGAAAAGCGGTCACGGTTAAAAGATCAATTTGGCGGTTAGTAACAACTAAAAATCCCATCGCTACAAGCACATCATGCAGAAGAGCAATTATACCAGCTAGCGCAAAATTTATATGCTTAAATCTAAAACTTACATAAATCAAAATGCCCACAAGCGACCAGATCATTGCCAGAATAGCCTTCTTTTTAAGATGGTTGCCGGCAATAGGCCCCACCCGTTCAATCCTTAATATTTGGATATCTTCATTGGGAAAAGATTCTTTTAATTTATTAGTCAGAATCTGATTTTTGTCTTCTGAAGTCCTGATTAAAACAACTTTCGGGTTATCTTGAAATTGCTGAATAGAGGCATCCGCAAGGTCTATATCTTTTAAAACCTGGCGCACCTTATCTGCAGAAGGTGGATTTTTAAAACTATATTCCTGAAGCTGGCCCCCGGCAAAATCAATTCCGTATACCGCAGGTCCTTTCCTGAAATATGAAAGAAGGCTTCCTATGATTACTAATATAGACAATACATAAAATATCCTTCTCTTGCTGATAAAATCCAGCTTGGTTTCTCCGAGAAATTTAAACATGAATAAAGAATTTTTAATCCACCCTAAACCAAGCAAAATCTCGAATATTACCCGGGTAACTACGATAGCTGTAAACATACTCGCTACTAAACCAATAGTTAAGGTAACCGCAAAGCCGCGGATTGGCCCGGTTCCAAACTGAAATAACATAAACGCCGCAATTAAAGTAGTAAGGTTGGAATCAAAAATAGCGCTGAAAGCACGCGAATATCCATTAGCTATGGCAGCACGCAGATTTCTACCTGCGGTAATCTCCTCTCTAATGCGTTCATTAATCAAAACATTAGCATCTACTGCCATACCTAAAGATAAAGCAATACCGGCAATACCAGGTAAGGTTAAAGTCGCGCTGATACCCGGAAAAAGCAAGGGCAGTAAACCTAAACCGCCGAGGATCATAACAAGGTTTAATAAAAGCGCGACATCACTTATTAAGCCGGCCAAAAGATAATAACCTGCCATAAAAATAAAAACCAACGCACAACCAACTAAACAAGCCTTAATTCCCTTGTTTATAGAATCCTGGCCTAAGAGAGGTCCAATGGTCCTTTCTTCTTCAATATGCATAGGGGCAGGTAAGGCGCCAACTCTTAGAATAAGCGCCAAATCTTGAGCAGCCTGCGGATCAAACCTTCCGGTAATTACTGCTTCTCCCGAAGGGATTGATTCCCTAATCCGTGGGGCTGACTGAACTTTACCATCTAAGACAATCGCCAAACGCTTACCTACATTAGCTGCAGTTACTTCGGCAAATTTCTTGGCTCCTTCTGCATTAAACTGTAGTGCCACGATTGGCTCATTAAACTGGCTCTGATCAAAACGCACCGAAGCATTTGTTAAAGCATCTC
>CAZOSW010000053.1:5901-7118 GCA_964582765.1 uncultured Planctomycetales bacterium | reverse complement strand
GAGTTAAAAGAAAATCCTTATAAGAAGCTCAATATAGCTTTCTCTTTAATGGTTATTGTTCCATTTCTGGTGTTTTTTTATCTTTTAACAAGTAGACTATTTACTCCGGATATTCTTATCGGGAATACTGGATTTATGCTAATTATCTCTTTGTTCATTTCTCTCTGTGGTTTTTATATAGTTTATAGTATTTTAAAAAATATTTTTAATAAGATTTTAGCTTATGCCGCACAGGCAAAACATAGCGATCAATTAAAATCTACCTTTGTCGCAACGGTGTCCCATGAATTAAAGAATCCCCTTTCATCAATCAAAATAAATATTTATAATATTTTTGCGGGTTTTACCGGCCAGGTAAATGAAGAGCAGAAAAGTGTCCTCGGGTTTTGTCAGTCAACAATTGAACGCATGACTCGTTTAGTAAATGGTTTATTGGATTTACATAAAATCGAGGCAGGAGTTGTTGATGTTAAAAGAAACAGGCTTAATCTCGCAGAAATTTCAGGAAGACAGATAAAAGAGCTGCAAATTCTGGCTGGCAAAAAGAATGTAAAGATAATTAAGGAATTTCTGGATGAAGGCTTGTCTGTTTGGGGAGACGAAGATAAACTTTCTCAGGCGATTGTTAATCTTTTGAGTAATGGAATAAAATTTACCCCTGAGAACGGCACGGTAACTTTAAAAATTTATCCCGATGATAAATTTGTGAAATTAGAATTTATTGATATTGGCCCCGGGATACCAGATGATAAAATCGGTTTGCTTTTTAATAAATTTGAGCGGCTCAATGCTACTAAAGAGGGTACTGGTTTAGGGCTCGCTATTACTAAAGACATCGTGGAAATGCACAGGGGTAAGGTCTTGGTTGAGAGTAAAGTCGGCAAAGGCAGTAAGTTTACCATAGTGTTGCCTCGCGACCTTAGATTAAAAAGAAGTAAAATATGATGCAAAAAAATGTTTCTAAAAAAATACTCATAATAGAAGACGAACAGGAATTGGTATTGGGTTTAGCTACCCTGCTTAAATCGCACGGCTATTTGATTATTGCAGCTAATGATAGTTTATTTGGTATAACTTTGGCACATAAGGAAAAACCGGATTTAATAATTCTAGATTTAGGCTTACCTGCGGGAGGAGGGTTCTATGTTTTGGGGAACCTAAAAAAATCAATTGAAACTTTTAGTATACCGATTTTAGTATTAACAGCGCAGCAGGGA
>CAZOSW010000053.1:0-5801 GCA_964582765.1 uncultured Planctomycetales bacterium | reverse complement strand
GGGTTTCTTATTGTCGCCCTTTAAACGCAATACTTAAAGGAATTTTAGTTTATTCGCGTAGTTAAGGCCGCGGGGCATAAATAGGAGGTTTAGATATGTTTAATCTATTAATAAAAGGCGGGCTCGTAATGATCCCTATAATCTTAGGGTCTGTTTTTGGCCTGGCAATAGCATTAGAAAGACTTTGGGTTTTCAGGAGCCTAAAAACTATTAATAACCATGAATTTGCGCAGAAAATCTTTAGGGAGATAAAAAACAATAAGCTTTCCGAGGCGCTCCAGCTTTGCGAAAAGAATATCTATTTTCCTATAGCCGCAATTCTTAAGATAGGGATAGAGAGGAGATCTTTAGCCCCTGAAAGATTAGAGAAAGTATTAGAACAAGTAGGCAATAATCAAATTCATAAACTCGAAAAATATCTGGGATTCCTTGCAACTATTATTGCCATAGAGCCCTTGTTAGGTTTCTTGGGGACAATTACCGGCCTTATCCGGGCCTTCATGTCTTGGGAGCATGCCGGAGCAAATATTACGGTTAATGCCCTTGCTGGAGGTATTTATCAGGCAATGATTACCACTGCCGCAGGACTTAGTGTGGCCATACCGCTTTATCTTCTCTATAATTATTTTATCAACCGTATAAAATATGTTGCTAACGATCTTAATAATTATGCTATCCAATTGATAGAAATTCTTTCGGAAGAAAAAGAATTAAAGCTAAGTGATAAAAAATGAAAATTTCCGCCAAGCGTAATTATATGTTGAGCCTAGAATCCGTAGCGATGACGGATATCGTGCTTAATATGTTTATTTTCTTTTTCATATCTTTCAGCCTGCTTTATACTTTTGAGCCTTTTCGGGCGCAAAAACTGGAAATAAAACTGCCTAAAGCCTCAAACACAACTTCGATGAGCGAAGAAGAGCAGTTATCTATTACCCTAACCAATGAGGGGGTGCTTTACCTAGGTAAAGAATTAATAACAATCAAAGAGCTTAAAGACAAGGTCTCTTTAAGGTATAAAAATAATCCCCGTATTACAGTGGTATTGCGTGCAGATAGGCTTGTGCGTTTTAAGCAAGTGGTAAATATTTTGGATATTTTAAGTGGATTGGGTATAACCCGGCTTAATATTGCGGCTGTGCAAGAATAATATTAAATACTGGACAAATTTAAATCAGTCAGGCGTCTGATTTTTAGACCGCTTGATCCGTCGTTGTAATAGGTAACTGTAACTGGGTCTGACTGTAGGATATCAGAGAGAGAAATTGAATCAGTTCCCCTGGATATAATTGTGTTGCCGGTAATTTTTAAATTAATTTCATCGGCATCCGTGCTAAAGGCAGGATAATAGCGTACGGTAATTGCGGAGCTGACCCAATCCAAATCAACTACAGTTCCGGAAATAGTTTTTTCTTCGATTTCTTCCGCACGTAAAGAAAAGGCAAGTAATAAAATTATTAGCAATAAAAAAACATGCATTTTTTTCACAATATTATTATACTGGATAAAATAAAAATTGCAACGAAAATTCTTAAACGCATAATTTTTGTCCTTGGTATTTTATCCATGATTATTATCATCCTGATATCCGTTACTTTATTTGTGGCAAAGCATATCAAGATAAAGGGTATAATAGAAAATGAAATAGAGCAAAGCCTTGGTATTAATGTTACGATCGGGGACATTACATTTTCTCCGTTAATGGCGCATGTTGGATTAAAAAGGGTAACCATACATAATCCTGAAGGTTTCGTTGAGGATGAGTTGGCTTATATAGAATACCTGCATTTTGTTTTTGACCCCATAGAAATATTTTCTCGATTAAAACCTAACATTTATCTTATGGCCATTGATTTAAAACGCCTGAATATTATAAAAAATAAAGACGGTAAGATAAACTTAAAAGAGCTTATTCCTGTTAAGGATGGAACTAGCGTTCAAGATACGCAGCCACCTTTTTATTTTGATGTTTTGGTTTTAAGTATCGGCGAAGTTAAATATATAGACGATAGCGCGCCGGTTAGAAAAGAAACTAAATATACTATTGGCATAAAAGACGCGGCATTTGTCGGGCTGACAGACGAGAATGCAGTGGTAAAGATGATTGTCTATAAAGCTATCCAGAATACGAATATCGGAAAGCTCATTAATTTGACTGTTACGCCGGTTTTTTCAGCTATAAGCGATACCGTAGATTCGGCTTGGAGCACAGCTAAGATTGGTTCAAAGGGAATCTGGGAGATCGGCACTTTGCCTGTAAAGCTTATCTTTGGAAATAAATAATAAATTTACCCCAGCAGATGTTTTCGGAGCCTTGTCTCCGGTGAGGCTTATATGGTGATTAGATGACATTAAATAAAAAAAACTTTGAAAATATTGAAGGCATTTCTGAAAAGCAAGCCCTAGGAAACTTAAAAAAATACGGTTATAATGAAATTCCTTCCCAAAAAAAACGCAATATCTTTTTGATATTTTTTAGCGTGGTAAAAGAACCGATGCTGCTTTTGTTAATCGCAAGCGGCTTAATCTATTTATTTTTAGGGGAGGCTTCAGATGCCCTGATGCTGCTTTCTTTTGTTTTAGTTGTAGTAGGTATTACGTTTTATCAAGAAAGAAAAACCGAAAGGACTCTTGAAGCTTTGCGGGATCTTTCAAGTCCGAGGGCGTTGGTTATTCGCGATGGAGTCCAAAAAAGAATCGCCGGGCGAGAGGTAGTTAAGGATGATATTATAATCCTTCGGGAAGGCGATCGTGTTCCGGCCGATGCAACGGTTGTATCATGTTCTAATCTATTGGTAGATGAGTCTTTATTGACCGGTGAGTCTGTGCCTGTGCGTAAATCTGAGTGGGGCCAAAACAAGATAGCCAAAAGTCCCGGCGGTGATGATCTCCCGTTTGTTTATTCAGGAACTCTTGTTATCCAGGGGCGCGGTATGGCAAGAGTCAGTTCTATCGGAATATACACCGAAATGGGGAAAATCGGCAAAGTCCTGCAGGGTATACGTCAAGAGGATACGCTGTTGCAAAAAGAAATAGGAAAAATTGTGCGCAATTTTTCTGTGGCCGGAGGTACACTTTGTTTATTAGTAATAATTTTTTATGGTTTAACCCGCGGGAATTGGTTAACAGGGGTTCTTTCCGGATTGACCTTAAGCATGGCCATGCTGCCGGAAGAATTCCCGGTAGTCTTAATAATATTTCTTACTTTGGGGGCTTGGAGAATTTCTAAGAGCCAGGTTTTAACCCGGCGTTCCGCGGCTATCGAAACCCTGGGTGCGGCTACAGTGTTGTGTTCGGATAAAACCGGAACACTTACTCTAAACGCTATGCATTTAACTACCTTGTGCGTTAAAGGAACTTATTACGACGTTGGCGCTGAGAAAACTGAAAATTTACCGGAAGTAGTACATGATCTTATTGAGTATGGAATTTTAGCCAGCCAGAAGGATCCTTTTGATCCGATAGAAAAAGAAGTGAAGCGTTTAGGGGAATCTTATCTGTCGGGTTCCGAGCATATCCACAACAACTGGAAGATTATTAAAGAATACCCCTTGTCAAAGCAGTTGTTTGTCTTGTCGCATGTTTGGGGATCTCCGGATAAGCAAAATTATATTATTGCTGCAAAAGGTTCTCCTGAGGCGATAGCAGACCTCTGCCATTTTAATAAAGAGCAGAACGCCGAATTGGTTAAGTGCATAGAAGAGATGGCTAACAGAGGGCTGCGTATTTTAGGTGTGGCCAAGGCATCTTTTAGAAAAAAGGAACTTCCCGATTTGCAGCATGATTTTGTTTTTGAATTTGTCGGATTATTAGGCTTTCTTGATCCGGTCCGCCTGGCTGTTCCTTCTGCTATTAAGGAAGCGTATCAAGCGGGGGTGCGCGTAATTATGATTACCGGAGATTACCCGGGCACTGCTATTCATATTGCGAAAGAGATCGGCTTGAAGAATCCAGAGCACTACATAACCGGACAGGAATTAGAGACAATAGACCATCTCCAGTTAAGAGAAAGAATAAAAACAATCAATGTTTTTGCCAGAGTTGTACCGGAACAAAAATTACATATTGTTAATGCTTTGAAGGCCAACGGGGAAGTTGTCGCGATGACTGGAGACGGTGTAAATGATGCTCCGGCGTTAAAATCAGCCAATATCGGTATTGCCATGGGAGAACGGGGTACTGATGTTGCACGTGAGGCTTCAGCCCTGGTTTTGCTTAATGACGATTTCTCATCGATTGTCCATGCGGTAAAACTCGGAAGAAGGATATTTGATAATTTAAAAAAGGCAATAGCTTATATTTTTGCAATACATGTGCCCATAGCCGGCATGTCGTTTTTACCGATTTTATTTAACTTGCCGATAGTGTTGTTACCAGCACACATTGCTTTCTTGGAATTAATTATTGATCCTGCGTGTTCCACAGTTTTTGAAGCCTGTCCGGAAGAAAAAAATATTATGAAAAGGCCGCCGCGCAATTTAGGCGAATCATTGTTTGGCAGAAGAACTTTTATTTTTAGCCTCTTGCAGGGGCTGGGTATATTAGTAGTTGTGTTTTTAGTATTTATATTAGCTTTATATTTCAATAAAAGCGAACTAGAAGCACGCACTTTATCTTTTGCCACTTTAGTATTTGCTAATGTAATGTTAATCGTAACCAATCTTTCATGGTCTAAAAACTTAACGGGTATTATTAGGTTAAGGAATAAGGCGTTATGGATGGTAGTCGTAGCAGCAATAGGCGCTTTACTTTTAATTGTTTATCTTCCACAGCTACGCGTTCTTTTCCACTTTTCAGTTTTATCTGCCTTTGATTTATTAATTGCTTTTGCCAGTGGTATTGCAAGCTTGTTGTGGTTTGAGGGTTTTAAGGCGATGGGCAAGCGCAGGGCCGCGCAGCAATAATTTAATTCCAGGGGTTATTTTAGAATAAAGAATCCTAAAACGATCATAAGTAAGCCGATATAGCGTTTAAGGGGATCTGAAGCTGCTTTTTTTACTCTAAGAGAAGCAATTAGAATAGCCAATATTGCGTTAATTATTAATAAACCCGTTAATCTCCAATCTATGGTTTTGTTTGTAATTAAGTAGATTAAGAAATTAATTGTCCTCCCATAATCAATATGCTGTAGTCTCCACCTTATATACCCTGTTAATGGCTATCAAAAATGTATCTTAAAAGGCCACCGCTTTACCGCCTTTAATTAGTTATACGGTTTTAGCCGGTTTGTCTTCTATCCGGTCAATTTTCTTGATATTCTAACTCCACGCTGTATAATAACCCTGTGTCATATTCCCGCAAAATAAAAATAATCTCCGAGCTATCAATCCTTTTAATTCTACTTGCATTTTTTATATTTATTGGCAAGGATAAGCTAGCTGCATTTTATTATAATCGCGGGTGTGGTTATTATGAAGCTAATTTATACAAAGAGGCTATAGGTTATTTTAATAAATCACTTAAGCTTAGCCCCTCGGTTAGCAAAACTCATTATAGCCTTGCTAATGCCTATGACGAAGACGGCCAGGAAGAAAAAGCAATAGAGGAATATAAGAAGGTAATCCGGTTGGATGCACATTTTCTTTGGGGTTACGAAGCCTTAGTTGATATCTATCTGCGAAAGTTGGATTATCCGGAGGCAATTGCGATGCTTAAGGAAGCAGAGGCGAGGCTCCCAAACAACCAGGATATTAAGGATTTAATAAACCGTACATCTTTTACGCAGGTTGCTTATCTTATAAATAAGGGAGTTGATGCATTTTCAGCTGGAGAAAAATCAAAGGGGTATGAATTATTAAATA
>CAZOSW010000052.1:0-7233 GCA_964582765.1 uncultured Planctomycetales bacterium | reverse complement strand
CTGACTGTCAAGGTCCGAATCCTTGCCGGGCAACTAGACGTAGAACGCAAGGGGACGGTTTCTTGCTTAAACACGAAATCTATCCTCGACGTGCAAACATATTAGATATGAAAAAAGAGATCGCAGTAATAATTTTAGCCGCAGGTAAAAGCACCCGGATGAAATCCGAGGTGCCAAAAGTATTACATCCTCTTTGTGGCAGGCCGATGCTCGGCTATGTGTTGGATTTGGTAACTAGCCTAAAACCTAAACAGGTGGTTGCAGTTTTAGGGTATAAGCAGGAGCTCGTGCGTAAAATTATACCTAAAGGCGTCAAAATCGTTATTCAGAAAAAACTTATCGGAACCGCTGATGCGGTAAAGACAGGTTTATCAGCTTTGAAAGGTTTTAAAGGCACCATACTTGTGCTTTACGGTGATAACCCGCTATTAAAAAAAGAGACACTTAAAAAACTCCTGGATTATCATCTGGAAAATCATGTTGATGCCACGTTATTAACCGCACATTTGAAAAAGCCTTCCGGCTACGGCAGGATTATGCGTGATAAATACTCCAGCATCTGCGCTATTGTCGAGGAAAAAGACGCGGATGAGGTACAGAAAGATATCAAAGAAATTAATACCGGAATTATGGTTTTTAAAAAAGATAAATTGGATGGGAATCTAAAATATATCCGTACCGAAAATCGTAAAAAAGAGTATTATCTAACCGATATAATCGAAATTTTAGCTAAGAAGAAATATTTGGTTGATGGCATAAAGGCCGAGGATCCTCAAGAAGCCCTCGGAATCAATACCCGTGCTGAATTAGCCAAGGCCAATTCTCTTATGCAAAAAAGGATTAATGATAAATTAATGCAGGATGGCGTAACCATAATAGATCCGCTATCTACCTTTATTAATTATGGAACAAAAATCGGTAGAGACACGGTGATTTATCCCTTTACAGTAATTGAAAGAGGTGTTAAAATTGGAAAACGTTGTTCAGTGGGCCCCTTTGCGCACCTGCGGGAGAATGTTGAGCTTAAAGATGATGTAACGGCTGGCAATTTCATCGAGATGGTGCGTGCCAAGATTGGTTCTAAAACATTCGTAAAACATTTTTCCTATATCGGAGATAGCCATGTCGGCTCAAGCGTAAATATCGGAGCAGGGACAGTTACAGCTAATTTTGACGGTATCAACAAAAATTGTACGGTTATTCAAGATAATGTTAATATCGGTAGCGACACTATAATTGTGGCTCCGGCAAAAATCGGTAAATTCGCAGTTACCGGGGCAGGCTCGGTAATTACTAAAAATATTCCGGATAAGGCAGTTGTCGCGGGAGTTCCGGCGAGAATCTTAAGGAAGCCTGCCCGTCCGGCAGGCAGGAAGGGATAAAGATGGATAAGTTAGCGGTTTTTAGCGGTAATGCAAACCTTCAGTTGGCCAAAGATATCTGCAAAGACTTAAAAATAAGATTACAGGATGCCTTTGTCGGCAGGTTTAGCGAAGGAGAGATCCGCGTTAAAATTAATGATAATGTGCGCGGTAAAGATGTTTTTATTATTCAGCCAACATGCCCGCCGTCAAATGACAATCTTATGGAATTATTAATCATGATTGACGCGTTGCGCCGCGCATCTGCCCTTAGGATTACCGCAGTTATTCCTTATTTTGGGTATGCACGTCAGGACAGAAAAGACCAGCCGCGCGTGCCGATTACCGCAAAATTAGTTGCCAATCTTCTAACTGTCGCAGGGGCCAGCAGGATCCTTACTATGGATTTGCATGCCGGACAGATTCAGGGATTTTTTGATATTCCCGTGGATCACCTGTTTTCAGTGGGCGTGTTTGTAGAGCATATATCTAAAATGAATATAAAAGATTTAGTTGCTGTTTCTCCCGATGTGGGAAGTATTAAGATGGCGAGAGCTTATGCCAAAAGAGTTTCCGCCGGGCTTGCCATAATCGATAAACGCCGGATTTCACCTGAGAAGGCTGAAGCAATGCACATTATGGGTGAAGTTGAAGGTAAAAATGTGATTATCGTAGATGATTTAATCGCTACCGGCAGTTCACTTATTGAGGCGATAGAGGCCCTAAAGAAAGCAGGAGCCAAAACCATTTTTTCGGCTATTACTCATGGGATACTTTCAGGCCCGGCAATCCAGCGCATTGACCAATGTAAGGATTTGGAAAAATTATTTATTTCTGATAGCGTGTCTTTGACGATAGAAAAAAAGAATACGAAAATTCAGGTACTTTCAGTGGCCAATCTTTTGGCTGAAGCAATAAAAAGAATACACAATGAAGAGTCAGTTAGCTGCCTATTTGATTAGAGGTAGAGATCCTTGGCTGCTTGCGGTCAAGGATTATCCTTGTTCGCCTGTCGTTGACAAGGACTACGCTGGACAAAAACTATAAGGTGCTTGCCCTTGCTAACTTACGCCAGCAAGGACTACGCTGGAAAAAAAACTATAAGGTGCTTGATTGACGAATTAACCCAGCCCTTGCACGCAAGAGCCGGGTTAGGCGCTCATTAAGGGAAAGGTAAAAATGGAAGAGGTATTTTTAGAAGCAGAATTAAGAGATGGAGCGGGCAGAGCCAAGTCAAAGGATTTAAGGGATAACGGTTATTTGCCCTGTGTGGTTTATTTTCACGGCAAAGACGCCTTGTCCATAAAAATTAAGCGTGGAGGGCTTTTAAAATTAGTGCATCAACATCGTCTTGAAAGTACGATTATTAATTTAAAAATTAAGGACGATAAGAAGACTAATGGCCGGTCCTGCATAGTTAAAGAGATTCAGTATCACCCGGTGCATGAAGATATCATCCATATAGATTTCAATGAAATTTCTCTAACTGAGTCAATTAAAGTTAATGTTCCTATTGAGGCTAAGGGTGAAGCTGTCGGGGTTAAACAGGAAGGTGGATCCTTAGAACATCTGCTTTGGGAAGTAGAAGTAGAATGTTTACCTACGAGCATTCCTAAGAATATAGAGGTAGATATTAGTGCGCTTAAAATGGGAGAAGCTATTCATATAAAAGATATAGTTTTTCCTTCGGGAGTCAAGCCTTTGAATGACCCGGGGGAAATTGTCTTGCATATTGTGGCTCCGATGAAAGAAGAGGTGCCGGTTGAAGTTGCCGAAGGAGAAACTAAGCAGGAACCTGAGGTAATCAAAGAGAAGAAAGAAGTTCCCGGTGAAGCTGCTGTCGAGCAAGAGGCAAAAGAAAAAGACAAGAAATGAAACTAATTGTGGGCCTAGGGAATCCCGGTTTTATGTACGTGGGGTCCCGGCACAATATCGGCTTTACAGTTCTAAAATCTTTAGCAGCTTCTTTAAAAATTTCTTTTAAGAGAGAAGCTTCAGTTTTTGCTTTAGTGGGCAAGTTAAAAAAAGGCCAGGACAATATAATATTGGCCCTGCCGCAGACTTTCATGAATTTAAGCGGTGTAGCAGTCAGGGCTTTACTTAAGAAATTTAAGATTAACCCGGAGAATTTACTCGTAGTTTGTGATGACCTGGATTTAGACTTGGGTAAAATGAAGATCCGGCCGACTGGCTCAAGCGCTGGCCAGCGGGGAGTAAAATCGATTATTGAACAAATAGGCACGCAGAATTTTAACCGCTTGCGTATAGGAATTGGCAGACCGAAAAATTCCGAGGATGCCGCGAAATATGTGCTCTCAGGTTTTTTGCATAAAGAGAAAGAAATGGTTTACACGATAAAAGAGGAAGCCGTCAGCTGCTGTATGAGCTGGTTGGAAAAAGGTATAACCGAAACTATGAACATCTATAACACAAGTCTGCCGATTGGCAGAAGGAGAGGAAAGTAATGAATAAGTACGAAGCGATGATAATTATCAAGCCTGACTTATCTGACGAAGAGAAAAAAACGTTATTTAAACAGATTGATGATGCTGTGACTAAGAACGGTGGCGCTATAACTCAATCGGGAGTTTGGGCTGAAAGGCGTAAATTATATTTTCCGATTAAAAAATTTATGGAAGGGGTTTATTATCTGGTGGCCTTTAGCGCTGCGTCAAGTGCGCCCGGAGAGATCCGTAATATTTATAAACTCAATGAAAATATCCTGAGGGTTTTATTTACCCGTATGGATAACTAAGCTTGCTTTTTCTTGCAGGCTAGCTTGCCGGACAGGCAGGCAGGGAGAACATATATGGCTAGCTATAACAAAGTATTATTAATGGGTAATTTGACTAAAGATCCTGAATTGCGTTATACTCCGCAAGGGACTGCCGTAGCTAATCTGCGCATGGCGGTAAATCGTAAATACCGTAACAAGGATCAGGAGTTAAAAGAAGAGGTTTGTTTTATAACCGCGGTGGTTTGGAACAAACAGGCAGAAACATGCAATCAGTATTTACATAAAGGAAGCAGCGTTTTTGTTGAAGGCAGGTTACAATCGCGCACTTGGGATGATAATACAGGCGCGAAAAGGTCGGTTATTGAAGTTAGAGCAGAACGCGTACAATTTATGGGTTCACCCGGTCAGCCTAAAGCAGCCAGTCAGACTAATGAAGTGCATTCAACAGAAGTATCTCTAGGGGAACCCAGCAGTGAGTCAGCATGGTTAGCAGAAAGCGAGGATGAGGCACATGAAAGTTAAAACAAGAGGTTTTGGCAAAGATAAAAAAATTATTAAGAAGAAAAAGAAAGATGCCCTTGGCCCGGTGAGAAAAAGATTCTGCAGGTTTTGCGCGGATAAATTAGGAAGTATTGATTATAAAGACATAAAAAGGCTGGAAGTTTTTATTACCGAGAAAGGTAAAATCAATGCCAGCCGTTTTTCCGGAAATTGCGCTAAACATCAGAGAAGAATTAGAGAGCTGATTAACAAGGCAAGATTTTTATCCTTGCTTCCTTATACCCGTTAAAAATTAATATGGAAGTAATTTTAAATAAAGATGTAGAAAAAGTCGGCCGAAAAGGTGTGGTAGTCCAGGTCAAAGAGGGATTTGCCCGGAACTTTCTTTTTCCGCACAATTTAGCTAAACCGGCAACAGCAGATAGCCTTAAGAAATTGGAGCAGGAAAAACAGGCAAAGTTTGCGCAATCTGCCAAAGCTAAAGAAGAATCAATCCAAATAAAAAAACGCCTAAGCGAACTATCTTTGACTATTGCCGCTTTGACCCAAGGTGAGGAAAAATTATACGGTAGTATCCACACTCAGGATATATCTGAGGCGTTAAAAGAAGAAGGATTTTCTATTGATAAGAGTAATATTGAATTAGTTGAGCCGATAAAATCTTTAGGAATTTATGAGGTACCCGTAAAGCTGCATCCGGAGGTAACTGCGACGGTTAAGCTTTGGGTAGTAAAAAAATAAGAAATTCACCGCAGGATTTAATCTTAGATAAACTTCCCCCGCAGAATCTTGAAGCAGAGATGGCTGTATTAGGGAGCATGCTTTTAGATGAAGAAGCAGTTTCTGCCTCATCCGAGAAATTAGACGCAGGCTGTTTTTATAAAGATACCCACCGCAAAATCTTCCAGGCGATAATTGACCTATATAATGCAAATAAAGCCGTAGACTTAATCACTTTGACAGATGTCTTAAAAATAAATGGTTCGCTTGATGAAATAGGCGGGGCAAGTTATTTAACCTCTTTGGCAAATGCCGTTCCTACTGCTGCTAATATTAATCATTATGCCGGAATAGTCCGTGAGAAATATATTTTACGGACTTTAATTAACAACTCGACTAAAATTATTACACTTTGCCATGAGAGTGAAGGGAATATCGCTGAAGTTGTGGATACCGCTGAGAAACTTATCTTTGATGTTAGCGACCGCAGAAATCAAGGCAGCTATCTGCACCTTAAAGAAATTATTAAAGACAGCATTGAAACAATTGATAAACTTTATCAAAATAAAGCGCATGTTACCGGAGTGCCTACCGGTTACGTAGATTTTGATATTAAGACTGCTGGCCTCCAGCCTTCTGATCTGGTTATTATTGCAGGCCGGCCATCAATGGGAAAAAGTGCTTTTGCTCTTGGAATCGCTGAATATGCCGGAGTGGTTGAAAAAGTGCCCACTGCAATTTTTAGCTTAGAGATGTCCAAAGAACAGTTGGTGCAGAGGCTGCTTTGTTCCCACGCCCGGGTTGATGCGCATAAAGTAAGGACCGGCTACCTTGCTACCAGTGATTGGCCGCGTCTTACCGCAGCTGCGGGAAAACTTTCTGAGGCGCCTATTTTTATTGACGATACTCCGGCAATTTCTGTGATGGAATTACGCGCAAAGGCACGGCGCCTAAAATCACACCATGATATAAAATTAATTATCTTAGATTATATGCAGTTAATGCGAGGATCTGCGATGAATATGGAGAGCAGGCAACAGGAGATCTCGGAGATTTCGCGTTCTCTTAAGGCCTTGGCAAGAGAATTAAATGTTCCGGTCATTGCTATCAGCCAGCTATCCCGAGCTGTTGAATCGCGTACAGACCACAGGCCGCAGCTTTCAGACCTAAGAGAATCCGGAGCAATCGAACAGGACGCCGATGTAGTCGTGCTTATTTTAAGAGAGGAGTACTACAATCCTTCTCCTGAAAATCAAGGCGTAGCAGAAGTAATTATTGCCAAGCAGCGTAACGGCCCGGTTGGGTCATTAAAGCTGGCATTTATTAAAGAATTTACCAGATTTGATAATTTGGCGCGGGTCGAATAATTATTTGATTAAAAAAGCCTATTCCTATATAATGAACAATAAGTTCTAACCTTGGAGAGTCCTTGCGAGTAACGCGAGCGATGATAATTATAAATGCGTAAATCACTTCCAGCACTTCTAACTTTTTTGTTTGTTTTTAGCGCGGTTTCTTTTGTATTTGCCGAAGCCCCCTCAGAGCTTAAGGATGAACAAAAAGCAGCTACCGCCGACCAATCTTCCCCAGTAGTTTTAAAAAATGTCAGCTCAATAGAAGTTAAAGGCAATAAATCTATCAGCACTAATGTTATAGTCTCTAAGATGAAGACGCGTATTGGTAGCGTTTATCAGGAGAATATTGTCAGCGATGATTTAAAGAGGCTTTATCTGCTCGGATTTTTTAGTGACATTAAAATCGATACAGAGGATTATAAGGGAGGCCTAAAGGTTATTGTTAATGTTGTGGAAAGGCCGATCATCGATAAAATCTCCTTTTCCGGGATTAATATTATCACGATGAAGGATGATAAATTAAAGCAACAGTTGAAGAGTCGACAAACTCAGTATTTAG
>CAZOSW010000051.1:0-7373 GCA_964582765.1 uncultured Planctomycetales bacterium | reverse complement strand
GCCGCTTTTCTTAAAATCTTCAACAACCTTTAAACTTTTAATCGCCTTACGGTTATTTAAAACATCCTTGGATTTCTCTAAATCCTTGCGTAGCTTTCGGCAAACAACATCTAAGTCTAATTCTTTTAAAAGTTCGCTGATTGCCTCCGCACCGATCTTGGCTTTAAAATTAGATCCATATTTACTTAAAGCTTCCTGATACTGTTCATCAGTAAGCAATTCTTTCTTCTTTAACGGGGTAGTCCCGGGATCAACAACAACATATTCCTCATAATAGATAATCCTCTCTAAGTCCCTTAAGCCGATATCTAGAAGCGCGCTCATCCTGCTTGGCACTGCTTTAAAAAACCAGATATGTGTAACCGGTGTAGCTAATTCAATATGGCCCATGCGCTCACGCCTGACACTTGAACGATCGACGGTTACACCGCAGCGATCGCATGTAATTCCCTTAAACTTTATTCCTTTATATTTACCGCAATTGCATTCCCAGTCACGCACCGGGCCGAAGATTTTCTCACAAAACAAACCGTCTTTTTCCGGCTTAAGCGTGCGGTAATTAATCGTTTCTGCTTTTTTAACATCACCCTTAGACCAGGATTTAATTACCTGCGGGCTGGCAATCTTAATTGAAATACTATCAAATGAGACGATCTCTTCCATTATTTAGCCTTTTCTGTTTTAATATCAAGGCATAAGCCTTGCAACTCTTTAATTAAAACATTAAATGATTCTGGGGTCCCGTGTGTCAGGCGCTGTTCGCCTTTAACAATTGCTTCATAAATCCGCGTCCTTCCGCTGACATCGTCACTTTTGACTGTAAGCATTTCCTGTAAAGTGAATGCTGCTCCGTATGCTTCAAGCGCCCAAACTTCCATTTCACCTAACCTCTGGCCGCCGAATTGCGCTTTCCCGCCAAGCGGCTGCTGAGTAACCAAAGAATACGGCCCGATAGAACGGGCATGAATCTTCTCATCAACTAAATGAATAAGTTTTAAAATATACATATATCCTACGGTAACCTTCTGGTCAAAAGGCTCACCGCTATAACCATCAAAAAGGGTAATCTTACCATCCTCCGAAAGTCCGGCTTTCTTAAGCAGCTCCTTAATCTCTCCTTCTTTTGCTCCGTCAAAAACCGGGCAACTCACATGTATATTTAAGGCTTTAGCTGCCCAGCCTAAATGACATTCCAGGATCTGGCCGACATTCATACGGCTAGGCACGCCTAATGGGTTTAAGACTACATCAACAGGTGTTCCATCGGGCATATAAGGCATGTTTTCCTCAGGAATTATCCTGGCCACCACCCCTTTATTACCATGGCGTCCGGCAAGCTTATCTCCTTCGGACAACTTTCGTTTTGTGGCAACGTAAACTACAACCCTTTTTAAAATTCCGGTGGGTAATTCATCGCCTCGGCGAACCTTCTCAATCTCAGTCTCCTCTTCAGCCAACAACTCCTGCATCTGCTCATCAAAAGAAGCTGCTAAAATTTTTGCTTCTTCATTCTCGCTAAAATTAAACTTTTCTACTTTTTTCTTATCTATTCCTAGCTCCTGAGATAAACGTAAAGTTTTCTCAACCTGCAAAAATTCAATCTCCTGCTTATAATAGGCTTTAAGCTCACGAATCTTAGCTAACTCTTTAGTTTTTTCTTCTTTTGTTTTACGGCCGCGGTCTTTACGCTGAAAGACATGGACATCAATAACTACGCCTTCAACTCCGGGAGGCACAATTAACGAAGTATCGCGAACATCTCCTGCCTTTTCACCGAAAATCGCGCGCAGCAATCTTTCCTCGGGACTAGGCTCAGAATCAGTCTTAGGGGTAATTTTACCGACAAGAATATCTCCTGCCCCTACTTCTGCGCCGATGCGTATAATCCCATCCTCATCAAGATTCTTTAAAGCCTCTTCGCTAACATTGGGTATATCACGTGTAATTTCCTCATTTCCAAGCCTTGTTTCAGCAGCC
Source organism: uncultured Planctomycetales bacterium (assembly GCA_964582765.1). Classification (GTDB taxonomy): domain Bacteria; phylum Omnitrophota; class Gorgyraeia; order Gygaellales; family Profunditerraquicolaceae; genus UBA6249. Next base: position 5,396 of record CAZOSW010000051.1, on the reverse strand, counting down.
TCAATATTAAATTCTTCAATATGAATAGAAGTAAAAGTATCTGCCTTAACTAATCTCTCGCTGATAAGGATTGCATCTTCAAAGTTATAACCTCTCCAAGGCATTAAAGCAACCAAAACGTTTTTACCTAAAGCTAATTCACCTTCTTTAGTAGCAATACCATCAGCAATTGCCTGGCCGGCGTCTACGTGATCCCCTAATTTTACCAGCGGCTTTTGATTTATTGAAGTATCTGCATTAGTGCGCAGGAATTTTTTCAGATGATAAATTTTCTTGCCTACGGTAATTGCCGAGGCATCCACGCTAGTCACTTTTCCAGAATCCAGCGAAATAACTACTGTGCCGGAATCCTGGGCTACCTTAGCCTCCATATCAGTACCTACCAAAGGGGCTTCGGTAATCATCAGAGGAACAGCCTGTCTCTGCATATTTGAACCCATCAGCGCACGGTTTGCATCGTCATGCTCTAAGAAGGGAATTAATGAAGCAGCTACAGAAACTAATTGTTTTACGGAAACATCCATATATTGGACATCTTTGGCAGTAACTTTAGGGAAATCATCTTTATAACGGCAGGTAACAAATTTATCAACGAAACGGCCTTCACTGTCTAAAGGAACATCCGCCTGAGCAATAAATTTATCTTCTTCAATATCCGCAGTCAAATATTCAAACTTTTTAGTTACACGCCCATCTTCTACTTTACGATACGGAGTCTCAATTAAGCCCAAAGAATTAATCCGCGCAAAACAGCTTAAAGAAGCAATCAAACCTATATTCGGGCCTTCAGGAGTTTCAATAGGACAAACTCTGCCGTAATGCGAAGGATGAATGTCCCTAACCTCAAACCCTGCTCTTTCACGCGAAAGGCCTCCGGGCCCTAAGGCACTTAAACGGCGCTTATGCGTCATCTCTGCTAAAGGATTAATCTGATCCATGAACTGAGATAACTGGCTACGGCCGAAGAAATCGCGGATCTGATTACTCAAAAGCTTAGAATTAATCAGGTAATGCACATTTAAATTATCAAACTCGCCTAAAATACTTAACCTTTCTTTAATTGAACGCTCGACACGGGATAAACCAATGCGTACTTGATTTTGCACTAACTCGCCAACACTTTTTATGCGGCGGTTTCCTAAATGATCAATATCGTCGATTTTGCCTGTTCCTGAATTAAGTTTGATTAAATATTCAATTACCTTAATTACGGTATCAGAGTCAAGCACCCTTTTTTCTAAGGATACGCCCATATCTAATTTACGATTTAATATAAAACGTCCTGCTCTTTCTAAATCGTACCTGGCCGGATCGAAAAATAATCGATAAAACAAGCTCTCAGCCGCCTCTTTTGTTACTGGCTCTGTAGGCCGCATCTTGCGATAAAAATCAAGATATGCCTCTTCTTTATTCTTTGTGTAATCTTTTTTTAAGGTATTGACTATCTCAGGATATTCTTGACCGAAGGCAGCGAATATCTGACTGTCTTCGGAAAAACCAAGGATTCTTAAAATCTGTGTTGCGGGAAAATTTCTGCGGCGGTCAACATAGGCGGTAATTGTTTCGGTAAGGTCATATTTAAATTCAAGCCATGCACCACGGTAAGGTATAACCCTGCCGTAAAAGATTTTCTTGCCGGTTGGATGCAGCTCCTCTTCAAAAGAGACTCCTGGAGAACGCTGCAATTGGCTGACTACTACGCGTTCATCACCGTTAATAATAAAAGTTCCAGTTTCAGTCATTAGGGGAATTTCACCAAAATAAGCATCCTGCTCTTTTGTCTCCTTAGGAGTAGTTAGGCGGAATTTAACTTTTAACGGAGCGGCATAAGTTAATGAGCGGTTCTTAGATTCGCTCATTGTATATTTTGACTTTCCTAGAGAATAGCTTATAAATTCAAGTTTTACCGAACGATCGGCATTTTCTATAGGAAAAATTTCTCCAAAAACTTCTTGAAGGCCCCGATTTTTTCTTTCGCTATTTGCTACACCCATTTGAAGAAATTCACGATATGTATCCAACTGAACATCTAAAAGATTGGGCAAATCGTAAACTTCTTTTATCTTACCAAAATTTTTTCGTTTAATCATAGTTTATATACCCTAATCAATTTTCGGTTGCTTTTACAAACCAAAAAACCGCCTTAATCTCATGAATTATTTTACTTATTATTACTCAAACTTACTTATACTTACTTACTATTACTTCACTATAATTAATTAAAATTACTTAAACTTACTTAAACTTACTTTAATTCTACGGTAGCACCGGCTGCCTCAAGCTTCTTCTTAATCTCGGCAGCTTCTTCTTTTGTGGCGCCTTCTTTAATCGACTTAGGAGCAGCATCTACTAAATCTTTAGCTTCTTTCAAACCAAGAGCAGTAATGGTGCGTACTTCCTTAATTACTGCGATTTTATTTGAGCCGGCATTAGTCAGCACAACAGTGAAAACGCTTTTTTCTTCGGCAGCAGGGACAGCTCCGGCAGCAACAGGTGCGCTAGATGCCATCGGAATATTTGCACTTACACCAAATTTCTCCTCCAAGGCTTTAACTAGATCAGAAAGCTCAAGCACGCTCATCGTCTCAATAGACTTAATTAATTCTTCCAATTTTGCAGTTGCCATTTCTTCCTCCTTAGCTTTGGCTCTTCTAAAAGACCAAACTATGGCCTCCTAGAGCCAAATTGTTAATTTGATTTTTCCTTGCCCGCTTCCGCTGGCAAAGATTTTTCGGAATTAGTATTTTTTTGTTTATTTTGTTTAATTTGATCCAAACAATAGACAAATTTCTTTAGTGTCTGATTTAAGACAATTACTAATTTTGAAATCGGAGCATTTAAAGCGACAACAACCTGATTCCTTAGCACTTCCATTGAAGGAAGCGTACTCATGGTTTCTATATCTTTTAATGTTAATAATTTATCCTTTAATAAACCACCTTCTAAAACCAGTTTTTCATGTTCTTTACGGAAGGCGCACAATACCTTAGAGATATCAACCGGTTCATCTTTAAAAAAAATCATCCCGCAGGGAGTTTCAATAGATTTAATTAGATTATCTAAACCCAATCCTTTCATTACCCTTCTTGCAATACTGTTTTTAACAACAAAAAGGTCAGCTCCTGCGCCTTTGAGCGTCTTTCTTAAAGAGCTCAAATCAGGGCTAGATACTCCGGAGTATTTTACGATGATTAAACCTTTGGAAGTATCAAAACTGCTCTTTATGCGATTCTCTGATGCTTCTTTAACTAGTAGCCCTACTTTTTTCATCTTAGCAAACAATCCTTAATCCCGGATTCATGGAAGTAGTTATGCTTAAGCTTCTTACGAATTTACCTTTTACCGAAGTTGGCCTGGATTCATTAACCGCTTCGATAACCTTGAAAGCATTGTCATTTATCTGATTTTCATTAAAAGAAATCTTGCCTATTGACAAATGTATTCCACCCTGTTTATCCACGCGAAATTCAACTTTCCCTTTTCTTACATCTTCAATAGCTTTCGCGATATCATTAGTGACTGTACCGGTTTTAGGGGATGGCATTAATCCGCGCGGGCCTAATACTTTACCCAGCTTACTTAAGTCCTTCATCATTTCAGGAGTAGCTATAGCACAGTCAAAATCGAGGAATCCGGCGGCAACCTTATCCATTAATTCATTAGCACCAACATAGTCAGCTTTTGCCTCTATTGCCTGACGCTCATGCTCGCCTTTACAGAATACTGCCACACGTACCTTTTTGCCAGTCCCATGCGGAAGCACAACCGTACCGCGAATCATCTGGTCGCTCTTTTTAGTATCCACACTTAAACTAAAATGCAGGTCAACCGAGCCGTCAAATTTTGGTTTAGGCAGCTTTTTCAATATAGCAATTGCCTCTTTTAACTGATAGAATTTTTCCTTCTCTACCTGCTTAGCCGATTCCTTATATCTTTTGCTTTGAACTTTCACTGGCGTATCTCCCGAACTACCCTTAACTTATCGCGGGTCAGTCCCCTGCGGGGACAGTCCCTGCCTGCCGGCAGGCAGGCCTACTGGCAATACTATTTTAACTAATCTTCAATCGCAATACCCATACTACGAGCAGTTCCTTCAATACTCTTTATCGCCTGCTCCATACTATTAGTATTAAGATCCGAAAGCTTAAGTTTTGCAATCTCCTGAACCTGTTTTCTACTTACTTTACCGATAGTTTCTTTACCGCTAATACCTGATGCTTTTGCCAAATTTGCCGCTCTTTTTAGCAAAATAGACGATGGTGGACTCTTAATAATAAAGGTAAAGCTCCTGTCTTCATAAACGCTTATGATTACCGGTAGGATTAAACCATCTCTTCCTTTAGTCTGGTCATTAAATTGTTTACAGAACTGCATGATGTTAACCCCATGCTGGCCCAAAGCCGGGCCAACAGGAGGCGCTGGATTTGCCTGCGCTGCAGGAACATGTAATTTAATCTGTGCTTTAATCGGTTTAGCCATGGTTATACCTTCTCCACCTGCCAATACTCCAATTCAACTGGAGTAGAGCGGCCAAAAATAGAAACGCTTACTTTAATTTTACCTTTTTCAGGATAGACTTCTTCAATTGTGCCATTAAAATTTAAAAACGGGCCTTCGTTAACTCTAACTTGTTCACCTTTCTCAAAAACTATCTTGGGCGAGGGTTTTGCTACGGTTTCCTTGGTTCGCTTAAGTATATTGTCTACTTCTTCTTGAGGAAGCGCAACCGGTTTCCTGCCTAAACCAATAAAACCGGTAACCCCGGAAGAATTCTTAACAAATAAATATGTCTCTTCGCTTAGCTGCATTTCAATCAATAAATATCCGGGGAAAAATTTTCTCTGAGTAATTTTCTTTTTTCCGGCTCGTACTTCAGAGACCTGCTCAGTGGGAATAATTACACTGGAGATCAAATCCTGCATGCCTTTAGCTAAAATCTTCTTTTCTAAAGATGCCTTCACCTTTTCTTCTATTCCAGTTTGCGTATGGACAACGTACCAACTTTTCATGCAGCACCTTTTACTTTATTAGTTCTGTTCCAGCACCTTGTACTTTTTGAATAAAAAGAAAATGTAGGGTTCATTTAAAAACAACACTTAAGAATTTGGACAAACCCAGATCCACTATCCAAATAAAAATAGTCATAATTCCCGTTACCGTAATTACCAAGATCGTTGAGGCCATTAATTCTTTTCTTGTTGACCAGGCGACCTTGCTTAATTCGCTTCTAACTTCATTTATGAAATTTATCGGTTTTGCTAAAATATTCAAACTTACAAACCCCCATTTTCAACCCCGGAAACGGGGTTAATAGTTTAAAATATTTTCTTCCAACCCATAGACTACAGGAGCGGCAGGACTTGAACCTGCAGTCACGGTTTTGGAGACCGTTGGTT
>CAZOSW010000050.1:0-7374 GCA_964582765.1 uncultured Planctomycetales bacterium | reverse complement strand
TTACATCTATTTACCCGTCAAATATTTACGGAATTACCACCCAAAAAAGACCGGATATTTCGGACAAATTCCGCGAGAAAATAGCCTCTCTGGTGCGCTGTTTTTCCTTGTTAAGGGCTATAAATTCGATATAATGCATACTGTGAATACAGAGAGGTTTTCCCTTGTGAAATACGAGAGGGACCTGTTTTTTTTGAATTGTATTTTTTCTGTAAATAGGTAGGAGATTGGCATGGTGGCGTGGAAAATATTCGCTCTTGGCTCGGCATTGTTTGCAGGCATGACAGCGGTTTTGGCCAAGATCGGGGTAAAGAATATTTCATCTAATCTAGCTACATTCATCCGAACGGTTGTCATTCTTCTTTTTCTATGTATATTGCTTGCTATCCGTAGAGAATGGCAGAATCCGTTCTTAATTAACAAGCGAAGCCTGTTATTTCTGAGTTTATCCGCTATTACAACAGGGCTGTCCTGGCTTTGTTATTACCGCGCGTTACAGGATGGGCCGGCTTCATTAGTAGCCCCAATTGATAAATTAAGCGTAGTATTTGCGGTAGTTTTGGCAATTCTATTCTTGGCTGAACGTCCGGGAGCGCATGAATGGATTGGTATTAGCCTTATTGTCGGCGGAACCTTATTTATTATTTTTAAATAAATTCGGAAAAATAGAGACAACGAGTATTTTTCATCTCACCACCCCAGAATTTATCGAGTAATTACTTCGAATTTAAGCCGCTTTATCGCTAAAATAGGTGAATTCCTCTCTTTGTAAAAAGCTTTTTTATAACAGGTAGAAGGGAAAACTCTTGAATTTAGTAATAGCTGTAAACGGAAAGGCCATCCTTTTGTGTAATATTACTGCCCGTCCTTAGTGGGGGTATCTCTTAATAATATTTTTTTATCTTGACAAAGTAGTTTTTTAGTATTACTATCCTAACATTCGTAACACAAGGAGCATAAATGTCAAAACTAGTACGTTTTGGAGTATCTTTAGAGCAGGGCCTTTTAGAAAAGTTCGACCGCCTTACGAAAGAAAAAAGCTATACTTGTCGTTCCGAAGCTTTTCGAGATTTAATCCGTCAGGAGCTAATCCAGAAACAATGGCAAAGCGGGCACGAAATTGCCGGAGCCATTACCCTTATTTATGACCATCATAAGAGAGAGCTGGTTAATAAGCTTATGGATATTCAGCATGCTTTCGGAGGTATGATTATTTCTTCTCAACATGTTCATCTAGATCATAATAATTGCTTAGAGATTATCGCGGTTAAAGGATCGCCTAAAGAAGCTCAAAAGTTATCTGACAGCTTAAAATCAGTAAAGGGGGTGAAACACGGGACATTGAGTATGTCAACTACAGGTAAAAATATTTAGGAAGTATTATTTTTTTGTCTATTAGTAGCACGAAAATATAAATAGTAGCATGAGAAGGAGCGAAAATGTTACGCAGATTGCTGATTCTTTTACTTATGGTAAGTTGTTTTTATGTATCAGATGTTTATGCGGAAGATGTCTCTCTAAAAGAAGAAATAGCACAGTTAAAGACACGCTTAGAGATGTTAGAGAAAAAAGTTGCCCAACAGGATAACTATATTGTTACTCAAGGTCAGACAGTTCAGGTTCAGCAGAAGCAAATTCATGAATACGAAACAAAACTATCACAGTTTGAGGAAAAGCTTAAGCGCGTGCCTGGTGAGCCTATGCAGCTTATGGAAGGGCTTGAGCTTGGAGCTGGTGGCACTATGATTATCCAGGGAACAAATAACACGAATAACGCTACTTCTGATATAACCAGGAAAGAGGGTCGTGCCGATGTTTCTTATACTGCGGACATTACTCTTGGTAAGGAGTTTAAAGAGATAAATGGTAAGGCATTTTTGCATCTGGAAGCTGGCCAGGGAGCTGGGCTTGAGGATAATCTTTCTTTATATAGTAATGTTAACCGAGATGCTGGTGATAGTGAGGCCAGGGTTGAGGTTACTGAGTTTTGGTATGAGCAGAATTTGTTTAAGGATAAAGCCGCTGTTACTTTTGGTAAACTTGATCCCACTGCTTATTTTGATCAAAACGAAGTTGCCAATGATGAAACTACTCAATTCTTAGGTAGAATTTTCCGTAATTCTCCCACAATAGAATTTCCGGATAATACCGCAGGTATACGCTTAGTATATATGCCGGTTGAGTGGCTAGAATTAGGATATGGTTTATTTGACGGCAACAGTGATTGGGAAAAAATAGGAGACAATCTCTTTAATATAGGACAGGTGCATTTTAAAACTAACTTCTTTAATTTACCTGGAAACTATCGTTTTCTTGGTTGGAACAATAATGTTTATCATACTAAATGGCAGGATGTTGGAAAGACAAAAGAAGCTAATTATGGTTTTGGTTTAAGCTTTGATCAGAAAGCGAGCGATATCATAACGCTTTTTGCCCGCTACGGTTGGCAGAATCCGAAAGTATATAATCCAGACATTATGGCAACAGGTGATTTGAATTATTCATTAACACATTCCTGGAGTACTGGTTTTCAAGTGGAAGGTAAGCCTTGGGGCAGGGAAAAGGATGTGTTTGCGTTTGCAGCTGGACAGGCTATTTCTTCAAAAGATTATAAGAAGTATTCAGCTCAAATCGTAAATCCAAGAGCAAGGCCTGAAGGGCATTTAGAGGCGTATTACAGAATCCATGTTAATGATCATTTATCAATAAGTCCTGATTTCCAGTATATCTGGAATCCTTTTGGCAAAGATGTTACTGATGATACAAGCGGAATATTTGTCGGTGGCATGAGGGCGCAGGTAGATTTTTAAATAACGAAAGGAGGTAAAAAAATGTGGCTTGTAACAACTTCTATTGCGGCAGCGGGAGCGACTTTAGGTAAGTTTGTTTTGCCTAAGGATTATAAGTTAGGTTTCTTAGCTTCAATGCTCTGGGGAGCAGTGGTGATGATTCTTATAGACCATATCTTAGGATATGAGGGTGGAGCATTTTTAGAGAAGACAACAGATGGTATGATTAAGAATAGTGTTGTATTAGGAATTGCAATGTTAGCACCAGTGTTCATAATCTGGGGCATTTCACTTTTAATCTCAAATTTAAAAAGGAGGTAAGTTATGGCTTGTTTCGTTGTTCCTACGGGCGCGGCAATAGTAACAACGGTTATAGGGAAAAAAATTCCCGAGAAATACCATTTCAACTGGTTAAATTCAATGCTCTGGGGCGGAGTGGCCATGTTAGCAGTTGAACATATTTCCCATGGTGAGGTTGTTCTTTATCCGCCATTTCTAACCGCTGGTCTCCCCGAAGTTTTACCGGAAATGTTGAGGGTGGGTGTTCCGATGACCCTGTCTATTTTCCTAATATGGGGAGTAATGGTAACAATAGCCGCAACTGTGAGTAAAAGAGCAAAGTATGTAGAAGCGTAATAAGAAGTGGTGTTAGATTTCACCAAGAGAGGCCTTGCTTTTGAATTTATTAGAAGCAAGGCCTCTTAGCATATTATTTTTGCGGTTAATAAAAAAAGCTTGACAAGAGTAATCCAGTAATGTATATTTAGAAATGGAAACCATTTTCATTAAGGAGATATATGCCAAGTGGCGAATGTAGGGGACAAGGATGGTGGCACGGTAAGTTTAGAGGATGCGGGTATCGGCTTACTTTAGGCCGTGAGGCAATATTGGATGTTTTATCCAAAGCCGAAGGCCACTTAAGCGCCGAAGATATCTACATAAAAATTCACCCAAAGTATCCTAATGTTGGGTTGACTACTATTTATCGTACTTTGGATGTGTTATCTAGTCTTGGCATGGTATATAAGCTTGATTTTGGAGATGGTAGGTCTCGGTATGAGTTTGCTGAAGGCCCTAAGGGAGCGCATCATCACCATCATTTGGTTTGTACGCAGTGTAATAAGGTGATCGATTATACTGATTTTATTGATGAAGAAGTTGAGCTGCTTAATCAGACAGAGAAGGGATTAGGGCAGAAATATAAGTTTAGAATTACCAATCACCTTATACAGTTTTATGGTGTATGTGGGCAATGTAACGGTGAAAAGTAGTCATTATATTTTTTTATCTAATAATGGAAATGATTTTCAGTAATGGAAAGGAAGGTGGTAATCATGCCGGGTTTTGATGGAACAGGACCTATAGGGAAAGGGTCGTTTACCGGTAGGGGTATGGGGATTTGCGTAATTAAATTAGATTCTAAGGATGATAAAAATAAAGAAAGTAAAGGAAAGGGGGTGTTTGGTATGCCTAGAGGAGATGGAACAGGACCGATGGGATTAGGTTCAATGACAGGAAGAGCGGCAGGTTTCTGTGCTGGTTATTCTGTGCCTGGTTATGCGAATCCGATATCTGGTAGAAATTATTCTGGTCAGGGCAGAGGATTAATTGGCCGCGGCGGTGGCAGAGGTAGGAGAAATTGGTATTACGCCACTGGATTTTCTGGATGGCAAAGGGCCTCAATGGGGATGCCGGCTTTTGGCGGAGCACATCCTTATGCGCCTGAAATGACTCCGAAGCAGGAAGCGGATAATTTAAAAAACGAAGCTGGTTTTTTGAAAAAGCAGCTTGAAGATATCCAGAGTCGTATTGAGACTTTAGAAAAAGTTCAAGCAGAGAAGAGTGAATAACTGGTATAGGATGGGGGAATAGATTTTGATTTCCTATTTCCTCATCTAAACTTTATTAGAAAAGGGAGTAATTATGCGTATAGCTATATCTACAGATGGAGAGTTCGTGTCTGCTCATTTTGGTAGATGCCCTTCTTTTACTCTTGTTGATATTGAGAACGGTAAGGTAACCAAGAGGACGGAAGTGGCGAATCCAGGGCACCAGCCAGGAGCGATTCCTGAGTTTTTGCATCAGAAAGGCGTTAATTGTATTGTTGCCGGAGGTATGGGAATGCGGGCAACTTCGTTTTTTGAAGAATATAATATCAAAACGATTGTAGGAATAAGCGGAAAAATTAACGAAGTAATCGAACAGCTTGAAAAAGGCACTTTGGAAGGCGGCGAAAGTCTTTGTAAACCTGGTGCGGGCAAAGGCTATGGTTTGGAAAAAGGAGAATGTGATCACCCGAACAAAGAGAGCTGCGATCATTAAGGAGGTCTTAGATTATGAAAATATGCGTTACTTCAGAAGGCGGTAATTTGGATTCTAAGGTTGATCCCCGTTTTGGCAGGTGCCAGAATTTTATTATTGCTGATACCGATACTTTAGAATTCGAGGCTATTGGAAACCCGAATATCGAATCTATGGGTGGAGCGGGAATTCAATCGGCGCAGTTAGTCAGCTCTAAACAGGTTAAGGCTGTGGTTACTGGTAATGTTGGTCCTAATGCCTTTCAAACATTACAAGCGGCAGGAATAGAAGTTTTTACCGGTGCATCAGGCACTGTTAAAGAAGCAATTGAGAAATATAAAAAAGGAGAATTTAAGGCGAATTCCGGTCCAAGCGTAGGTTCAAAATCTGGTATTCCGAGTAAGAATAAATAATAACACCCGGCCTTATCGGATAGGCCGGTGTATACCACTGTGTAAGGAGTAGTTTATGGCAGCTAAAGTTGATAAAAAGAAATGTAATGGTTGTGGCACGTGTAAAGATATTTGTCCGGTTAATGCGATAAGAATAGAAAAAGATAAGGCCGTTATCAGCGATGATTGTGTGGAATGCGGCGCTTGCGTAAATCAATGTCCAAATGAAGCAATTTCAATTTAGGAGGTGATTAGTATGCCATTTTTCGAGCCATTAGAAAAACTAGATCCTAAGCATGTTGATTTAGAAAGAGCAAGAAAATCTTTACGCGAGGAGCTGGAAGCAGTTGATTTTTATCAGGAACGGATCGACGCAACTGATGATGAATCTCTGAAAAAACTTTTAGCGCATAATATGAATGAAGAAAAAGAACACGCGGCGATGATTATGGAATGGATTAGAAAGAATGATCTAACGCAAGATAAAATGTTCAAAGAACACGATTAGGAGGTGATTAATATGCCAAGAGGAGATGGAACAGGCCCTGTAGGGCGAGGTTCAGGAATGGGAAGAGGCAGGGGTCAAGGCGGAGGAAATCGTCAGGGCGTAGGTCCCGGAGGAAATTGTGTTTGCTCTGTTTGTGGCACAAAGGTTCCACATCAGTTAGGTACGCCTTGTGCCTCGATGAATTGTCCCAAGTGTGGGGTAATGATGGTCAGAGAGTAAGGATTAAATCTTGGATAAGGAAGTTCTTGAGAATCATAAAATATATCTTGAAAGAAAAAAACTTTATCAAAGTTTTGGTTACGACGTAGAAAAGGAAAGAGATTTTATTTTAGCGCAGGCAAAGCCTCTCTATGGAAAAATTCTTGAGGCTGGAACTGGCAAGGGGCATTTTGCGCTCGCTTTGGCTAAGGCAGGGTATTGTTTTGTTACCTTTGATATATCAGCGGATGAGCAACGGTTCGCAAAGTTGAATATTGCGCATTTTGGTTTCCAAAAGCAAGTAGATTTCAGGATTGAAAACGGCGAACGTACCAGTTTTTCTGAAAGCAGTTTTGATACAGTCTTTTCTGTAAATGTCCTCCATCATCTGCGCAATCCTTATCAAGTTCTTGATGAGTTAATCAGGCTGATTTCTCAAAATGGAAAACTTATCTTAGCGGATTTTACTGAAGAAGGTTTTAAAATTATGAATAAGATCCACGCTCTTGAAGGCAATGCGCATGAAGTGGGTAAAACTAAATTAATAGATGCCGAGTCCTATTTAAGGGGAAAATGTTTTTTAGTGAGGAGTATCCAAAGCATGTATCAGCAAGTATTAATTGCAAGCAAAGACTTAAATAAAATCAATGATTATTTCAATTGCTAGCGGTAAAGGTGGCACAGGTAAGACTACTGTCGCGGTTAATTTGGCGTTATCCATAGATAACGTGCAGTTTCTTGACTGTGACGTCGAGGAGCCTAACGCGCACATTTTTTTAAAACCGGTAATCAGAGAGCAGAACAAAGTTTATATCCCCGTTCCGGAAATTGATGATTCAAAATGCGTTTATTGTGGTAAATGCGCCAAGGTTTGTGTTTATAACGCAATAGCAGTACTTCAGGGGCAAGATGGGAAAAAAGGAACTACCTTAGTTTTTGCGCATCTATGCCATGGCTGCGGTGCCTGTAGCGCTCTTTGCCCTCAAGATGCAATAAAAGAAGTAAATAGAGAAATAGGTGTCGTAGAGTTAGGCAATTGCGGCAAAATAGAATTTATTCGTGGTTTGCTTAACATCGGCGAAGCAATGTCTCCACCGCTTATCCGCCAGGTTAAAGAACATATTAACCCTAAAAAAACCGTAATCATTGACGCTCCTCCGGGCACGTCTTGCCCTGTAGTTACTTC
>CAZOSW010000049.1:0-7385 GCA_964582765.1 uncultured Planctomycetales bacterium | reverse complement strand
TCGGTGGGGCAGAGATTCGAACTCTGGGTGGACTTACGCCCACAACGGTTTTCAAGACCGCCGCTATCGACCACTCAGCCACCCCACCAGGCTAAAACACGAACAGCTGCTTAAAAACAGCGTAAAATATACCTCTAAATATATTAAAGGAGATGTTGCAGAAATTAATAAATGAGAAATTACTGAAAATAAGGTTGAATCCAAAAGCAAGCAACGCGATGTTTAATATAAAAATAAAAGAAAACCCAAAGATATAATTCGCCTTTAAAAAATCTCCCTTTTTAGAACGGATGGTTCTTGCTGAAAACACTAAATGTAAAATAGTACTAAAACCTACCAAAAAAAGCGTATATTCAGTCAGCCATCTAGAGCTAATTCCTAATGATAATAAACCATAAATAATAAAAAACAGTATTGTGTATATCGGTAATAGAAATGGGGCAACATTAATCATAGGCTTAAAGAAACTAAAGATAATTTCTAAAAGCTTATGCCCTCTACTATAAATTACCGCCGGCTCCCAAGCAAATAAATAGATCAAAAGAAAAGTAATTACGCCGTTCCAGAAAATCTGCTGCAGATGCGCATCGACTTGAGCAAATTCATTCAAAAAAGATACGCTAGATGAATAAACAAAAGGCAGAATAAGAACCGCCAAAATAATTTTAACCAACCCAAAAAGCTTGCTGGATAATCCGGAAATCTTGCTAGAGAAATCTCCGGCAAGACCGTCAAAATCACTTTGCGTAAAATCTTCTTTAAACTTTAAAGGTAATTTTTCAGGAAATTTTTTTTTGGCCATTCAAATACGGCTGCAAGGCTTTAGGAATTAAAACCGAACCGTCCTCCTGTTGGTAATTTTCTAATATCGCAACCACCACCCGGGCTAACGCTACGCCGGAACCGTTTAAAGTATGCAGGAATTCAACCTTCTTGCCTTCTTTACGGCGGAATCTTATATTTGCCCGGCGGGCTTGAAAACTTTCAAAATTGCTGCAACTTGAAACCTCAAGCCATTTATCCGACCCTGCAGAATATGCCTCAAGATCATAGCATTTACTGGCTGCAAAACTTAAGTCCTGCGTAGCAAGCATCATGACCCGGTAAGGCAGCTCTAAAATCTGTAAAACTTCTTCAGCATTAGCCACCAGTTTCTCTAACTCATCAAAAGAATCTTCAGGCCTGACAAATTTAACCATTTCAACCTTATCGAATTCATGCACGCGCACCAGGCCCCGGGTATCTTTGCCGTAAGAACCTGCCTCTCTCCTAAAACATGCGGAATAAGCAGTATAATAAACAGGCAACTTCTCCTCTTCCAGTATTTCATCACGGAAAATGTTAGTTAGCGGAACTTCTGCTGTAGGGATAAGAAAAAGGTCATCATCTTTTAGCTTATACATATCCTCTTCTAATTTCGGCAGCTGTCCGGTACCCAGCATTGAGGCGCGGTTAACTAAAAAAGGAGGGAAAATTTCAGTATAGCCATGTTTATTGGTATGAAGGTCAAGCATAAAATTAATCAGCGCCCGTTCAAGTTTCGCTCCCAAGCCTTTAAAAAGAATAAAGTTAGAGCCGGTAATCTTAGTTGCGCGATTAAAATCCACTATATCTAAATTCTGGCAAAGTTCGATATGGCTAAGCGGCTTAAAATTAAACTTCTTAACTTCTCCCCAGCTGCGCACAACCTTATTACAAGTTACATCTCCTATGGGCAATGATGCATGCGCTACATTTGGGATATTTAAGAGCAATTTATTTAATTCTGATTCTTTCTCTTTTATCTGAGATTCTAGCTCGCCGATACGCTTAGATATCTCTTTCATCGAGGATATCTTTTCTTTGGCGTCTCTCTTCTCTTTTAAGAGTGCGCTTATTTCATCATTAGCTTTATTGCGTTTTGAAGCTAATTCTTCAAATTCCCCTAAAGCCTTACGGCGGATATCGTCAATTTTAATCACGCCTTCTATATCAATCTTTAAAGCGCGGTTTTTAATTGACTGTTTTACTAAATCCTGATTTTCCCTTATAAATTTTATGTCTAACATCAAGCACCCTTAATTTTTTATCTAGCGCAGTACTTGCAAGCGTAGCGAAGTATAAGCTGCTTATCCTTTTACAACGCCCAGAGGCCGCATGCGGCATACTCTTTTTCCGATTCCAGCATTAGCCACCACATCAACAACTTCATTTACGTCTTTATAGGCCATTGGTGCCTCTTCAACCAGGGTATTGCGGCCGGAGGCTTTCACTATTATACCTTTAGATTTTAATTCTTTCAACAATATATCTGAGCTGATCTCTCTTGAAGCTGCGGTGCGCGATTTCAGGCGTCCGGCGCCATGGCAGGTACTGCCAAAAGTCTCCTGCATTGCCTTCTCTGTACCTACAAGCAGGTATGAGTTTCTCCCCATATCACCGGGAATAATTACCGGTTGGCCGATCTTTCTATATCTTTCAGGAATATCCGCCTGCCCTGGCCCGAAAGCGCGGGTTGCTCCTTTACGGTGCACGCAAAGTTTCTTAACTTGGCCGTTAATTTTATGTTCCTCGATTTTGGCAATGTTGTGGGCAACATCATAAATTAAAAACATACCTAACTTCTGCCAGGAAGAACCAAATATTTTTTCGAATGCTTGACGTGTCAAATGCATCAGGCACTGGCGGTTAGCCCAGGCGTAATTTGCCGCACAACACATTGCCCCCAAATATGCCTTAGCCTCGCTTGAAGTAACCGGGGCACAAGCAAGCTGCCTGTCCGGAACATTTATTTTGTATTTTGCCAAGCTCTCTACCATTTTACGTGAATAATCTTCACAAATCTGAAAGCCAAATCCGCGCGAACCGGAATGAATCATAACCATTATCTGGCCCAAATTTAAACCTAATGTATCGCAAGCCTGACAATCATAAAGCTGATCAATCGCCTGTACTTCTAAGAAATGATTTCCTGAGCCAAGCGTTCCTGACTGTGTTTTTCCGCGCTGAAAAGCACGTTCTGAAACTGCCTGCGGATCTGCCCCTTGAATTTGGCCGTTTTCTTCAGTACAATCAAGGTCATCTTCAATACCAAACCCTTTTTCTACTGCCCAGCGGGCGCCTTTTATTAATATTTCCTTTTCCTCTTTTATCCCAACTCTTATATTACCGCTTGAGCCGACCCCGGCGGGAACATCGGAAAACAAACGATAGATTAAATCTTCAAGCTTATCCTTAATATCATCATATTCTAAATTGGTCTTTAATAATCTAACGCCGCAGTTAATATCAAAACCCACGCCGCCGGGTGAAATAACTCCACCCTCATTAATATCCGTAGCCGCAACCCCCCCAATTGGGAATCCGTACCCCCAATGTATATCAGGCATAGCCAAAGAGTTATTTACTATTCCCGGTAGAAACGCAACATTAGCCACCTGCTCCAATGCCTTATCCTGATAAATGCTCTCTAATAACTTTTCGTTAGCATAAATTAATCCTGGCACCCGCATCCCAGGCTTATAACTTTTGGGTATTCGCCAGCGATAATTATCAATTTTCTCTAATTGGATATTAATAGACATTTTTTATTTAGACATCAAAGATCACTTCTGCTTCCCAGATAGAGCCGGATTTTTTGACTTTGAGTTGATGGTAGGTTGCTGCTTTTATTTCAATATTCATCTTATAATTTCTTATATCGGTTCCTACGGCAATTGCATCGACAAATTTCTCATTAATCTGATCTATTTTGATATCCTCAAAAATCAATCCTTCTGCGGCAGATACTGACAACAATTCATTAAGCCAGTTAATAAAAAGCTCCTCCGCATTAGCTGCCTTTTGCGTAATTACGATTTTGTGTTTTTCGGGGTTTTGTTTTTTTTGTTTTTCTACGGAAATACCTGCTATGGCAAGGCCTGCATTCTTAAATAAGCCCTTCAGCGAAAAAGACTTGATTCTAATGCCAATATCTGCGGTATGTTCTAATACTTTGTAGTTTTTAAGCACTGTTTTGGGTAGGATTATAAAGTGGGCCATGTAGGAGTCGAACCTACGACCTTGACATTAAGAGTGTCCTGCTCTACCAGCTGAGCTAATGGCCCTTAAATTCCAACCTCTTTATTATCAATCAGTTCTGATAAAGTAAAAAATCTATTATTTTCAAGACTTACAATTTCCTGCAAATTTCCTGCAGTTTGGGAGACTAGTTTATGAAGATTTTGCTCCAAAACATCAACTGCGCGTTTCTTATGGTCAGGCGATAAATGACTGTATCTCAATGTCATCTCCAGTGACTTGTGCCCCAATAGTTCTCTAACAGTATTCAGGTCAATCCCTGACATGACTAACTGCGATGCAAAGGTATGCCTTAAATCGTGAAAATGAAAATTAACTATATCAGAATTATTAATAGCTGTAAAGAAAGATTTTTTAATATCTCCGTACGGCTTGCCGTCCTTATCACAGAAGATATATTGCGAATCCGGATGCTTAAGAACCCCAATAATCGTCTTCTGAACAAGTCTATTCATTGGTACTTCCCTTTTTTCGCCATTCTTGGTATCTAATAGATGAATTATATTGCGCTTGATGTCTATATCGCGCCATTTAAGCTTAAGAATCTCGCCCTTACGCATACCAGTATGCAAAGCAACGATAACTATGGGCCTTAGATGCTCGCAACAATTAGATAATAGTTTATCTATTTCCTCTTTTTCAAGGAAACGAAGCCTTTGATTATTCTCCTTGAACATCTCAACCCCTTTGCAGGGATTTCGTTCAATCTTACCCCACAATATCGCCTTGTTAAAAATGGATTTTAAAACCGCTAAAGCCCTATTAACTGTAGCTGGGCTTATTGTTTTTTTAGCTTTAGCACGCTTTACTACCTGTTTAGCCCTTACAGACTTAAATCTCTCAACGTCTAGAGATGTTATTTCGTAAAGATATTTACCGCCAAAAAAGTTTTTTAATAAACTTATAATCTTTTTATCGGTATTATAAGATCTTTTGAGTTCAGAATGCAGCTGTAAATATTCATCGGCAAAATCTTCAAATTTAATCTTCCGTTCTTTCCTGATGTCCAAAAATCTGTTCTCGGCAATTTCAGTTAATCTCTTATGTAAAACAGCCTCAGCTAATTTTTTATCCTTACCGATATGCTCTGTCTTTCTCCTGCCATTATAAGAATAAACTATATAGTAAATTATTCCTTTTTTCCCTTTGTATTCGTATACAGGCATCTTAATCCTAATTTACCTTTGGGTTATTTTTTTCAGTCTTTTAATATCTTTACCCAGCCAATATCTGTAGTTGCTCATCGGCTCCCTTCGTGCTTTTGGCACCTTGCCGGCCTTCTCCCAATTGTAATAGGTCTTCCGGCAGATTTTCAGAATCTTTTCTACATCTTTTATCAGAAATTTTCTTTCCATACTTGCGATAGTTTACCATATTATATAACTCCATGTCAAGACATTTTAACAATAAACTATACTTTAATAACTGCGAACACTTCTAATCTCGTCTTCTTTTAACCATTTATCTATTTCTTCTTTATCGAATTTATTCAGACGACTCTTTTTAATAAAAGGGATTTTTCTTTGCCGGATCCATAAATAGATAGTATAAACACTAAATCCCGTGTATTCTGATAACTCTTTTGGCGATAAGTATCTTTTATCCATAAGGTATTATTTTTTTATTAATTTGTTAGTTAGCTTAAAGAAATCTTCTAGCCTTAAGATTACAAAACGAACCTTTGCTGACTACTTCCCGAAAGGAATTAAAGGAACACAGGAAAAGAAAATAAACTTCTTTTGAAATATTCCCGATTTTTTCCTAAACGACTTGAATGACTTATCCACAGAATTCACAGCTCTTTCTTTACTACTATTTATTTAATTTTCTTTCTTTTATTTTGTGGGTGACAATTTCGACACTACTTTTAGTGCCTAATCTGTCACCTTTGTAGTGACGAATCTGACACTTTGCCGGTGACAATTCTGTCACCCGAATTTAGAGTTTTCCACAGGCTCCAGCTATAATAATCTTTGTTCAAACCAAGGATATTATTATTTGCCATTTTCTCTTTTAAAATTACATTATCAATGACCAGGTTTTTTATAACTCTTTTTGTATGGCGAATACTTACTCTAGAAAATTTTGAAATCTGCGAGAAACTAAGCCGGTCTTTCTTTTTCTTCCAGCCATAGGTCTTTCTGATAATGGTCAGCATAATTTTCAATTCCGAATTTTTAAAAGGATAGCTTATCATCGCATCCATTAACTCATTAGCGATCTGAATGTATCCATCTTCTACCTGCGGATTAGCTCTGAGATCATTCATGGCAAATAAAAAAGGGGCTGGCATTCCTGAGATTTTCCTCAGAAACACCAGCCCCTTTGTTCTTCAAATAGGACTGTTTACTTCTAACTTCTAAATTTTAACTTACTAAAATTAATGTACTCTATAATTTTAAATTGTCAAGATTTTTCATTAAAAAAATAAACTAATTTTTCTTTCCATGCTGATCTTTCTTTAGGCCTTCCCTGATCTCTTCCTTAAAAGGCGCGGTATCTATAGATTTCTCCTCCCTTATTGATACCGGTAATCCATCTTCAAAGGTTATCTTAATTGAACCATAAAAACGATTTTTAATCAAAGAAACCAGATATTTATGCAATCTGTCCATTTATTTGTTTGAGTTATTCATAACTTATTATTTTACGGTATATTAACTAATGCACCGATGAGGCAATAAGAATGCGGTGTTTTATTACCAGATTAGCGATTATCCTTCGCATCTTACGGGAACTTAATCCGGTAATTTTTTCCAGTCGCCAGCACCTGATTAGATTATTTTTCCAAATTATCCATCTTGTTCATAAACCGAGTCTTTCAGGTAAGGATTTAAGAAACTCACAAAGCCGTTTCTTTTGCTTTTCATTTGGTTTTCTACGTCCATTGATAATACGGCTAAAATCTGCCTCGTGCATCTGACAGGCAAAGGCAACTTGGTAGTTTTTAAACCCAAGTTCGCGGATCCGGCTTTGCAGCTTTACGTTAAAAGGTATTATTTCTAGCATTTTGTTATTGTTTTGCCCTCCTATAGGTAGTACCGAGTTTTGGGCATTTTGTTCATCCCCCTAAGTAAGATTTTTTTATTTTCGCTTTTGCGCGTTGCAAAAGGAAATTAACTCTAGACTTAACTATCTTAAGCTTTTGACCAATTTCTTCTTGGGTATATCCCTCAAGAATCAGCTGGATGATTAATTTTTCGCGGGGTAGCAAAACTTTATCAATTACCTCAACAAAATCCAATCGTGTGAAAAAATCATCCCAGTCATTACGGACTAATCTTCTTGCCGCTTCCTGCTGGAATTCATTCAAAGGATTTTTAGTT
>CAZOSW010000048.1:0-7466 GCA_964582765.1 uncultured Planctomycetales bacterium | reverse complement strand
TGAGGGCATAACTTATGGAGCGCGAAAGCGCGACATAAGTTATTGCCCGAACTCATACCCGCGAATGTGTAAAAATTTTTTCAAAATTTTTACACAGCATTTGAGCGGGAATCAAGGATAATTCTAGGAAGGGATCAAATGAAAACTGAAATCAATAAGTTAGATAGTACAAAATGCGAAATTAACATAGCTGTAAGCGGGGAGCTTGTAAAAAATAAATTTGAAGCAGTTTTTTCCCAAGTTTCAAAAGAAGCAAAGGTCCCGGGGTTCCGTCCGGGTAAAGCGCCGAGGGATGTTTTAGAGAAACATTATGCAGCCGCTGTACATGAGCAGGTTTTAAAAGAGTTGGTCCCGGATGTTTATAATCAGGCGATTGAGGAGCAGAAGCTTGATGTAATTGAATTACCGCAGATTAGCGAAGTAAAACTTGATCGCAGCAACCTTTCTTTTAAAGCCACTGTAGAGGTAACTCCTGAGGTTGCTGTTAAGGACTATAAGAATAAAAAAATCAATTTTAAAGCAATTTCAGTGTCCGGCGAAGAGATAAAAAGGCAGATTGATTCTGTGAAGGAATCGCGAAAGGCTGAAATTGTTGACGATAAATTCTGTCGCTCTCTGGGGTATCCTGATGTAGCCGAATTCCAGAAAGCAGTGGAGAGGCAGATTTTTATCACAAAAGAAAATCAACAACGCGCGCGTATTGAGAATGAATTGATTGAAGACATAATGAAGGGCTTAGAATTTAAACTCCCGCAAGGCTTGGTTGAAAGGCAAACGCAGGATAATCTTAGGCAGACAAAGATCGATTTGGCGATGAAAGGAATACCGCGGGATAAAATAGAAGAGCAGGAGAAATTACTTTTGGAAGGAATTGCCCCTGAGGCAAAGAAACAAGTTAGGGTGTATCTAGTCTTATCCCAGATTGCAAAAAAAGAAAATATTGCTATAGACGATCATATGCCGCGCAAGGTAATAGAGTTTTTGCTAAGAGAAGCGGATTGGCAGGTAAGTTTATAAAAACGGAGGTTAGGATGGAGAAAAAAATGCAAACCTTAGTTCCTATGGTCATCGAACAGACTCCTCGTGGATTTGAGCGTGCCTATGATATTTATTCGCGCCTTTTAAAGGACCGAATTCTATTTATCGGTACCCCCATTGATGATTATGTGGCAAATCTGGTTATTGCCCAGCTGCTTTTTATGCAGATGGAGGACAAAGATAAGGATATAAATGTTTATATCAATTCACCCGGAGGTTCGGTTACCGCCGGCCTTGCTATATACGACACAATGCAATTTATAAAGTGTGATGTGGCAACTTATTGCGTAGGCCAGGCAGCCAGTATGGGGGCGCTTCTCTTGGCAGCAGGAGCAAAAGGGAAACGTTTTGTGCTTCCTAATTCACGCGTTATGATCCATCAGCCGTGGGGCGGAGTACAGGGCGCAGCAGCTGATATATCTATTCAAGCCAAAGAAATTTTAAAACTGCGTGATAGGATTAATGAGATATTGGCACATCATACAGGCCAGAATCTAGAAAAAATACAGAAGGATACTGATAGGGACTATTTTATGTCCGCTCAGGAATCTAAAGATTACGGTTTAGTTGATGAAGTAATCTTGCCGGAGAGAAAAAAAGAAAAGTAAAATAATTCTAATTTTATAAGGAGAATAGAAATGAGAAAAGAATATTTATTGACACCAGGGCCTACTCCTCTACCACCTCAAGTTAGCCTTGCAATGGCCAGGCCTATTATGCATCATCGTACGCCGCAATTTCAGGAGATTTTAAAAGAAGTAAACCTCGGATTAAAATGGGTATTTCAAACAACTAACGATGTCTTTATTATTTCTTCTTCAGGAACCGGTGCGATGGAATCCGCCGTAGTGAATTTACTCTCTTGCGGTGATAATGCCTTAGTAGTGCAGGGAGGAAAATTCGGGGAAAGATGGACGGAGATTGCTAAGAGCTATGGGGTTACGCCGGAGATTATTGATGTAGAATGGGGGAAATCCGTCAGCCCCGAAGAAATAAAGAAAAAGCTAAAAGCAAACCCGCAGATAAAAGCGGTGTTTACTACTTTATGCGAAACCTCAACCGGCGTGGATAATGATATTGCTTTAATTTCAGAAGTAGTAAAAGAAACTCCCGCAGTTTTGGTAGTAGATGCTATAAGCGGCCTTGGCGCAGTGGACATAAAAACTGACGCTTGGGGGATTGATGTGGTGGTTGCCGGATCGCAAAAAGGATTAATGTTGCCTCCGGGGTTAGGTTTTATTTCCACCAGCCCTAAGGCTTGGAAGTTAGTGGAGGCTTCAAAATCTCCCCGCTACTATCTGGATTTAAGAAAAGCCAAAAAAGCCCTGGATAAAAATGATACCCCATTTACATCTTCAATTACCTTAATTATTGCTTTAAATGAAGCTTTAAAAATGATGCAGGTTGATGGCCTGGAATATATATTTAAGCGCCATAAAACTATGGCTAAAGCGACCCGCGCTGCAATGAAAGCGCTTGGCCTTGAGTTATTTGCACCAACTGCAGCATCCGACGGAGTCACAGCAGTAAAGCTGCCTTCAGGCCTTGACGGTGAAAAGTTAGTTAAAACCATGCGTGATACTTATGGAGTAACAATTGCCGGCGGCCAGGCTGAGCTAAAGGGTAAGGTCTTTCGCATCGCGCATATGGGCTTTATCACTGAGAGCGATATTATCACGGCTTTGGCCTGCCTGGAAAAGGTGCTTACTCAGATGGGGTATAAATTTAATTTAGGTGCCGGAATTAAAGCGGCCGAAGAGGTGTTTTTTTGATAAAGCGCCCCGTGTTTATTGGGTTTGCGCAGGTGTTATCTACGTGGATAAGGAGAAAGTAAAATGATTAAGATATTAGTTAGTGACGCATTAAGCGAAGAAGGCCTTAAGGTATTTAAAAACGCCAAAGAGCTTAATGTTGATGTAAAAACAGATTTAAAGCCTGACGCCTTAAAAGAAATAATCAAAGACTATGATGCTTTGGTTGTGCGCAGCGCAACTAAGGTGACAAAAGATATAATTGAGGCGGCAAAGAAATTGAAAGTTATAGGCCGGGCAGGAGTGGGCCTTGATAACGTAGACCTGGACGCAGCCACGCAAAAGGGGATTATCGTAATGAACACTCCGGGCGGAAATACTATTTCTACCGCCGAACATACCTTTAGCATGATTTTGACTTTATCCCGGAATATTGCGCAGGCAAATTCTTCGATGAAAAAGGGGGAGTGGAAGCGTTCCAAATTTATGGGCGTAGAGTTATACAATAAGGTTTTAGGTATTGTAGGGTTCGGCAGGATCGGTTCTGAAGTGGCAAAACGCGCACTTTCATTTGGCATGAAAGTTTTTGCCTATGATCCATTTTTATCTAAACAGGTGGCCGAGAGCATTGGTGTCGAGATTGCTGAATTGAAAAAAGTTCTTCAGGAATCTGATTATATTACCGTGCATACCCCTTTAACCGATGAGACTCGGCACATGATTTCGGATAAAGAATTTGGGATAATGAAAAAAGGAGTGCGTATCATAAATTGCGCCCGAGGGGGAATTATCGATGAGCTGGCTTTAGCCAAAGCGGTAAGAGAAGGAAAGGTAAGCGGTGCGGCAATGGATGTTTTTGAAAGCGAGCCGCTTTCACCAGAGAGCGAGCTCCTAAAATTTGATAATGTTATTACTACTCCGCATCTGGGTGCTTCTACGCAAGAGGCGCAGATTAATGTGGCAATTGAGGTTGCCGAGGTTGTGCGTGATGCGCTTCTAGGCAGGGGAATCCGTAATGCCGCTAATTACCCGTGTTTAGAGGCAGAGGCCTGCAAGATTCTTAATCCTTATATTAATCTTGGAGAGAAAATAGGAATGTTTGCCGGGCAGTTAGTAGAAGGCAGGTTTGGCGAAGTAACCATAAGTTATAGCGGAGCAATTACTAAATATGATTTAAGCCCGGTAACTATGGCTTTAGTTAAAGGCCTGCTTACTCCTATATTAAAGGAAACCGTTAATTTTGTTAACGGCATTTTGTTGCTTAAGGAGAGAGGGATAAAGTTGCTTGAGTCAAAATCTCCACAAGAAGGTGAATTTGTTAATCTGATTCAGTTAGATATTAAGACAGACAAAGAAACCAAGTCGATTTTTGGCACACTCTCCAGCAATAAACAGCCGCGCATTGTGAAGATTGATGATTATTATCTGGAGCTATATCCGATAGGAGAAATGGTTTTTATACGCAACCTCGATAAACCGGGTTTAATCGGTAATTTGGGGACGCTTATGGGCAAGAATGGTATTAATATCGCCGCTATGGCTTTAGGCCGCAATAAACCGGGAGATAAGGCGATTAGCGTATGGAGCGTAGATAATCAGGTGAACCCGGAAATTCAGGATAAGATAAAAAAATTAGAGAATATTTTAACTGTAAAAGTGATAAAACTATGAGAAATACCAGAACCGCGTTTCTTATTTCCGGTTTTTTGTTTTTAATGGTAAATATCTCCAATGCAAAGGATATAACCATTGTCTATACTGGGCAGACTCATGCCATGCTTTATCCCTGTAGTTGTCCTATCGAGCAGGATGGCGGGGTTGCGCGCCGGGCAACGTTAATAAAAGAATTAAGAAAAACCGATCCCGAGCTTTTGCTTCTGGACTGTGGCGGTTTTACTGCCGGCGGTTCAATGGATGAGTATACTTTAGAACCTCGGTTAGATTTGCAGCGATCGCTGGTTAATTTGAAGGCTATGGAGCTTATGCGGTATGATGTTGTAGGCATTAGCCCCGATGAATTTAATTTTGGCAAAGAATTTTTCTTAAAAAACGCAAGAACTGCCAATCCCGCTTTTTTAAGCTCTAATTTGGAATCAGAAAAAATTGTTCCGTATATAATTAAGGATATAAAAGGAGTTAAAATCGGAATAATCGGCTTAACTGGTTTATCCGCTAATAAAAAAGCAGAAGGCCTTAAGATAAGCGAACCTAAAAAAATCGAGGGGTTAATAAACCGATTAAAGAAAAAAGGTGCCGGAGTAATTGTGCTCTTAAGTAATCTTGGTGAAAATGAAGATTTGAAATTAATTTCAGAAGTTAAAGGAATCGATATATTTTTTATCGGAGGAAATCCTATAGAAAAAGAATCGTTAACTAAAGTCGGTTCTACTTTTATGCTTCGTCCGAGCTGGCAAGGCCGCAAAATAGGTAAATTAATCTTAGAAATCAAAGCTGGCAAACTCATAAATTGTAAAACGGAAGAAATTGTGGTTTCGAATAAGTTTTCCGACGATGCGGACATATTATCAATTCTCCCCCGTTGTTATTCGGATGTCAATTGCAAGAAGAAAGGTTTTATTGGTAGCTGTAAAAATCCCGGGGGTTTAAATGCAGAATGTGGATTCCTTAAACCGAATAAAATAAGCTTACGTGTAATAAGTGTAAAAGATTGCGATGTGTGTAATGTTGAGCCGGTTATAAATTCACTGAAAAAGAAATTTCCCGGGATAACTGTGCAATATCTGGACTATTCGGACCCTGCTGCGAAAAAATTGATTAAAGATTTATCGATTCTGGGGTTGCCCGTTTATATCCTCGGTAAGGAAGTTGAAAAAGAAGCCAATTTTTATAGTACTAAGGATGATTTTGCGCATATAAAAGATCTCTATCTACTGAAATCCCAGCGAAGCGGCCTATCTTATTTTCTCAATCGGAAGAAAAAAGAAGGCAGCCTGGATTTATTTTTCAATATATTTGGAAAAGATGCTGATAAGCTCCTGAGCGTAACAAAAGATTTTAAGCCGAATTTGCATTTTTTGGCGATAGAGAATGGGCAAGGTTTTGAAGCTAAGAACGGTGTTTCGGAGGTAGAGGAGTATTTACGCGGGGTATGCGTGCAGAAATACTATCCTAAAGAATTTTGGGATTATTTAATCTGCCGTTCTAAAAATATCAAAAGTTCCTATTGGGATAATTGCATAAGCGGAGTAGATTTGGCAAGAATTAAAAGCTGCGCATTAGGGGTAGAGGGCGTAAAGCTGCTTCGTGAAAATATCAGTTTGAATAAAGAGCTTCAGATTATGTTCGGCCCTACCTACCTTTTGAATAACCAGGAAGTTTTTTCTTCCCGTGAGGTTCCGGATAAAGAGGAGCTTAGGAAAATAATAAAGAAATAAGCGAAAGGATGTTTTACCCTGCGGGTAAATTATTATGCTAGGATGGGGGGCAAATAAATATGGCAGATAAACCAGTAATTTACTTATTAGATGTAACTAATCGTGACGGAGTGCAGACTTCGCGTATCTGCTTATCTAAGCTGCAGAAAACCATGATTAACTATTACCTTGATCAGATGGGTGTTTCCCAGTCGGAATTCGGTTTTCCGCTTACGCGTCACGAAACAAATTATTTGAATGCTAACCTCGAATTAGCTAGCTTAGGGGGATTTTCCAGGATTAGGCTAAGCGGTTGGCTGCGGGCAACTAAAGATGATGTAAAAACTGCTTTTAAATTAATACCTCATCTTAAATATTTAAATCTTTCAATCTCTACCAGCGATCAGATGATCGTGCATAAGTTTAAGGGGAAGTTGGACCATGATTCGATAATTCAGGAGATGCAGGAAGCAGTGGCTGAGGCAATAAGATCAGGGGCGCAAGGCGTAGGGGTAAACGCCGAGGATGCCTCACGCACAAGTATAGATTACCTGATTAAATTTGCACTTAAAGCAAAAGAGGCAGGGGCAAGCAGGATTCGTTATTGCGATACTTTGGGATGCGACAGCCCATTTAGTATCTACGACAGGATAAAATTATTGGCAGAAGCAGTAAAGCTGCCAATCGAAGTGCACTGCCATAATGATTTAGGCCTGGTAGTAGCTAACTCTATCTCCGGGGCAAAAGCGGCAAGTGACGCCGGAGTAGATTCCTATATTAATACGTGTGTAAACGGCATGGGAGAGCGTGCAGGGAATGCGGATTTAGTTTCGGTAATTTTGGCAATTAAGCATGGCCAGGGAATGAACGATTATTGCTTAGATGAAAAGATTAATTTGAAAATGGCATGGAAGATTTGTAAATATGCTTCTTATGCCTTTGGCGTACCTATTCCGATTAATCAGCCGGGAGTCGGCTCAAATGCTTTTGCTCATGAATCAGGGATACATGCCGACGGCGCGTTAAAAGACAGGCGCAATTATGAGCTTTATGACTACGAAGAGCTTGGCCGCGGGGAGCCGGAGATAATTGAGACAGGCAGGAAGATTACCGCCGGAGAATATTCCGGGATTAAGGGCTTCCGCAATGTTTATGAAAAATTAGAGGTTGCTTTTAAAAATGATGCCGAGGCAACGCGCATATTAGAGCTGGTTAGATACGCTAATGTGCATAATCAGAAACCTCTGGTTGATGACGAATTAAACTTTATCGCTAAATATCCGGATATTGCGCATAAGATATT
>CAZOSW010000047.1:3609-7470 GCA_964582765.1 uncultured Planctomycetales bacterium | reverse complement strand
TATAGGTTTTATCCGGCGCACCTTGCCAAATATGACTGGCAAGTGCGCACTTGCTGTGCGAAATTTGAACACCTTTTAAGTTTCTATCTAGCGAAATACTTACGCTTTGCGCAAGGGCCTACAAGCGCAGCGAAGTAGGACCTAGGGTGCATCTATTTCACAAGCAATTAACGACGGAAATCTTCATTCCACCATCTTCGCAAGTTGGCCGACCTTACTAATTATCTTAAAAGGCCCTTCTTTTTTAATCTCAAACCTGCTGCTTGAGCCACCGGTAACAATTACTGTATTTACTCTGGCGCGCCTTCCTGCTTGAGCGTCAATAATCATATCCCCTACATAGAAAACCTGCGATTTCTTAAAAGCAAACCGCTTGATTATTTTGTTCAATATCTCCGGATTAGGCTTGCCATGCTTTAACTTATCAGCGCAAAGCACATAGTCAAAATAATTTAATATACGTAAATGTTTTAATAATATAAGAGAAAATTCCGTTGGCCGGTTACTGGCTATTGCTAATTTACAACCACCTGTTTTAAGGCGCCGTAAAAGAAATCTAACATGCGGATAAAGACGTGAATGTTTAAGTAGGCTATGTTTATGGTGCTTCCGGTATAAGCTTAGGGCGCGATCTAAATCTTGTTTGGATACATACGGCTTAAGTAAGTTGACATCCCCCCAGCCAACTGCTCGGCGTATAGAAGTTTCGCTTTGTGTTTTTAATCCTAGCGCACGCATTACATAATTAAAACTCTTTTCTATCGCCGCGTAAGCATTCACTAAGGTGCCGTCTAAATCAAAAATAATTAATTTTATCTTTTCCATAGTAGGTTTCTTCAGACAAAATACTTAAGCTTGACTCAACTCATCACCGCCTTCTGGCAGGCACGCCTTAATGAGCGCAGTCTTTAGTCCGATGAGTATAAAATATAGGCAGGGTTTTAAGGCCCTGCCTATTTATAATAATCTGCTATATAAATAATTACTGCGCTTGACTACTAACAGCTGGAGTTGGCTCAGATACTAACTCTGCTGCTGGAGTTGACTCGGATACTGACTCTGCTGCCGGAGTTGGTTCGGATACTGACTCTGCTGCCGGAGTTGGCTCAGATACTGACTCTGCTGACGGAGTTGGCTCAGATACTGACTCTGCTGCCGGAGTTGGTTCGGAAAGTACCATTGACACAGGAGCCTCCGCCGATTTAACCTCTTCTTGGGTTTGCGCAGGAACAGACGCAAGCGCATCTGGCCTTTCAAGGCTTATGTTTTTAGCGATATTTTTATTATCAGGCAAACTCACATAATCTATGCTTAAAGTATCTTTTAATTTTAACTCATCAAGGCCTTTGATATTTTCAAAAGTTGTTTTATCATCAATTGTTAAAACAAGCTCTTTCTCCTGATCCGTCTCATAATCAAGATACTTAATGGTAACTATCTTGGCCTGATTATCTAGGCTTACCACTTCTCCCCATGCCCACTGTATATCACTTTTTTCCTGCGGCGCAGCCGCCGTAATTACTACAGAATCTACTCCGGCAACAGGCGCATCGGCCGCAAAAACAATAAAGTTAACAGCAATAATTGAAGTAAAAAACACGGATAAAAACACAATTTTCTTAACCCCCATCTTAACCTCCTTTTAAGGTTGAAATCAAATTATCACAGAATTTATTATTTGTCAAGTTATCTGTAAAACGGAAGAAAAACTAACGCGAACATTACAATAAATGTAGTGATTAAACCAACACTTAAACCTACCAAAAACCAGTTTAAAAAAGTTATTTTAATACGGCCCTCTTTTTCAAGGATCCCTATTGCTACAATATTTGCGGTAGAACCGATAAGAGTAATGTTTCCGCCTAAACAGCCGCCAAAAAGCAATGCCCACCACAAAGGCTGCAAGTTCATATTTAAGCCCTGAAAACCCTGAACAACGGGAATAAAAGCTGCCACCAAAACTACATTATCCAAGATACTCGAGCCTATAGCACTTATCCATAAGATAACACCAGTCAATAAATTAAGGTTATTCCCAGTTGCTGCTAATATATGTTTGGCAATAAAAACAGTTGCTCCGGTATATTTCAACGTCCCTGCCTGCACGAACAAAAGCAGGAAGAAAAGCAAAGTCCACCATTCTACATCTTTTTCGATATATTTCCTGGCCTTATTATGCTTCCAGATCATCACCAAACCGCTGACTACCAGCGGAACAACTAATAATACAGTATTAACAGGCAGGCCCCAGGCCACCTCTATACGATGATGCAAAGAAATAAAAACTAACATTACTCCAAATATCACTAAACTTATTTTAAGGTCTTTTTCCGGAGGCACAGAAATTAACCTAATTAATATTTCATTAGCCCCCAACCTCTGCATCTGTTCATCAAGAAACTTTATCGATTTCCTATACCAAAACAAAAGAATAAAAAGAACAACAATTAAACAAACTACTGCCAAAGGTAGAGCTTTGAGGATAAAATCTTCAAAGGTTAAGCCGGATTTTGAAGCAATAAGTATGCCGA
Source organism: uncultured Planctomycetales bacterium (assembly GCA_964582765.1). GTDB lineage: Bacteria > Omnitrophota > Gorgyraeia > Gygaellales > Profunditerraquicolaceae > UBA6249. The sequence goes on along the minus strand of CAZOSW010000047.1, from coordinate 4,939 downwards.
TGGGGTTTCCCAAAACTGTAGCAGCAGAGCCGATGTTTGTAGCTAAAACAGATATTATAATAAAAGGGACTGGATTAACCTCAAAGTAATTACAAACCTCCATGACCGCAACCACTATAAAAATAATTGAAGTTACTTCATCAACGGTACAAGCAAGTAAGGCAGATAAAATACCGACAAAAATAACAAATTTTTTACCGGTTAATTTAGGAATACGCAAAATAAGGCTAACAATCCAGGCAAAAGCTCCGGAATCTTTAAGTAATCCGATAATTACCATCATCCCTACTAAGAAGAGAATAACCTCAAGCGATGAAAATTCAATGACATGCTCTAGGTCTATGGTTTTAGTCATTAATAATACGGATGTGCCGATGAAAGCAAAACTGAGGCGGAAATCCCAAAAGAAAAGAGTCCCTAAGATTGATGCGGAGAATATGCCTACAGAAAGGGCCTGATGAACCGTCATCCCGGAAAGATGAGCGCAGCTGCCCAGAGAAAACGACAACAAAAACAAAGAGAGCAACTTCAAGGCCAGACTTTTCATTTATTAAAGATAAGTTTTTTAAAACCTACTAAAGTATAACCCCCTCGGCCTAAAGGCCAGGGTTCCCTCCCCGAAGCAAAAATAAATCTCTGCTATGCATTCATCTCCAGGCTAAAGCCCTGGGATTTTTGCGGAGGGGATTAATAAAGAATTGCCTTAATACGCGAATGTATTGAGTTATAAACAATTGATGCCAAGGCGACTTTTAAAATATCACCTAATACAAACGGTAGAAACCCGAGTAAAAATGCCTGGCTTATTGAGCAAGATAAGCTAACCTTTAACCAAAGCATACCGCTGAATAATATTACAAAATCTGCAGATAATAACTTTATAAAAATAGTAAACCGGCCTTGCTCTTCTTTCGCAAATAAACTCCCGGCCAAAAAAGAGGCGAGGATAAAACCGATAATGTAACCGCCTGTGGGCCCGAGTAAATAGAGCGCCCCGCTGCCTTTACCTGTAAATACCGATTGGCCAGCTAAACCTAAAAACATATAAGAACATTGTGTAAATACGCCGAGCTTTTTCCCAAGTAAAGCCCCGGAAAGTAAAACAAAAAATGTCTGCAATGTAAGTGGCACCGGAGTGAAAGGCAAAGGTATGCGCACAAAGGCAGATAAAGCAGTAAGAATAATAAAAGCTCCTACTGCCAGCATCCTGCAAATTCTCTTATCGCTAATTAATTCTCTTTTAATAATTGTTTCCATATTGCTCTCCTTACCCGCAAGGGGTACACCGGCCGCTCCATTAAAGCCGAATGTCGCCCACAAGGGCGCACCG
>CAZOSW010000047.1:0-3509 GCA_964582765.1 uncultured Planctomycetales bacterium | reverse complement strand
CAATACCAATTAGCGCCGGGTGTTAATTTTAGTTAAGTACACAATTTGCATATATTATATATGAAAACCCAATAATAGCAAAAAGAAAATGAGGCGGTGTATGGTAGAAGAAAGGCCGCTTCTCTTTTTAAAAGAAGACGGCCTCTCTTATCTAAGCTGCCTTGATTATTCTTTAGCTATAGCTAAAGTAATTACACCGGCTAAAAGAAGGAACAAACCAATACAGCCTTTAAAAATCAAAACTAGGGCTTCCCAATATTTCAGGATTAACCAGCCGCCTAAAACCAAAAATACTAAACCCAAAATAACCTTAAAAAGCGTAGACAATGTTTTCTTTGCATCACAACATTTACTCTCTGTAGCGCAGCATTTCTTTTCAACTTGCTCCATTAGAACACCTCCTTTAGTGAACGCCTAACTTATGAATACGCCTGACGAACAACTGGAAGCGTGAATAAGTTAATGCACTAATTAACCCCGAGCTTACGCAGAAAATCTCTTACGAAATTTTCAAGTGATTAAGCGAGGGCCTTTCCTTAACTGGGTTTACTTTTCCACCTGCGATGAATCCACCCCCATTCCGCAGGATATTTACGTATATAAGATTCAATAATATCAGTAAGCCTCTGAATATTTATCAATATCTCTTCCTGGGGGTCTTTACCTTCTGCTAGCTCCAACTCTGCTTCAAAAATTATCCTGTGTTTATCATTAGGATTTCTGATAATAAAACATGGAATAATCACAGCACCGGTCCTCTGCGCCAAAATCACTGGGCCAGTGGCAGTTGCTGCCTTTTTCCCGAAAAAATTCACGAATACTCCCCCTGTCCCAAAATTCTGATCTATAGGAATAAAAACTAATTCATTATTACGCAAAGCGGCAATAGTATTGTTTACGCATTCATTGCGTGGTTGGCTATAAATCGTCTTTACGCCAAACCTTTCCCTCTTCTCCAGAAAAATCTTTTCTACTTTGGCATCGCGCATCGGCCGCATAATTCCGCCTACTTTATATTTTTCTACCGCCAGCCTTCCTAAAAGAAGCGGAAAATTACCAAAATGTGCGCTGACTAAAATTACGCCGCGGCCATAAGCTAACGCCTTATCTAGATTTTGACGGCCCAAGATTTCCACCCGTTCCATTAAAACATGCGGCTTATCAAAGAAAAACATAAGCTCAACTGCACTTTTAGCCATATACGTAAAACAATCTTTGGCTATTTTTTCAATCTCTTGACGGGATTTCTCCCTTCCAAAAGCAATGTTTAAACTATCTAAGGCAATCTTTTTCTGCTTTATAGCAAATACATAGGCTAAGGCGGCAATGTTTTTAGCAAATGCATATAAGAATCCAGCGGGAATAACCTTAATTATCAAAGAGCACATATTTAACCCAAACCAAGCCATAAAATGGCTGAAGAATTTACGAAATTTTTTAGTATCCATATTAATTTAAGTTTCTAAAATTATAGCAAAACACCTCTAAATTACAAGAAAAAATGACCTGCCGGTTTAGGATGCAGATCAAAGCTTATATCCGATTTTACGCAATAGATCTTTACGCCAAGCGATATCAGTTGCATCTTCTATGCCCTTAGGGGACGAACCATCAATTACTCCTAATATTCCTCTCCCGCCTTGGCTTTCTGCAATGATTACTTCTGTAGGATTAGCGGTAGCACAATATATATTGCATACCTCAGGAATGCTTTTAATGGCATTTAGAATATTAATAGGATATGCCTCTTTGATAAAAATAATAAAGCTGTGCCCACAGGCAAGCTGGAGTGCATTTTTACAAGCCAGTTCTTTAAGGGCCGCATCATTACCTTCGCTTCTTATTTTACATGCCCCTGAGGCCTCAGTAAATGCCAGGCCAAATTTTATGCCCGGAAGGCTACTAATTAAAGCTTCATACAAATCCTCCACTGTTTTAATAAAATGGCTTTGGCCTAAAATAAAATTCAAATCAACAGGTTTTTCAATTTTAATTGCCTTAAACTCTAACATACCCTCCCCCTTATTTAATCTTAATTTTGCGAAAACACACAACATCAATAGGCAGATGGCCATGATAAGCTTTAAGCGATGTAAGTATGTAATCCGGTTCTCCCAAAAGCTTAAGCGGAATTTTTAAAATTAGATGGTGCTTGGCAAACTCTAAAATTACCCCATGGTCAATAATCCTGTTTTTAGCATTAAATACTTTGCATTTGCTTGCCGAGGTAATTATGCGAATTTTTGGCATTTGGGCAAAGGCTCTACTTTTACTGTACCCAAAAGCATAGAGCAGCGTACCAAACCTGCTGCTAAGCTTAGTAGGTTTATCCAGGCGCGCGACAAAATAATTGTCTTGGATCGCATAACTAACAGAGCCTTTTTCTTCCATTACTTCGACTTCCCTGGAGTCTTCTGAATATTCTGCCTCTTTAAACATTTCCTGGGCGCCAAAATAAGAAATAATTTTATCCTTTAGTGTCGATTGTGGGCTTAACTCTAAGGGTAGATAATCACCGAACAGTTCGTTTTCCCTGGCGAAAGAAAATAAATAGAAAGCGCTGGATTGCGTTTGGCTCTTATAAAAAAGTATGGATTGATATTTTTTATCCAGCTCCTCAAAACTCAAATTCAAGCGCTGCCAGTTAATTTTAGAATTAATGAATTTTCCAGGCGGATACAGCTCTAATTCCGGATGATAATGCCTTGGCTTGGGCCAACCAACAAAATGCACAAGATAAGGATAAACTTTAGGAAGAGGAAACAACCCCTCTAAATCACTCAAAGCTACCTGAAGGAATAAATATAATGATTTATGGTCAACATTAACATCGGCCGGATGCGAAACAAATATTTTATCCGGTTTATAATCTAATATCTGATTGACCAGGTCCCTTAAAATACTTTCCCCGCAATAGGGAGCCCCGTAGGAAGGATTATCTCTATACGGCACTTTAGATATCCGGGTCAGGCGGTCGCGAAAAGGTTTATTTGACTGCCAGTATTTACAGAATATTTCAAAGGTCCCGTAATCAGGGTATCCTAAAAATACGAGATCATTTTCGGACAAACCCAGAAATTTCATCGTCTTAATTGATTCTTTCTGGCGCAAGAGCCCCATATGGATAAACTCGCCCTGACGCATAGTTATTCTTTTTTCATAAACAATAAAGGCCAATTCGTTATGGTCGCCATTGGTCAGATAAACCACTTTTACTTTAGCGCCTGCAATAAGTGCCTGCTGAATAATGCCGGCACAGGCAATAGCCTCATCATCCGGATGCGGAGCTAAAATCAAAATACGCTCGCCCTTCTTAAAAGGCTCAAGTTCCGGTATAGGCCCCCAGCGGTCTATACCCGGCTTTTCAACGCTCCTGCATCCGCTAAGTAATAAAACAGATAAAAAAAGTATTGGTATCCCTTTACGCATATTTATATTTTATCATCTAACTAATTTATAGTCGAGTAAATACTTACGAGCGCAAGCGAGTAAGTGTGAGCACCTTAAAG
>CAZOSW010000046.1:0-8377 GCA_964582765.1 uncultured Planctomycetales bacterium | reverse complement strand
ACCAATAACTTCAAAAGCTGCTTCTGTAGGTGATATGCCTGTGGGAATCATTTTTATAATCCTCCTCACCGAAAATACATTATTACATAACTATTAGTATTAAACTGGCTAAACCGAATTTCCTGCAAATTTCCTGCAGTTTTGGTCTAATTCTTACCAATTTTTACTAATTCTTACACTACCAAAATTTCTTGTAACTACTTGCTAATGATGTATTTGATTGATTTGAAACAGGTTGGATATTTGGAAGGTTTCTAATTAAGAGTGTCCTGCTCTGCCAATTGAGCTAATGGCCCTAAAATTCAGGTTTCTATACCAACCATTAGCGAAATCCTCCGCAAGAGGATAAGTCGCTAATAGCACTAAATCAGTTTGATTATTTTACCTTAAAAATTATCAATATTCAATTACAAATGTGCGCTTAGCTTAGCTCCCCTGCCTACCGCCAGGCAGGAACCACCATAATTTATGCGCCTGGCAGGAGTTGAACCTGCAACGCCTAGCTCCGAAGGCTAGCGCTCTATCCAGTTGAGCTACAGGCGCAAAATGAAAAGTGTTTAAATAATCTCCGCCTTATCCCCCAAAATCTTTTTAATTTTCTCTAGTTTAACTCTTTCAACGGGAAAAACATTCTTCTCGGCGGTTGAGCGCACCGGAGAATTAAGTTGAATCTTATCCGGATTTATGCGCTGGATTACTTTTCTCAACTCTTCGATATGGGCAGGATCATCGTTTACTCCTGAAACAAGCATTATTTCAAGCCAGATTTCTCCGCTAAACTCTTTTCTTAAAGCAATAAGGCCGTCAATAATCTCATTTAGTTTTATGCCATCATTCGGCCGGTCAATCTTCTTGAATATTCCAGGATCAACTGCATCTAAGGAGGGCACAATTAAATCTACTTTTAAAAGTTCCTTACGTACTAAAGGATCCCCCAAAAGCGTCGAATTGGTGATTATGGCAAGCTTTGCGCCAACTACTTCTTTTACCCGGTCAATCAGCTCTCCAATGCGAGTATTTAGGGTCGGTTCCCCTAAACCGGAAATGGTGACAAACTTCAATTCTTTGGTTTCTTGCGGGTTTTTCAGCATCCAGGACTTTAATTCAGAAATAATTTCATTAACTTTAGCGTATTCTCTTCTTTGTAAAAAAGTCTCTCCGACACTGCCCCATTGACAGTAAATACAATCCAGATCGCATATCTTATCAGGAGAAAGGCTTAGGCCTAAAGAAAGCCCCAGCCTGCGCGATTTTATCGGTCCATAGATATATTTCATAATCTGAGTCCTTAGCGGGTAAAAATAAAGGCGCTACTTGATAAGCAGCGCCCTAAAGTTTATTCCATAATCAAAAAAATTGCCTTTGACAATAACTTACTGTAATTTTCCCGGTGGTATGATATTTATATTTTCCTATACCTAGGCAAATCTTCTAAATTATTTAACTTCAACCAAGCAATTATGCGATCCAAATGCGTTTGCTACACAACTAGTGCAACGCGGATCACTCATCCAATTATCATCGACAATGAATTTATATTCATGCCTGCCCGGCTTAAGAGCAACTTTAGCTACCCAGTTACCCTTACTATCCTTTTTGGCAGGTAATTTTTTAGTATTCCACTTATTAAAACTTCCAGTTACCACAACCTTTTTGGCTGCGGGTGCATATAATTTAAACTCTGTTGGTTTTGTTTCTGTTGTCCGTGGCATAAATCCCTCCTTTTTATGTTATTATTTTTGCACTACAAACAACTGCTGTCAAGAAGTTTTAATGAGGCCACAACTTATGGAGCAATAGCGACATAAGCGGTATCTTAATAAGTTCTCTATACTGCAACAATTGAAATACCTCTTTTATCCGCCAGAGACACGCTTTCTTCCTTATCAATAAAAAGTGTTTTGCCTGCTTCAAAGGCAAGGCATTTAGCTCGAGCCTTAACCAGATTCTTTATTGTATTTAATCCTATAACAGGTATATCAAAACGCATATCCTGCTTAGGCTTACTTACCTTTACAATTACGATCTTGCCGCGGCCGATTTTTCCTGCTCTGCGAATTAAATGATCCGTTCCTTCAAAAGCCTCAACCGCCACAATAGCTTTACTCTTCACCGCAACAGTTTGGCCTATATCTAAATCAGCCACTGCCTTTGCCAAATTTAGGCCAAAATAAACATCCTCCCATGTATTAAAATCCGGTTGGCATTTTGTAAGTGTGCCTTTTTGTGGCAGATATTCCTCTATAAAGAGAGTAGAATCTAAAAGAGACAGCCCGGCAGCTTCTAGCTTTTGCGCAACAGCCCCAAATAATGTATCTGTTTTTTTATCTTTGAGGTTTTGTAAGATCTGTTTTAATTCTTTGCTTCTATTTATTTCTTTGCTAAATAATCTATGTGGGCTAACTTGGCCTGCCATAACCACGCCATCTACTTTTTCGGCTTTTAATATATCAAACATTTTACTGAATTCGGAAAGCCTGAGCCAGTAAATTTTATCTACAAGTTTTTTTATTTTTGGCGAGGTATCACCTTTAATGGCGATTGCGATAATTTCGCAGCCCTTTCTCTTGGCAGATGCTGCAAAAAGTAGGGGGAATTTCCTGTTTCCGGCAATTAAACCAATTCTTTTCATATTTATTTTTTGGGGACACCCTACCGATTAGCTTAGTGCCTGACCCTGCTTTAGCGGCAGGAGCGAGCCAGGCCTCGCTCAGAGTTTTTAGCAAAATTTACCAGATAATCTATCTCTTCGCTCTTCTCTAATTCTTTTTCCACTCTTTCAATAGCGTGTTTTACGGATAGCCTTGAGTTAAATATTAGCTTAAACGCCTGATCAATTTGTTTAATTGATTCACGAGAAACTCCGGTACGCCTTAGGCCAACTAAATTCAAGCCATAAACGCGCGCAGGGTGGCCGTCGCATGTTGAAAACGGGGGGATATCCTGGACGACCTTAGAGCATCCTCCGATAATTGAGAGTTTACCAATACGCACAAACTGATGAATGGCGACGATGCCGCCGATAACCACTTTATCTTCAATTAGGACGTGACCGGCAAGAGTGCTGTTATTCGCTAAAACGCAGCCATTGCCAATTTTACAATCATGCGCAACATGTGAATACGCCATAAGCAAATTGCCGTCTCCGATACTTGTTTTTCCGCCTTGGCCTGTTCCCGGATTAAGCGTGCAATACTCGCGAATAATATTATTATCGCCTATTTCTAAAAAAACTTTTTCTCCTTTAAACTTAAGGTCTTGCGGACGGCTGCCAACTACCGCACCGCTGAATATCTCGCAAGATTTGCCGATTGTTGTATTCCCCTCAATTACGCAATGCGCGCCAATCTTAGTATTTTTGCCGATACTTACACCATCGCTGATTATACTATAAGGGCTGACAATTACGCCTGTTTCTAATTTTGCTTTTGGAGAAACTATTGCGCTAGAGTGTATTTGCATGTTTAATTATTAACCAAAGCACATATAAAATCAGCTTCCGCCACTACCTTGCCATCTACTAATGCCCTGCCGCGAACTTGTCCGGTTTTAGATTTAACCTTTACTGCCTCCACCTCAAGGACCAACTGGTCACCGGGAACAACCGGTTTACGAAATTTTACATTATCAATCGATAAAAAGAAAGCAAGCTTGCCTTTATTCTCTTCGGAAGCAAGCATCATCACGCCGCCTACTTGTGCCATAGCTTCAACAATAATTACTCCCGGCATAACCGGCCGCCCCGGGAAATGGCCACGGAAAAAATAGTCGTTGATTGTTACGTTTTTAATACCGACTGCGCGTTTGCCTTTTTCCAGGTGAGTTACGCGGTCCACAAATAAAAACGGCTCACGATGAGGCAGAATCTTCATAATCTCGTTAATATCTAAAACTTCTTTCATGGCTCTAGCTCCTTGAGTTTTAATTCTTTGTTCGTGAATTTTCTGTATTACTTTTAAGTTTAAAGAATGCCCGCTTCTCAATGCGATTACATGGCCGCAGATTGAACAACCAGTTAGGTAAAGATCCCCGATTAAATCTAAAATCTTATGCCTTACAAATTCGTCCTTAAACCTTAAAGTATTTTTAATTACACCAACCTTACCGACAACTAAAGTATTTTCGTAATTAGCGCCCAAGCCAAAACCTTGATTTTTTAACTGGTTGACTTCCTCTTCAAGGCAAAAAGTACGCGCCGGAGCAATCTGGTCCTTAAAAGACGTTGCGTTAACCGCTATCTCTAAAAATTGCGCCGCCAGCATTGGATGTTCATAGTTTAAAGTATAGGAGACCTTAAACTCTCTAGATGGTAGCACAGTAATTGAGCTTGAGCCCTCCTGAACAGTTATAGGTTCTTTAACTCTATAAATACATTTTTGGGCTTCTAGCTCTTTTGTCCCGGCATCCTCAAGCGCCTCTACAAAGCCTATTGCACTTCCGTCTAATCCGGGTAACTCATTACTATCTATCTCAACATCAATATTATCTATCCCCATGCTGGATAATGAGGCCATGAGATGCTCAATAGTCTGCACCTCTGCCTGGTTATTTCCGATAGACGAACGCCGGCTTGATTTATCTACTAACAAAGAATCTGCATTAGCCCTTATCCTCGGTGATCCCGGAATATCCGTGCGGATAAAAGTTACCCCGGAATCCGCATTTGCGGGTTTAAAAATTACATTTACTTTTTTGCCTGTATGAATACCGACACCCTCTAGGCAAACTTCCTTCGTAATTGTCTTTTGCTTTTCCATTTATTTATTTAGCTTGGCCTCAAGGCTATCGATCTTTTTCTTCAATTCCTTAACCAGGTCAAATAGCTTGGGTAAATTCTGCAGGCTGGCGTTTACTCTTTGCGTAGTCATATAAGGCCGGGCAGGATATCCTGAGACCATAGTATCCGCAGGGATAGACTTAGCTACTCCGGATTGTGCGGTGACAATAGAATTGTCCCCGATATTAATGTGTCCGACTAGTCCGGCTTGTCCGCCCAAGGTTACATTATTGCCGATAATTGTACTGCCTGATATGCCTACCTGGGCGACAATTAAAGAATTCTCGCCGATAACTACATTATGGGCAATTTGCACCAGGTTATCAATTTTAGTGCCGCATCCTATAACGGTTTTATCAAAACGCGCTCGGTCAATAGTAACATTGGCGCCGATCTCAACATCATCTCCAATCTCAACAGTGCCAACCTGAGGAATCTTATGATGCGCGCCTTTAATAGTCGCAAAACCAAAACCATCACTGCCTATTACTGTACCGGAATGAATAATCACCCGGCTTCCTATATTGATACGTTCGCGTATTGAAACATGCGGATAAATCAATGTACCTACGCCAATTTTTGTATGATGGCCGATATAGCAGCCTGCGTAAATTATGGCATTATCTCCGATTACAACATCATCCCCGATAACTGAATAAGCCCCAATAGCTACGTTGTGGCCCAAAGTAACATTCTTGCCCATAACAGTAGTAAAATCTATTGACCTAGGATGTCCCACTTCTTCGGGCGTAAACATAGAGATGATTTTTATAAAGGCAAGCGAGGGATTATCGGTCAGGATAATCGGCTTATTTGTTTTCTGCGCCTCGGTTGAAGTAACAATTGATGAGGCGCCTGTCTTATCCATAAGCGAACTGTATTTAGGATTAGACAGAAAGGTAATCTCCCCTTCAGTCGCCTCCCTAATTCCTGAGGCACCGGTAATTAAAACATCCCCATCGCCAATAACGCGTCCCCCGATGAGTTTAGCTATTTCCTTTAGTGTTTTCTGCATTAAATTAATTCTGCGCTTATGGAATACTCCTGCCTGCCGACAGGCAGAAAGTAATATATATGTTATGAAACGGAATCTTACCCTTTACTTTCCGTCTTTATTTAAGATCTCGATAATCTTATCTGTAATATCCATACTTTTGCTCTGATAAACCAATACCCTATCATTAAACACAATGGTATATCCTTCCTTCTCGGCATATTTTTTGACCGCTTCCTGAATATCGCCAAGGAGATCCTTCATTTTTTCTTCCTGTTCCTTACGCAGGTCAGCCTGTTTTTGGCGATCGCTATCCTGAAAGGCTTTTAATTTCTTCTGAAGGTCATTTTGCTTTGCCGCTCTCTCTTTATCATTAAGCAGGTTTAATTTATCCTGGAATGATTTTAGATCAGCAACTTTTTTATCACGCTCTTCCGTATAAGTCTTTTCTTTATCGCTTAAAGCTTTATCATACCCTTTAGTCTTATTATATTCGCTGAAAGTACGGCTTAAGTCAATATATCCCATTTTATCCGCGGCTTGGGCGTTTCCCGCAAATAAAACCAAACTAAAAATTGCCGCAATCCCCCATAAAGCTATTGTTGCTTTTCTCATCTTACTTCCTCCTTGTAGTATATTTGTTTTATTGTACAGTTAGATAATAACTAATGCCTACACCCCTTGGCGCATCCTAAAGGACAGCCGAGCAGGCAGCTACTACGCACATTACCTACTGGCTTAAAACCCGTGGCTTGCACTAAAGTGAAACCGCCCGCTTTTCTTGTCACTTTCTCCGGGCTCTTTATCTAGGGGTATACCGTAATCCAGCATAATCGGGCCAATCGGAGTCTTAATACGTAATCCCAAACCAAAGCTGGATTTAAAACCTCCGGAATTTGCCACCCCATTAGCATCTTTAGAAGAAAATATATCACCTATCTTTTCCCAGACATTACCTACATCATAGAAAGCCGCAACTTTTAAAAAACTAAACAACGGATAGGTATATTCAATGTTACCTACTGCCATAGACGCTCCACCCAGCGGATCCTTAGACACAGGATCAATCGGGCCAACCTTTCTTTCTTCATATCCTCTAATAGTGTAAGCGCCGCCGGCAAAATATCTTTCATAGATAGGGACCTTTTCCGAATTACCATAAGGCTCAGCCAAACCTATCCTTCCTCTTAATTCAAGGACAGCACCCTTGGGCATCGGAAAATAATGTGATGCTCGCGTAAAAAATTTCCAGTAATTTTTGTCTCCACTCAGCGGCCCGCCTGCAAAATCAAAAGCAGCAGTTAATAAGTTGCCTTTTCGGGTATCAAAAACATTATCCCGGGAATCAAAGGTTAAAGCCGGAGAAATAACACTGACTACATTTTTTCCTACTTCACTTAATAAATCATCAGATGCATCGCTTGAAGGATTACTGATCTTTATCTCATCAAGGCGATAAGTAAGGTCTCCCCTTAAATATTCGGATAATTCTTTACCTAAACGCAGGTCTCCTCCGGTAACCGCTTCATCATAACCGTATCCTACATCAGTATCACGCTTATGTGTGCGCCGGTATAAATCAAAACCAAAAGAAACAGGATAATCAAATAACCAGGGTTCAGTAAAACTTAGCTCATAACCATTACTCAGATTACCGATAGATGCGCGCAGTTTTAAATTTTGCCCTGCGCCGGTAAAATAAGGCCAGTTCCTCCAGTCAAAGTTCTTCTGCTCAATCTCTACAAAACCTATAAACTGATCCACCGTGCTATAACCTCCGCCAAAGCTGAATGCTCCGGTTTTAGTCTCTTTTACATCTACCATCAAATTCTTTTTATCCGCACTCTGAGTCTCCTCGGTATCATAACTTATCTCGTCAAAGAATCCCAAATTCTGCAGCCTTTCTTTACTGCGGCGAAGTTTTTCTCCGTCAAATTTATCTCCGGGATGAATCCTTAATTCCCTGCGGATAACCACATCCTTAGTTTTAATATTCCCCCGTACTTTAATCTTATCCACATAAACAATCTGGTTTTCCGTAATTGTATAAGTTATATCCACGCGGCCGGTTTCTGGATTAACTATCTCAGAGTCTGTAACTATCGCGGAAATATAACCCCGGTCAAAATACAGGCCCTGGATACCGGTAATATCTTTTTTCATTGCCTCATTGCTAAAAACTTTTCCGGGGATACAATCAGTCAGGCTGGATATAATTTCCTTTTCTGTAATATCTTTATTACCCTGAATAATAACTGAACCTACGATATACTTTTTACCTTCGGTAATCTTAATCGTAATATATAAAAGATAAGATTTCTTAACATCTGATTTAACTTCATACTCTAGCGCGACATCAATAAAACCTTCGCGCTGATAAAAGGATTTGATGCGCTCTATATCTTCTTTAATTACCTCATCCTTTAGGACTCCTGCATTAAAAAACCAGGCGCGCTTAGTTTTAAGCAGTTTAAGAATACGAGCGTCTCGAAAAGTAGTATTGCCCTCAATATTAATATCCTTAATGCGCACCTTTTTACCTTCTTTGACAGTAAAGGTTATGTTTGCTTTATTTGTCTCGGGGGTTAACTCAACTTTATAAGTAA
>CAZOSW010000045.1:5660-8475 GCA_964582765.1 uncultured Planctomycetales bacterium | reverse complement strand
GAAAGCGCAAGCCCTAGCTCATAAAGCTAAGTAGACTAGTAAAGTTCCCGGGTTGTTTTGTTTAAATTCTCCCGGGACAAACAGGCCTTGTCGGCCTGGCATTTCTCTTTTCCTAGTGGCTGGTAGTTTGACGGCTGCCAGCCATAAAAAATTTAGCTTTATTACCCAGTAAAATCACTTAAATAACAAAGGATAAAATATGGAAAACATTGAAAAAAAAATAATGTATGTTAGAGAGAAGGAACTGCAGAAAATCTTTAGCGTGTCCAGGCAAGTCATAAGAGCCTGGCGACTCCAGGGCGCACCATTTTTAAAAATTAACAGGGCAGTTTTGTATCCGCTTGAACTTTTTAATGAATGGGTAATGCATAATGCTGCAAATACAGTTAATTTTTTAATTTACGCAAGGAAAAACAGAGAGTTTATAGAAAAGCAAAATTCAGAAAATTCAGACTTAAAATAGCAAGGCAATAGTATTGCATTACCTAAGCATTAATACTGGTACAGCATTGCTTAAAACGCTTTAAATAGCATTGTTTAGTTATAGCAAGATATGCAAACGTAACACGTTACAATTTGCTATTATTTGGGTATGCCCAAACCCCGGCAATGATAACCATTGCCTAATAATTATAAGAGCTCCAGGGGCATTCTAGGGGGCAGTTTTTTAGCAGTTTTTTAAATTAATTGTTAAACATTACATATTTCTATTGACATCATTAAAATATAGTTGTATATTACATATAACACGCATTAAGTGTATTAAAGGAGAATTTAACTATTATGGCCAGAAGGAAAAAATTACCGGTGGTTTTAGAGACGGAAGAGGTTGAAAAACTGCTATCTATACCAAATAAAAGATATATAACTGGAATAAGAAACAGAGCCATTTTAACCATTATGGTAAATATGGGCCTAAGAGTATCAGAGGTAACGAATTTAAGGCCCGGAGATATTAACTTAACAAAGAATAAATTAAGGATCGTACAAGGCAAGGGTGGCGTGGATCGTGATTTAACAATAGGAGTTTATGCATCTGAAATTTTAAGCGATTGGAAAGAGGCCAAGCCAAAAAATACAGAATACTTTTTTACTACACTCAAAGACCGTAAATGTAAGATAACCTTTAAAAATGGAATTCAAAGAGATATAACATCTAAGCCAGGGGCCAAGTTATCTGTTAGGAATATTCAATTCATGGTTAAGAGGTATGCAGAGAGAGCAGGAATCAATAAGAACGTTACACCGCATACATTAAGACATAGTTTTGCAACCAATTTTATAAGACAAAACGGAAACGTAATGAACCTAAAAAAGATTTTAGGCCATTCTGATATTTCAACTACTCAAATTTATGTAACTCTGGCAAACATAGATGTTGAAAATGCCATGAACCAGTTTATTGAGATTAAAGCTAAATGATTAAAGAAGTTATAAAAACTATTTATTACAATGGAGGCCGTGGAGGTGAAATAATGAAATGCCAATGTGATTTTTGCGGAAAGGAATTTGAAAGATTCTATAAAAAAGTACCTCCAAAACAATTTCATAATTATATTTGCTTTAATGAATGGAATATTAAAAATAATGAAGGAAATAAATTTGACCGTTTGTATAAACAAAAAACAAATGAAGGATATATAAGAATTTATATGCCGGACTTTACTTTTACAAATAAAGATGGCTGGATTCTGGAGCATACCTATGTGGTATCAAAAAAAATAGGAAGAAAATTATATCCTTATGAAGTGGTACATCATAAGAAAGGAATTAAGGACGATAACAGATTAAAGGAATTAGAATTAACTCCAAAAGGTGAACATAATACTCAAGTTCAAAAAGTATATCAGGAAAATATAAAACTTAAAGAAAAAATAAAAGAATTGGAATTATTATTGGTTTGTAAAGTTTAGAAATAAAAATGTCCCGGAGCGTGAACCCCGGGACAGGGACAACCTGCAAAAGGTAATGAGCAACATTGAGGAGAGCGTTTATTCAATTTTAGAGACCGGGGACCGGATAGCAGATCCAGAAATTATTGAAATTGAAAAACAAATTTATGGGACTAATGACGAAATAGAATCGTTAATCCCTCCGGAACAGCACAGGGCATTATAATTAATATATGGAACTATATACCATAGCAGAGTTAGCAAAAGCTACAAAGATACCGGAAAGTACAATTAGGTATTATAGAGACAGGCATTCAGAATACTTTCATTATACCGGGAAAGGACGCAAAAAAAGATATACACCGGAAACCCTGGAGGCCTTGCGGTTTATTGCGGAACAAGCAATTAGCAGTAGAAGCGCAGAAGAAATTGAAGAGGCCCTGCAAGCACGATTTAATAGGGAAATTAATACAGAAAATATAACCGCAGTAACAACAGCAGAAGCGCAGCAGTCAGGGCAGTTAAGACTTATAGAAACACTAGGTATGACATTAAAAGATATAGCAGATCAAAAAAAAGA
Organism: uncultured Planctomycetales bacterium; assembly: GCA_964582765.1. GTDB lineage: Bacteria > Omnitrophota > Gorgyraeia > Gygaellales > Profunditerraquicolaceae > UBA6249. The sequence continues at coordinate 6,003 of CAZOSW010000045.1, read as the reverse complement.
AATTCAGGTTCTTAGAAAAGAGATAAAGGCATTTAAGAAGTATGTTAAAACCAAATTGGCAATAACAGAAAAGAAACCAAATATATTTTTGAGATTTTTTAAACCAAAAGAATAACAGAAGTGTTATAATAGAAAAGGACTTTGGGGAAAGTCCTTAACTAAAATTAAATATAAAATTTTAAAAGTTTGCAGCTTTTAACAGAAGGACTTTTTATTGCAAAAATTCAACTGTTATACATAGCATAAACCTTAAAAAATAAAATTGCAAGGTTTAAAAGTTTGATAGTTAAGGAGTGAATTAAAATGAATTATGAAGGAGATTTATTTGAAACAGAAGATCCCG
>CAZOSW010000045.1:0-5560 GCA_964582765.1 uncultured Planctomycetales bacterium | reverse complement strand
AGATTGAAAATTATTTAACATTATGGGGAGAGCCAATCCTCTCCCCGACCTGATTGGAGGTATAAATTGGAATCGAAAATTAAAACAATGAAGGAATATTTAAAACAACGGGGCTTCGATGATGAGATTATAAAAGAGTGGCAATTAGAGCCAGCAATCGATTATGTAAATATTAGTTATTTTGATACAGAAGGAAAGTTATTATATAAAAGAAAAAACTGGCCTGGAGGCGATCCTGGACACAATAGGGCCAAATATGTAAATCCTGATTCAGACAAACTGCCAGAAAATCGAACCTGGTTATATAACCTTCAAAAAATAAAAGATATAAAAGAAACTATGCTACTGGTTGAAGGGGAATATAATTGCATATCTTGTTGGATTATGGGATTTTATGGAATTGGAGTATCAGGCCAGACAAGAATTTTAAAAGATTATGACTTAAAGCTGATACCGGAAAGAATTAAGAAAATCATAATATTATATGATGATCCTAAGTTTGCAACAGAGCGGGCCCGGGAAATATTGAAATATTTTGACTGGCAGAAGGAAGTATATATAGCAAAATACCCGGACAGTAAAGACGCAACAGACACAAAGGACGCTAACGACTACTACAGGGAAGGCCTTATAACTGATTTTAAAGCAATTATAAACATAGCTGATAGATACCTTGAGGATCAGTTAAAAAGCCCGGATATAAAGGTTAAAATACCTGAGAACGACTTTATAGAACTATACAAAGAATATGCAATGCAGATAACAGACGCACCGGCCAAATATCAAGAGCTTATGGCATTGTCAATTATTGCAACAGTACTGGCAAGGCAGGTATATTTAAAATATGGAGTTTATAACCTATATCCGAACCTTTATATCGTACTTTTAGGCAAGTCAACAGTAATGAGAAAAACGGCATGCCTAAATATTGCCAAGCACATACTCGGAAAATTCAATTATGAGCTGATCCTTCCTAATGATTTTACACCGGAAGGCTTATTTAATTTATTAAATGATAAGCCCGGGGGCCTGATAAGCTGGAGTGAATTTGGAGCCTTCTTAATAAATGCAAGCGCTAAGACATACCAGGCCGGCATTAAGGAATTTATAACAGAGGCCTACGACTGCCCTAACTTATTAAGCAAAAGGCTATCAGGTAAGGAATACTCTATAAAAAACATATGCTTAAACATAATAACAGCTTCGACAATTCATTGGTTTATAGATAGGATCACAGAATCGGACACCTTAGGAGGCTTCCTGGGACGTTTTATTTATATGCCATGTAAACAAGAAGACAAAGAACCCTGGTATTATATGCCGCAGCCAGAGTCAATAAGCCTTAGTAATAATCTAGTTAGTGATATTAAGAAAATATCTATCCTTAAAGGAGAATTTAAAATATCAGATGAGGCTAATCTTATATTAATTAAATGGCTTCGAAGGCATGAAGACGAGCTGGAGCTCTTGGACGATTCAAAAGGCATTATAGGCTTTTATGCCAGGCTTGCAGATTATCTTTTAAAGTTTGCAATGTTGTATGAAATATCCGGCAATAAAACCCTGGTAATATCAGAAGGATCAATACTAAGAGCAATCAAAATGGTTAACCAATTAAAACAATCTTTAAATGAATTAATGCGCGATCATATAGCGTTTACAAAAGAATCTAAAGACATACAGAAGGTATTTAACTTAATTAAAGATGAGCCAGAGGGAACCATAAGAAGAGACAGACTGTTAAAAAATAGTAATATGATAGCCAAGCAATTAGATGAGATTTTAAGCACCTTAATACAGAGCAGCAGGATAGTAGCTTTTAATATAAAAGAAGGCCAGAGACCGGCCCGAGTTTATAAGGTTGTTTAGTTTTAATAACATGTAACTCACTTCGTACCACTTACGAACTTTACTAATTATACTAACTAAGTAACTAAATTTATAAAAACTCAATTAGTAGACTTCGTAATAATTCGTAACACTTACGAAGTGAGTTTTAAGCCTGTTTTGTGCTTATTTTATATATAATATATATATAATTAGTAAATTAGTAAGGACATACACAAAAACATATATTTTAGGTTATTTGAGGCTTTATAGGGCTTTTAGGAGCGAGTAAGAGAGCTTAGGGGTGAATATTACGAATTTACTAAGTGAGTTTTTAATAATTAGATTAATAGGGTAAAAGGGAGCATAAAGGGTATGGCAGTCAAAATCTCTAGAGAGTAGTCGAAATATAGTGCGCGCCAGTGTAGAAAAATAGAAACTGAACCCTGTTTAAACGTTGACAGAGCGCCTGCAGAAGCCCGACAAGAGACTAAAACAAAACTAAAACAAAACTGAAAGGAAATTAATAATGGTAAAAATATCAAAAGCAATGGAACCGCCGGAATACCTCCGGCCTAAAACAAAAAAATGGTTTAAAGAAGTAGTACAAAACTATATGCTGGAATCACACCATATAAAGCTTTTAACTCTATGCTGCGAGGCCCTGGACACAGCGGAAACCGCACGCGAGGAAATATTAGAGCATGGAGCTTTTTATAAAGACCGGTACGAGAACCCCAGAGCAAACCCGGCCATAAATGTTGCCCGGGACTCAATGACTATAGCAGCCCGTTTGATCCGGGAATTAAACCTTGATACTGAACCGCCAAAAGAAGCCGGAAGGCCTCCAGGTTTAGGCTAATTTTATATTAAAAAACCATTAAAAAGGAGTTATTATGCCCAGAAAAAGAATTAAATTTAAAGGAAAAAAGGTTATTAATTTCAATAATCTTACAGAGGAACTTTACGAAGCGATCTGTTCTAAAAATTCAATGGAAGAATTAATTACAAGAAAACAGATGTTTGATAAAAATAATCCTGATCTATGTAAACAAATTTGGAGTTTACACAAAGAAGAGGTAACGAGTCGCCGGAAACTAGATAAAAACAATGCAGGTAAAAGGCCTTGTTTGTGGTGGGTATGTGAAAGGCCAGAAGATATAAAAATATTAAGGTATGATAAATATACCAATATTAATGGCAAACCTGAGCCGGTTGAAATGTGGCCAGATGGGCATATTGAAACAGAATACCCGATATATGAGGGTGAAACTGCATACTTGGAGCGTTTAGGATTGCTTGAAGATTGGGAACTTGAAGTATTTAACAGCGGTAAACTATACTATAAAGATATGGAAAATAGAATGCTTCCGTACTAGAAAAATAATTAGATCTTCCTATTGAAGAATAAAAAAAGGAGAAAAAATGATTATAGGATATTTGAATAAATGGTATTACTTTATCTTATTAAAATTGAGTATGTTAAGGGTATGCTTAAGCGCTGCTAAAAATGCATTTAAAGATGTATATAAAGTTTTGAATAAGAAAAAAGATTAATCCCTTCCGGAAGAATAATAAAATAAAGCTTGACATCATTATAAATCCTATGTTATATTATACATGTCAGGTATAACTATCCTAAATTAACTATGTATTGGAATAGATATGATAATTCAAAAATTGCAATCTTCAGAAGAAATACAAGAGGCAAGAGAGCTTCTGAAGAAACAGGCCCCCGGGGCATTTTTCGATAATTACAGCAATTATTCTAAGCCAAAGGCTTGCACCGAAAAATCAAATTGTTGCCTATGCCCTTATAGGTACTCTTGTAATATTGAAGAAGCGATGTTTTCAGAGGAAGATTTAAAAATTATAAACTTTAGAGGAAATAAAATGATAAAAGAAGCAGCGGAAATGAAAGATTACATTACTAAGGACGAGCTTATAGAGAGAGCAAAAACTTTAGAAATAAATACAGCTTCCGGCTCATTTAACAAACTATTGGCTGATTATAAAGAGGCGGGACTTATAGAGCCAAGCATAATGAAAAGCAAGGCCAGCCTGGGAATCCTGGGAGAGCGTGGAACTGTAGGATTCTATAAAAAAAATACTCCAGAGGTAATTCATATTATAAAACTATTGCTTAAAGAAGGCTTTAGTTTATCGGAAATATCAGAATACCGCCAAATGTTTATTCAGGGAGTTATATCTCATATTTCAGCTTATGGTTTAAAAGATGGTTTATGTGATTCAGACACAGAAAAATATTTTAGGGTTTTGGTTTATTTTTTCGCAATAGGCCTAATTGATTTAACAAAACATAATCTGTCAAAAATGAGTTTTAATTTTGAATATCGTTATCCGGGGCCGGAGCATTACCCAACCGATCCTCCGATAGACATAACAATAAATTATATGGAAAACGGCCAGAAATTGGCAGAATTTACTTATAAACCTAACTAGAATATAAAAAGTAATAAATAAAAATTTAATCAAATAGTTATTTAAGAGCAGAAATGCTCTTTTTTTATAAGATTAGCTGTCCGCTCAACAGCTAGTACCTCTGCGTTAGTGGAGGTTGTTTATTTTCTTTTAGCTCCTTTCCGGCAGCTAGCTATAACTCTAAATAGCTGGCTGCCAACAATAAGGGAGCAACAGAATCTTAGCATCCAGGAGGCTGTTAAGAATATTCAGCCTAGCAGAATTTTTAAGTAAGGCCTTGCGGATTGACTTGAAAAATTAGGTAATTTTAAAACGAATACAGAATGGAAAGAAACATAATGGAAAATTTAATACGTAAGACTAAAAAACAAGAACGCGCTGCATTGATTAAATCTGCAAGAGATATGCTCGATGTTGCACAAAATGAAGAAAGAGGCCTTACAGATACAGAACAGAAAAAAAATAATGGATTAATGGCAGAGATTGATAAATTAACAAATGAGTTAAACGAACTGGATGATCCCTCTCATGAATCTGATATTAGACTCGAACCTGGGGATCAAAGAAGTTATGATCCTAAAGAAGTAAGGGGCTATACTAAACAAACCCTGCCAGAATTGAGAAATTATATTAAAAGTAAGGACACTAACGGGATTAATGAACCTGTAAGTTTTGGAAAATACGTTAGGGCTTTGGTTACTGGCGATTGGAAAAATTCGCAAGCAGAGCGGAGGCTTTTAGGTAGTGGAATTAGTGATTCAGGAGGCGGATTTTTGGTCCCTGAAACTCTGAGCGCAGACATAATTGAAGCAGCGTTAAATGCCACACAGGTTATGGCAGCAGGCGCTGTCGTCTATCCGATGGAATCTCGAACTCTCCTGGTCCCAAAAGTTTTAACAATGCCTTCCGTACAGTGGAAAAAAGAGAACTCAAAATATACGGCAAGCCTTGATACAACATTCGGAGGCGTATTACTTACAGCACACACGTTAATGTCAATGGTGAGCCTGTCAGTAGAATTAGCTGCAGATGGCCTGAACATCGAACAGGTTATTGAGAGAGAAATTGCACGCAGCATAGCTCTTGAGGTAGATAGAGTTTGCCTTAGTGGGAGTGGCACAGAACCAGAACCCCGAGGTATTGCACACACTGCAAATATTCTTACCCAGGTTTTGGCTAACCCGGCTGTATATGCAGACTTCTCAGCAGCTTATTTTCAAGTTATGGCAGAAAACTACGTACCAAATAGCATGATCTATGATACAACGGTTATGGAGGACCTTGACACTCA
>CAZOSW010000044.1:0-8627 GCA_964582765.1 uncultured Planctomycetales bacterium | reverse complement strand
GGTTCAACTATTATCCCTTGGACAACGATTTATTCTGTGGAACACAATATAAGTTACGCTGCTTTTACAAAATGGTTGATTCAGAGAGGTTATAGTGAATTCCAGGCGGAATTAAGCGGCGTGGAGTCATGGCTTATTCAAGGCAATAATCCGAACGGATTTAAGGCCTATCTGCCCGAGGACAACAGATTTATGCGCGGAGCGCAATGGACAGGAAGCGCATGGTCTTCTGATTATGCGGTGGCATTGGATACTACTACTTTTGCTATTATGGCGTTAGGCCCGCAGAGATTACAGGATTTAGGCGTGGATGTAGATAACCTGCTGATTACTGCGGAGAATTTATCCGCTGCCTCGGTTGAATATAACGGACAGTTGGTGCAAGGATATGATTTTACAAACGCTTCTCACCGCGCAGGAGCGATTTGGTTAGAAGGCTCGCTGCAGTTACTAGAGAATTATAAAATTTTAGAGGCATGGTATAAGCAAAATGGCGATACTGTAAAAGCGCAGGAATACCGAGTAAAAGAAAATAATTTATCGTCTGAATTAGCAAAACTAAGGACGGAAACAAGCTCAACTATTTTAGAGCCGTATACTGTGCCGGGTAATATTGTGCCTTTTGTGGATTCAGGTTATTCTACTCCGCCGGTAACCTCTGATGCCACAGTAAGCATAGCTTGGGATTATTTTACGCTTTCCAGGTTTAATCCGATGACCGGCAAAATTATTTTGGAAAATACAATTTATCTACCTGTTATTTCTAGAAATTATTCTGCAGGAGTGGCGCAGCCTGACCAGCACAAACCACGTGAAGGCAAAACTCCTGATGAAGTAGCGATAGTATTCCAGGCATTGGAAGCAGATGACTTCCTCGGGTTCAATCCGACCAAACAAGCTAATGGGAGATGGATAAATCCAGATGTGGAGGTAGCTATCAGTGAAGTTTCATATTATTATGCGCAGTATGACCCGCAAAAGCAGGTACTTTTGGATTCCCTGATTAGTTCAGGTAAATTACGCGCCGGTCCGGATGATACCCTCACCTTCTATGGTGCCAACAACGGCGACATCTACCTGATTGCCACCAATGATAATCCTGATCTTGCCTCAACCATTATCCATGAACTCAATGGCAGTTCCCATTCGGGAAATATTAAAGCCGAAGCAATATTTGTGGTCCTAAAAAATTACCAGGGGGAAGAACCGGTTGTCGTTATCAATGATGAAAGCGGATTTGCAGGAATAGTAAACGAAAACAAACTATCTGATTCCAGGGGCTGGTGGATCTTTGGCAATAGAGACAGAGAAGTTATTTCTCAGGGTAAAACTTACTGGACAAATCAAGGTAATCTTACTTTCATAATCCCGGCTAATTTTGATATAGACATTAAGGCTGATAAATCATGGTCAATATTTGGCCTTATCGGTCCGGGCAGGAATGAGGTTAAAGTAACCAGGGTGCTTTCCGATAGTTCGATTATATCCGGTTGGGTGAATCTGGAAACCCTGCTTAACATAATGCCTGAAGTTGAGAGCACTGTTATTTCTCCTACGGCTGTTCCTACACCTGTAGTTACGTCGACTCCTTCTCCTGCGGTTACACCTGCGCCTATCGTTACGTCAACACCTATATCTGTTTCCGCAACACCTACTTTGACTCCGGCATTACAGCCAACCACACATCCTGTTGCGATTGACAATGACCTTATGCAGCCGGTAGATAATTTTATGGGGTGGTTATTAGAACAGCGTGATCCAACGACTGGCTTATTCGCCAGCTACCAGGTTACTGATGATTCATTTATGAAAGACCAGAGCTATGATCTTACAGGTTTTGCCAGCGTTTATGATCAAGCAGTAACAGCGATGTTAATGATGGAAGTATTGCCTGAAGAACAATCCAAGCCGATAGTGGAGGCAATGTTTAATTTCCTCATCAATAACGCACCAAAAGAATCGGGCAGCGGAATGTTGTATACGGTATATGACAGCAGAGATGGAAAAGTGAAGGAATGGACAGTTAGACACGGAGAGTTATTATGGTTTGGTATGGCGGTATTAAAGTATACGGATACATACGGTGATCACCAGTATGATGATTATATTGTGAGACTTGCGGATTACCTTTTGCAGTATCAAGTTGAGAATGGGAGTATTTTAGGCGGACCAAACTTTGAATGGGCATCAACAGAACACAATTTGGATGCTTCAGCGTTCTATGAAGGCGTATATGCGCTAGTGAAACAAGATGAGAAATATCTGGCTGCGCAGAAAAAGATTGATGCCTGGTTAGAAACGCAGGTGCAGGAAGCACAGGAAGGGCAATGGTTATGGCGCGGAGAAGGAGATAGGGCTTTTGCCAGTGATGTGCAATTCTGGGCAGTCCTAAGGTATCTTGCTCAATCACAACCTTCAGCGCTGGTAATTGATCCTGTGCGCATTATGTCTTATGCAGAAGCTTATTCTAGAGTAACGGTTGATTTTAATATTCCGCAGAATGGTGAGGTCAAAGTTACAGGTTTTGATTTTGTTGCCCCGAGCCTATCACAAGAAAGACAGGTTCCAGCAATATCAGGAGAATGGAGTAATCAAGCTGTATTGGCATACTTATCTATAGCTTCGGCATCAGAGAATCAATCTAGTGCTATGAATGAGAAGTACATTTTTTATCTGAACGAAATTAACAAAATGGTTTGGACAAGGGAATCTGGTAGCGCAACAGTAAGTTCACTGCCCTATGCGGATCGGATTGTTCCGACAGGACATGGTTGGGTAGCCAGTTACTATCCTGCTGTTTCGTCTACAGCATGGTATCTGTTTAGCAGGATTGGGTATAATCCGTTTGTGTTGAATGGCAATAAGGTTATTGTTACTGCCACGCCTATACCTGTTGCCACCGCCAGTCCGGATGAGCAGAACGAATCTATAGACGCCACTAAAAACATTTGGCTACAAGGTACGCCCGGCCAATATGAAAGCACCCAATGGGAATCAAAGGCTATCTGGATAGATTATGAGTCTCCGATTCAACTCCAAGCCGGTCAGATATTACGTATTTATTATAGCTTGGTAGGTTCTGATGTTATGGGTATTCAGTTTGTTCCTGTAGGACAGAATGAAAATGACAGAGGAGATATGATGGTATTTGAGGGCATCGGAGGAGAGAATAAAACCATTGATATCATTGTCCCCAGCACGCGGGAAGTAAACCGTATCGCCTTCCAGTTCGGTAAGAATGCTTGGGGTTATTTAGGCGGTTCACTTAATGCTATTCTTACAATAGAGTCAATTGAGTTCGTTGATCAATCCAGCCCCCGCGAAGGAAAAACTCCTGAAGACGTAATTAATGTTTTCCAGGCCTTAGAAGCATCCGGATTTAGCGGATTCAATCCTATTAAGCGAGCTAATGGGACCTGGATTAGCTCTGAGATTAGCGCAGCTATCAATGAAGTTTCTGCTTATTACGCGCAATATGATCCGCAAAGACAGGTTATTTTGGATTCCCTGATTAACTCAGGCAAATTACGCGCCGGCCCTGATAGTACTTTAACCTTCTACGGAGCTAACAACCAAGACACCTACCTGATTGCCACCAATGACAATCCTGACTTTGCCTCGACCATTATTCATGAACTCAATGGTCAATCTCATTCCGAAAATAACCGGGCTGAGGCTCAATTTAAGGCATGGAGGACTAGCCGCGCTCAGGGGGTAATCTCAGAGCCGAATTATAGCTTTACAAGGGTAACCTTCGATTCCAGCGAGATCGCAACAGCATTACAGCGCACAGGCAAGAGCTCTGTAGCAGAATTAACTGTAGACGATTTGTTTGTGGATTCGGCAATAAATATGCAGAATGCTTTTACTATTCAAACTGCCCAGGACTACTCTGTAAATATGCCGGATATAACAGAAACAGGCACATTAGCCAATCCTTACGAGATGGATGACGGTAGGATACTTGGCCTCCATCTCGCTGATAAAATCAGATATATTAATAACGATCAGCAGGTAATCTTAAATAATCAATTTGCAGGCCCAAGCTTAGTTGGAGTTGTTACTCCTAAAGTATTTAATGGCTCTGTTTGGGTAGACGCATGGCAGTGGGAGGAGCATGGCGGAATATGGTATGCTCCGTTCCAGAGATGGGACTTACAGCCAAGCGCCTTATTAGCCGATGGCAAAACAATAAATGTTTATATCCCTGAAAGCATACAACAATATGCTAATGGGCCGTTGTATTCTACGGATAATAAACTTATAAATATCTATTTCTTTATAGCTGATGATTCTAATCAAGATGGCACTATTACCTATAATCCTATCAGCAATAATAATCAGGATCTATTCTTTAGAGCGCATACTGCTGCTTCAGATGTACGCATGCCTAATGTAGCTCCGGCTACGGCAGAAACTAATATGGAAGGCCTGCTGGCTTTAACATTTACCGATGGCACTTTATCTAGGAATCAAGTGCGCGATGTTATTATGAGATTTGACCTTAATGGCGCAACTAATTATTGGATGATACCCAAAGAGATCCTTAGCGAAGACGGCACAAAGCTTAATTTAAATTTTGCAATAGGTTCAGTTCCTGATGGCAGCCTATTGACCAATGTAGTGTTTTACGGCCATGATACTTATGGAACAAATACCGGCCGTCTTTTGAACCTGAACAATCCGATAACTATAACTGTCCATAACGCATTATCGCCTACTGTTGTTATGCCGTCTGTGAGAGGAACGGGCACTGATACTACAAGCTATGGTTATTATAGAATTTATTTTAATTCTCCTGTAGACGTCAGGGAAATTTCTGATATTTACGCCGAGGTAAATATCTACACTGGGAATTTATACCGGATTTTCTTACCGTTTACAGTGCGTAGCTCTAGCGCAACCCAGACAGCCTTATCTGAGCCAGTTTCAGCCCCGGCTGCTGCTAATTCACTTTATGAAACTCAGTACTGGTTGATTGGCAAAGAAGGATTAGTGCGCGATGAGAATGATTTCAATAAAGCGATTGCAATCGACTTGTTATTGAGAGCCGATTCAAACGACGTAACCCTTGATGGGAGAACAATTGAATTTGCCTCTGTTTATGCCCATGACAATTTGGGCCGGCTCACTAACCAGGTAAGCGGCCCTACTGTTAAAGTGCATTTTAATGCCGCAGGCATAAGCGTACCTGATTTTAGCATTGAGTTATTAAACGGAAGCGGTTTGATCAAAATTAAAGTCCCCGAAGGCATTCTTAATAAAGATAACCTTTCGCAGTTTACTCTCGGGTTAAGAGGCCTTTATGCTCAGGAGTCCAATTATGTAAAGTATTTTGTTATTTCCCAGGCCGATATGAATGTAGAAACAATCGAAGGGTCTAATTATATTACTTTTAACATTTCTATAGCACCAGAATTTTCAGGCAGGACTGTCACTCCTATATTAAGCGCGGTGAATATCCAGGGAGAATACATCGAGCCAAAAGAAGGCAGCTCATTTACAGTCGTTTCCGAACTTTCGGATTTTATTATTCCTGATTTTATTACCGGAGAAGATAACACTATAACCATACCTGCCGATGAAGAGATTGTATTAAGGTTCCAGGAAGTATTACCTCAAGACAATCCTTTAACCAGTTATTGGCTGGAGATGTGGGAAGTAGGCAAGCAGGGCCCTGAGTATTGGGATATGACCAGGACTTCAGATGAATACGGCGTTGCTATAATTTTCAATGACGATTTTGTCGGTAAAACATATTTAGTCCGCGGTTTTGCCTTTGATACTTTAGGTAGAATGACCAATTTCACTAATCAATTCTCGATAACAATTGTAGATCCGATTGCTCAGTCGCAAGTAATGCCAGAACCGGCAGGATGTTTCTTAAAAGGTACGCAAATTACCGTTGCCGGAGGAGCAACCCGGCTAATCGAAGAGATAAGAGAAGGCGATCTGGTTCTAGGAGGCGATGGTGTATTGCATGCTGTGTCGCAGGTTAATACTTATACCCAGGATTCCAAATATGTTATTACCCTGGCAAGCGGGGTTTCTTTGGAGGTTACTTTCGACCACTATTTTGTAACTAAGATACCAGGCCAATTCTTTCCGACCTGGACCAGGGCTGATGCGTTGAAAGATGGGTATTTGTTAATAGATAGCGAAGGCAATATGATTGCAGTAACTAAGATTGAAAATATACTTGGTTCTGTTGAGGCGTACAACATTGTTGTAGGCAGCAGTATTTATGCCAATGGTTTTGCAGCCTCAAGCGACAGCGTGCAAGAGTATATCGTGCAACCCGGTGATTCTCTGGCATTATTAGCTAACAGGTTCTATCATAAGGAAGCCTTAAGCAGCTGGTTAGGAAGTTATAACCGTCTAGCGATAGGTAAATACGCAATCCAGCCGAATCAGAGATTATTAATACCTGTTTTTACTGACAGTGAAGCAGTAGTAGCGGTTGTCCCTGAAGCACCAGCATCATCTGAGATAGTAGTAGAGCCTGAGGCAGAAGAGCCAAAAACTGTAGTTCCAGAATTAGAAGCTCCTGCTTCAGCAGAGGAAGCAAGTGTACTAGTTGATGCTGTAGCAGGATTAGAGGCATATTTAGCGGCTCATCCCGGATTAACAGCAAAGGATGGGGATAAAATATATTTAGTGAGTGGATATTTTGAGTATGGAGATTTACCGTCTGAGCAATGGGCAGGAGTGCCATACATAAATGCCGCGAGCAAAGTAGCAGATAAGGCAGTAGCCAGTTACATGGCAGAAAATAATTACAGCTGGGAAGATTACAGGAGCAATGAAGCGATAGCTAGCGAAATAAACAATGTTTGGCATGAAGCTTACGATAGCCAGCCATTATCGAGCAGGAACTACACAGACCCTAACACAGCTCCAAGTATGTCGCCAGGAGAAATTGAGTTACGTAAGGCAGCGGACGCATACGTCCAGTCTCTGGCTCAGCCTGACTGGAGCGAGGAGGACTGGAGGAGTAATTACCAATCTTTTATGGACAGTCGTTGGTATGAATATGTAGCGAATAATATGGAGAGATGGATAGGATATAGGGCTGAGCGGCCTCAGGTACGAGGAGCTTGGGTATGGACTAAGGTGATCGGAGATAGTATAGGCCAATGGAAATATGCCCCTCCCTGGAGTGCCAGTGGTTCAAAACGCGTTTGCGTGTTTGATCCGCAATTCAACAAAGAGATATGCCACGACGAGCCATGGCGTGACTCGGGCGGTGGAAATGCCTATTGGGAGCCTTCGGGCTATATTTGGGCTTGGCAGCCATACACCAAAGGTTGGAACTGGCGTTCGTACGAATTAATGCAGAATATCGAGATAAAATCAGTTGGAGAAGACGGTGTAGCTGACAAGATTGAAATTCACATTAACCCAGAGGTAAGGGAGTATAACCGCGTAAAAGGCGCAGAGTATATAGATTCAGAAGGCCGCGCAATCATAGTATATTCAGTGAGCAATCCTTACACCGGGCATCAATGGAGAGAGCATTATGTGAAAAACTTAGAGAATCCATTAAGCAGGATGGTGCGGCTTGAAGACGGGGATTTTATCAGTTTATTTAAGGATTTTAATGACAGAAATATAGCCACCCGCGTAGAGGTTTATTATAAGCAGGTTGACCAGGAGCATTTACTAAGGGTATCAACCTATAAGGGTAGCGTGGGTAATTTTAATTATTTTGAAGTTCAGGATGCCATAACAGGCAATATTTGGGAAGAGTACTTCTTAAAAGGAGATATGCTTGGCAGGGTGATGATAAAGAAAACCGGCGCGTTTGTATTAATAAATAAATCATTTTACAGGTCTACGGAGATGTTGTTAAGCGGAGAGTTGTATATCGGCAACGTAACTCCCGAACAGCTTGGAAATGTGTTCTCAGTTAAAGGATATGTGTTGGAAGTGATTGACGCAAATAATAAGAACCAGGTATTTACGGCAAACATACCTGCGCAATTAAGTTTAGTACAGACTGTTAGGTTGTCGGATCAGCTTAGCGCAGAAGATATCAGAAAATCCGGAGAAGCGTTAGGGCTAATGCCGTATAACGTGACAGCAGCTGATTCGAATTCCACTCGGACTGAATATTACAGGGTTGGAGATATTTTAGGCAGGCTGTTTATAAGTATGGATCAGGATGAAGTGATAGTCTATTTATACGATCAGTACAGTTTAAAGAATATCGGAGCTGATATTTATAAATACGATCCTACTCAGGAAGACAATAAAGGTGCTGCGATTTCTAAGACCAGGCAGGCGGGCGAGTTGACCTTTACTACCGATGACGGCGAGAAAATAACTTTATTAGTTATGGAGAATCGTATATGGACTGATAAAGAAGAAGATTTTGCAAATGGCGCACTTATCAGGGCATTTGGAGTCGATCCGTTAGATGGCAAAGAAGTCATCCGCTACTATCCTGGAGCAGCAGAGGCTGAGGTGATTATCAATGATACCACTTCTAACATTTACAAATACACTACTACCGGTGCAGATAAGTATAAATTAGGCGAACAGATTGCTACTGCCACCAGGGCCGGTCAGATTACTGTAGATATCAACGGTGTTGCTACTACTATTAATGTCATCGAGCGTAAGAA
>CAZOSW010000043.1:0-8632 GCA_964582765.1 uncultured Planctomycetales bacterium | reverse complement strand
AGTTAGGGAAATATGTCCGGTGAGCTCCCCGCTTTACCGTTATAGAATTTGATAAGGAGAGATGTTTTATTTATATTTGATTTAATTCGCCCTGCCATTTTACTAACAATGTTCAAAGCGCGTATAATTCTAGAAAACCGAATATCTAAAAATTGACTCATAAAATAAAGAAGGATAGCAATATTTTAATCTTAGCTTAAACGAATTAAAATCATGGCGAAGAAATTAATAAAAATAATTTTTTTGTTTTGTTTCTTTTTTATCAGTACGCTTATTTCTTTAGAGATCATTGCCCGATATATAGTTAAACAGCCTTATTATGCGTTCCCCGAAGGCTACTTTGTAAGCAATGAATTTTATGGCTATGAATTGGCAAGAAACTTTAAAGGCCAGTATTCACAGCCGGAATTTACTATTTCTATTGATACTAATAGTGAAGGATTAAGGGATGTTGATCGCAGCCTAAGTAAAGACAACTTAAAAATATTGGCGCTCGGAGACTCTTTTGCATTCGGTATAGGGGTGCAATTAAGGGATACATATCTAAGCTTATTGGAACAAATGGTTAATAACGCCGGAGGAATAAAACTTTCAATTATAAAGGCGGGCATTATTGGATATTCTACCTATAATGAGAAAATATACCTGCAGCGAAGGGGGTTAGATTATCATCCAAATGTGGCGTTAGTTCAATTCTGGTGGGATGATCTGGGGATCGATCACCTAACATTCTTAGCAGATACCGGTTTTTTAACCTCAGGTAAGATTACGAGTAATGCACAGTTCCGGCTTTTTTTAAACAGGAATTTTAGGGCCTATGCCCTATTAAGAAGAATTTTTACCACGATCTCTAAGAAGGCTTTATTCAAATCAAGAGTTGTTAATATCACAGAAAGCCAATCCAGTTTAAGCAATAAGTATGCAATTACCATAAAAGAATTTAAAGAGATAGAGGACTGGTGTAGAAAAAATCATATATCCTGCTGGTTTCTGCTCATTCCCCCTAAAGAATTTGTTTATAATAATGATCTATTACAATCACAGTGGGAATCTTTCTGCGGCCTCTTGAGTAAAAATAACATAAAGTATTTTGATTGCCTTCCAGTTTTGAAAGAGGCACTTTCAAAAAAGGAATCAGCATTCTTTAAGGTCGATCCGCATCTAAATAGAAATGGGCATAAGATAATTGCCGAAGGAATTTATAAATACCTCTTACCAAAGTTAATTCCCGAAAATAATAATTGAGGGGGTTTTAAGCAGAAATTGCTTATTTTTTCTTTAAGCCTATTACAATGTCAGCCAAGGCAAATCAAGGCATCACAAGTTAAAAAGACAGATTTAACAATTTTTAGTGCCGAAAGAGGAACCGTAAAACTTTGAATTTGAAATGTCCATACTAAGGAAATTATTAGCCCCAATAATTATCGTAGTTTTTGTAATAAGTGCTTTTTTTGTTTTTAAAGGGCGTATCTTAAATTTATCCGATTCTTTTGCCAAAGACGAACTTGCCCCGGTAGAATTAAAAGAAGCGTTGTATTGGCAAGATGCAGGCGATGGAAAGGTGCAATGCTTTTTATGCCCTAGGCAATGCCTGATATTTAATAATCAGCGCGGGTTTTGCCGCGCAAGAAAGAATATTAACGGTAAACTTTATACCTTAACCTACGGCCGGCCTGTAGCTTTACATGTTGATCCGATAGAAAAGAAGCCGCTTTTTCATGTCTTCCCCGGAACAAAATCTTTTTCCATCGCTACTGCCGGATGCAATTTAAGGTGTAAGTTTTGTCAGAACTGGGAAATTTCTCAAGCGGACCCGGAATCCGTTAAAACCGCATTTGTTCCCCCGCAGGAAATCGTAAAGGAGGCCAAAGAAAGCGGTTCAAAGACAATAGCATTTACTTATACTGAACCGACAATCTTTTATGAATATATGCTTGATATAGCCAAATTAGCCAAAGAGGAGGGGATTGCTTGTGTTATGCATTCGTCAGGATTTATAAATGAGTTGCCACTGCGCCAATTAGCTAAGTACTTAACTGCGGCAAATATTGATTTAAAAGGTTTTAGCGATAAATATTACTCTTCTTTTTGCGAAGGGAATTTAGCCAGCATACTTAATACCATTAAGGTATTGAAAGAGGAAAATGTCTGGGTAGAAATAACTAACCTAATTATTCCCGGGGCAAATGATTCTGACCAAGATTTAACTAATCTTTGTTTGTGGGTAAAAGATAACTTAGGCCCCGATACACCGGTACATTTTTCGAGATTTTTCCCGATGTACAAACTCCTGGATTTATCTCCTACTCCGCTTAATAAATTAACTCGTGCAAAAGAGATTGCCCAACAGGTAGGGTTGCATTACGTATATATAGGTAATGTCCCTCAGGACGCGGGAGAGGATACAATATGCCCGGTATGTGGCAAGCTTTTGATTAAACGCTTAGGATATACCATATTAGAAAATAATATTATTAAGGGTAAATGTAAATTCTGCAGTAGTAAAATCTCTGGAATATGGGATTAGCTATACAGGTTTTTTAAAGCAAAAATTGCATTAAGAAATATCAGGCTTAAGAGGCTGTAAGGTATTCCAAGAAATGGTATGAGGAAAATTCCGCAGATTAATGTTCCTAAGAATGCCCCAACTAGATCAATTGAATAGATGGTCGTAGTTATGTTTTTGGCGTCAAATTTATTTTTGAGTAAGTTATGCGCCAATAGCGGATAAGTTGCACCGGTAAGTAATCCGCATATCAAAGCGAAGAAATAAAAAATAAAATCTGCATAATTAAGCCTGCCGATCGTTTTTAGATTTGAAAATAGAATAAAAATCGTAAACATCCAGAGTAAATAAATCTCGGATAATAGGTTAGCGCGGTAAGTGCTGATTCTATTGATGAAAAATGTCCCGATACTTAATCCTCCCATAAGCAGCGCGATTAACATTCCTAATTTCCAGAAAAGGCCTCCGCAATAAAGCTGAAACAATACGAAAATTATTGATATCAAGCTAATTGAGCTAAAGCCCACAACTGTGATGTTTAAAAAGCAGGAGGCTCTTTTTGATAAGAAACTTACCATTATCATAATTCCGCAGCAGAGTAGAAAAAATATTATTATGGTTTGCCGCATTTTTTCAAAATCTATTCTAATGTTCGGCCAAAATTTTGCCTGTTCCAGAATAAGATAATTCAGGAAACCGGACGGGGCCAGGTCGGTATTAGCTGTGATTTTTTTATCGAGCATGTTTTGAATATAATTACGCATTGAAGGTGAAAGGTAATCTTTAAAGTGATAAATTGTGAAAAAATAAGTTTTTGGTTTTGCCTTGATAAAATTTTCAAGCAGATAGCTATCGGTAATCTTTTGCTCATTGGATGCGATTATAATCATGGAGTCCGAAGGGATAATGAAACTGTTGGCAAATACATTGTTTACGGCGTTGGTTAGGCTTGAGTTAAATTTGACGAACTGAGGGCTTAAGATTTCTCTTTTAGAGGGTATGGTAAATGAAAATATCCCTTTAATCTTTAGGCGCTGAGCGGTTAATTTAAAAAATTCTTCCGTAAAATAACGGTTTAGCCCAAGATTATCCGGCGCAGGCATATTCATTAAAATGGCGTCGTATTTTTTGCTTGAGTTCATAAGATATAAGCGGGGGTCATTAGTAATAAAATTAATTTTATTGTTTATTTTACCAGTTAATCTATCGCGGCTAATTTTTGAGAGTAGGGGGTTTATCTGGAGGCAATCTAGTGTAGCCGGATTATATTTGATAATTTCCTCAACCTGACCGGATACGGAACAACCGATAAAAAGAATATCTTTCTTGGATGTAGGATTAATTGCAGACAAGCTCATATGAATAAATTCTTCGTTTGCGGATTTATCTTCGCTTGAGGCTATAAGAGAGCCAGCGGAGAATAATAATGTTGTTTGCGATTTACGTGCGGCAATAACCGGCCCATATCCGGAACCCAGGTTAAACAGAATATCCGCGTTATCCAATTCTTTTTTAAGAACGGGGCCAAAACTTATAATAGAGATTATGGATATGATAATTATGATTACAGCTGTGAGGATTTTTTTATTAAGTTTTTCTATTTCCGGCAATAAAAGCAATGGTAGCAGAGAAAATATCAGCGGGTTGGCATAGCTGTTGAGATAGAGCGTAAAGAATACTCCTCCCAGGAAGAACCCAATAGCTTCAAAGGCAAAGAATTTAGCGTAAGTCTTAATTTGGGCAGGATTATTTTGGATATACGCTTCGACAAAATGCCTGAATGCAGCACCTATGATTAAGCCAAGTGGCCCTATTAAGACAATGCCTAAGAGCAGAATAGACGCTAAGTTTGTTGCCTCGTAATATTTTAATCCGATTAATGATTTTGCCAAATGAATCAGGCATATGGAAAGCGAAAAGATTATAGAAATTAGGACGGGAAATGGCAGGATCCTGAGTTTTTTATGGATTTTGATGGTACTTCCGAGTGAACAGAATATAATCCAGAATCCGGCAGCCACTACAAAAGCTAATTCATTTTTAGCAATTGAAAAGTTGAATTCACGCAAGATTACGAGCTGGAATATCGAAGCAATTATCCCTAAGGGCACAAAGATAATCATAGACAACTTTTCCTTTTGTTATTATATTAAGCCTAAGATGAAAGAAAGTCTATATTATTTATTCGTAAGCGGTTTGATCCTTGGTTCAGGCCCATGCATAGGTTTTTGTGCGCCGATTTTGGCCGGATTCATTGCAACCTATAAGCCATCTTTAAAGAATGCCTTTGTTTCTTACCTGTCTTTTTCAACTGCTAAGCTGTTTAGTTATATGCTTCTCGGTGCTTTATGCGGCATATTTTCCGGCATACTAAATAGCGGTATTTTTATGGGTTACCTTAAGATTATAAGTATAACCCTGGGAATCTTTATCCTGCTAATCGGTATTTTGACCATTATTTCACCTGACCCATTAAGAAGCAAATACTGTTCATTTTTCTCTAAAGGCAATCTAAGAAACGCTAGTATCTTAGGTTTTTTAGCAGGGTTTTCTCCGTGTTTGCCGCTATTAGGCGTCTTAAATTATATAATTATAATATCGCGCTCGCCGCTTGAGGGTATGCTTTATGCTTTTGTCTTTGGCCTGGGTACGGCGATTTCTCCGGTTATTCTGTTGGTTGGGTTATCGGGTAAACTGGCAGGATTTTTTTCCGGCAATCAGAAAATTAAGACGTGGATTAAAATTATCTCAAGCCTGACCCTGATATTCTTAGGAACAAATATTATTCTAAGATAAAATCATCCTTATGGCCAAGGAAAATAGTATATTCATTGACATTAAAGAGTATAGCTTTATAATAGCTGTAACGACGAGAGTCCGTAGGCAAAAAGCGGGATGTTAAAGAGGAAATTTAAATGAATATATTTATAGGTAATTTATCTTTTGAAGCTAAAGAGCCGGATGTGAATAAGGCTTTTGCGTTTTTTGGTAAGGTTGATAGCGTGGCGATTGTAATGGACAAGAATGGTAAAAAATCCAGGGGGTTTGGGTTTGTCGAGATGCCTAACGAAGAAGAGGCGTTGGCTGCAATTGCTGCTCTAGAGGGTAAAGAGATATTGGGCAGGCCGGTTAATGTTATGCCTGCTTTGCCTAAGAAACAAAAAAGCGAGCGTAAGGATTATAAAAAAAGTGGCTCAAAGGATGAGCTTGTTTATAGGCGGACGGGCAAATATAAAGAAGGCAGGCGTACGCTGAGTTATATGAAGCGTCGGATGAGCGTCGGAATTACTGCGCCTGTTGTTGAGCGCAAATTTAAAGCCAATCCTATGCGTTGGCGGAAGAAGTCAAAATGGGCTACTCCTTATCAGAAACCAGAAGGCGGGTCTAAGCCTTGGATTAAAAGTGAAAGCAGTCGATCAAGGCCATGGAAAAAACCAGAAGGTGAGCCTAAGCCTTGGATTAAAAGTGAAAGTAGTCGATCAAGGCCATGGAAAAAAGCAGAAGGTGAGCCTAAGCCTTGGAAGAAACCTGAGGGCGTATCTAAGCCCTGGCGCAAAAGCAGTGGTGACTTAGGGAAGCTGCGATCAACAAAGAGCAGGGATTTCGTAAAGCGTAAACGATGAAATTAAAACTTAACCTTTTCCCTGTCGTTAAGGATATGGAAAGTAAGATGGCAGAGATTATTCAAGAGGCAGTGGATGGCCGCGCTAGTATAGTTGAGATTGCTTACGGTCCAGCTGCAGATAGCGTGAAAAAACGGATCCTTAATTTTTTAAACAAAAAAGAAATCCGCCAGCTATATTCGAGGTTGGAAAAGACCGATAAAGGGTGGGGAAGGGTTTATTTGCATTTTAGGTGGAAATAGGATGACTTATGGCTAAAGACAATCTTATTGATGAATTTTATTCGCTAGTTCAAGTCGATGATAGCCAAGGCAATTATGCTAAAGATATAAAAGACGGCAGCTATTTTGGCATGCCCTTAAAGAGCATTGTTGATGCAGAAAAGCGTTTACGTTCCTCCGGGCAACGCGGAATTGCTTATTTTTCCATGGAATATGGCCTGGCAACCAGCTGTTATAATAAATTATCAAGCCTTCTGCCCTTAAATCCCAAAAATAGAGTTCCGGAAAACGCGGTTTTCTCAAATTTCCGCGTGGCAGATTATTTTTTTGCCTTACATCAGGATAATATTATAGATTTACCAATTTACAGCGGCGGTTTGGGCATATTAGCCGGGGATACAGTTAAGACTATGGCTGACTATAAACTCCCGGCAGCCGGAATTGGGGCATTGTGGAATTCCGGTTATTTCAGGCAGAAGTTTTGGTTTAAATACGGACAGGCTCCTGAAAAAATGCGTTGGGCTCCTTATGCTTACCCAGGTTTAATTCCTTTAAAAAATAAAATTAAGATCACTCTTAAACCGGAAGATGTTTATCTTAAACTTTGGAAATATTATGTCTATAGCCACAAGCATGATGCTGTGGTGCCGCTGGTATTATTAGATTCTAACATTGAATCTAACAGCCAACGCGCAAAAGATTTGACCGACCAGCTTTATCGCAGTGATAATATATTTTTGAAATTATTACAGAGGGTATTACTTGGTTTCGGAGGAATCAGGGCTCTAAATGAATTAGGGTATAATATTGATATACACCATCTTAATGAGGGTCATGCCGTATTTGCCTTTGTTGCCAAAGCAAGGGGCCTGGCAGGCGACGAACTGGAAAAACTAAAAGGCAAATTTGTTTATACCTGCCATACTCCGGTTGAAGCCGGCCATGACAGATTTTCTTTTGATGATTTAAATAAGGTGCTTAAAAAAGAAGACACGGATATAATTGAAAAATTCGGGAAAGAGCGTTCAGGGATGGCCAATCTTACATTACTTTCTATGAATATCTCTTCGGCGATAAACGCAGTTTCTCATAATCACCAAAAGGTAATGCATATTCAATTCCCCAAATATAAGGATCAAATACAATATGTTACTAACGGCGTGCATCCTTATACGTGGGTCTCGCAAAGATTCAGCGAACTTTTTGAAAAATTCCCGGCGACATTTCCTGATTTTAAGAACAATCCAATGATTTTATCAAATGTGGTTGAGTTAAAGGATAATCTTGATTTCCGCGCGCAATTATGGCAGGCGCATCAGTTAAACAAGGCCGATCTTTGTAAATTTTTGGGTAAATGGTCGCTTGATGAAAATTTATTTACTATTTGTTGGGCAAGAAGGATAGCCGCGTATAAAAGGCCGAGCTTGATTTTGCATGATATAAGCAGGCTAGTGCGGATCGCCGAGAAGGTTGGGCCCTTGCAGGTTATTTTAGCCGGCAAAGCGCATCCTAACGATAATCTAGGTTTTACTTATATAAATGAAATGTTAGATAAGGTGGATGAACTTACTGAAGATTATAATAAACTTAAAATAATCGTTTTAGAGAATTATGATATTTCTCTGGGCCGAATTCTGACTTCTTGTGTTGACGTCTGGTTGAATAATCCCCTGCCGCCTTTTGAGGCTAGCGGGACTAGCGGGATGAAGGCGATTTTAAACGGAGTTCTGCAAATGACCACGGTTGATGGCTGGGTGGCTGAAGCAACAGACAAGAAAATCGGCGCGTTCTTTGGATACAGAAACAGCGAAGGCAGCGCGGGGAATGAAAATGATTTACATATGAATGATGATTCCGAAGAATTGTATCGCGCTTTAGAAACGATGATGAGTTTGTATTACGAGACTAATCAGGCGGGTAAAGTAAAAATTTCCACAGAGTGGATAGATATGATGATTGAATGTATCTCTACCTCGGCACGATTTAATACTTACCGCATGCTCGACCAATATAAAAAAGACATTTGGCATATTGGCTGATAAGCTTATAGATTTATTCTTTCCTGTGTGGTAAAATACAAAATATTGCGTCCATAGCTTTAATGAGCGCATAACTTACGAACACAAGGCGTGAGTAAGTTAATGCGCGAATTAATCCCGGAAGCCGCAAGGAGATTTCGAAGAAATCGACGAAGCGTTTGGCGACGGGGCAACTGGATTAATTATAATGCGCCCATAGCTCAACTGGATAGAGCACCAGCCTACGGAGCTGGTTGTTGCTGG
>CAZOSW010000042.1:0-8698 GCA_964582765.1 uncultured Planctomycetales bacterium | reverse complement strand
CCTTAAATTATCTAAGACCAATTGTGCCCATTTTGAGTCTATTCCAGAACAAGGTAATCTAATCCAGTGGAAAAGCTGCTAACTGTTGAACAATTAATTGAGTTAATCCAGATCAGCCGGAGCACGCTTTATGAGTGGACCCATTGTGGTTTTATACCGCACTATAAGCTTCCTAATGGAGTTAGATTTAAAGAGACAGAGATAGATGATTGGTTAAGAAAGAGACAGAAGAAAGGTAGAGGTTCTTTTAGGATTTTAGTATAGCTGTATACAGAAAATTTTCTATTGCGCCATATTTCTAGGCGTTTTGAGTAAAGATGCCTATTAACAGTAGATTCCAGTTTAACTTTTTTTCCAGACTAATTGTGATATAATAAATTTGGAGGTGATGTAATATGAAAGCATTTGATTTTGGTATAGGTTGGCCGGTTGAGGGAGGAGAGAATGAAATTTTTATAAGCGCCCTTAAGTCAGAATGCGAGGCACACAGGTTAGAATTCATTTTTATCGACAGAATTTCTATAGATACTTTAAACAGCGAGATAAAGAAGGGTGAATTAAAATTGAAGTTTTACCTGGATATGGCTTCTGAGACATTTGACCCTAAAGACGATTTTACAAGATTTGCCTATGCTCTGAAGGATTCGGGGACAAGGATTGTAGCTGATCCTGATGATGTAAAGGCAGCTGCGGATAAATCCATAACCCACTTTGATTTAGCGATGGCAAAGGTGCCTGTTCCTTATACGGTACTGGTGAGAAATTGGGAACCGACACGGCGTCTTACAGATGAGGAAAAGACGAAGCTCGGGCTTCCTTTTGTACTAAAGCCTGCCCTGGGTTATGGCCAGAAGGGCGTGAAAATCATTAAGCAGAAAGCTAATCTTAAAGAAATAGCAGAGTCCCGATTGTTGAATAAAGGTGATAATTTTTTATTGCAGGAATTCATTGAGCCCTTAGAATTAAACGGAGAGCCGGCGTGGTTTCGGGTTTTTCATTTATTTGGAGAAATCTTTCCTTGTTGGTGGAATCCTACTACTCACGTTTACCGTCGGGTTACGCTTAAGGAAATGGATGAATATAAGCTCTTGCCCCTTATTCGAATTACCACAGAGATTGCCAGAATAACGCGCATAGACTGGTTTTCCTGTGAGATCGCTCTTGGTAAGAAAGAGAATAACTTCGTGACTATAGATTATATGAATGACCAGTGCGCGATCAGCCCCCAGTCTAAATATAAAGACGGTGTTCCTGATGAATTGATAGTTCAGATAGCCGAGAGAATGGTGGAGAAGGCCTCTCAGTATATAAGAAATAAGTTTACCTTGAGCCATAGGGCTATTTGGTTTCCGAAGATCAAGGTCAGAGATGAGAATGTATAAAACTGAACCCATAAGGCCGCGGCGCTTGCGTCAAGGCGATACTGTCGGCATTGTTGCTCCTGCCTGGTCTTTTGATTCCGAGAATTTTAGAATAGGAGTAGGAGAACTTAAGGGAATGGGCTTCCGGGTAAAATATGAGAATGCCATATTCAGTAACTATTGGTCTATGGCAGGCTATGATAAAGAACGGGCAGCGCAGATTAATCGTATGTTTGCCGACAAGGAAGTTAAGGCGATACTCTGCGCCAAGGCGGGTTACGGTTCGATAAGGACCATACCGTATTTGGACAAAAAGATTATTAGTAATAATCCTAAGATTTTTGTCGGTTACAGCGATATTACTATTCTTCTCTACTATTTATACAAAATAGCCAGGATGGTTGTTTTTCATGGTCCGGTCGTCTCCGGTGAGATGCGTCCGGAGATGAATTCTATTAGTCGAGATTATCTACTGCGCGCACTCACCCAACCTGAACCCATGGGATCTATAGAGTGTACTTCACTTAAGATGCTTAGACCTGGAAGGGCAAGTGGCGTTTTAATCGGAGGGAACCTGTCCATGGTTATAAGCGCGATAGGTACTCCCTATGATATCAATACTGAAAATAAGATCATTTTTATCGAAGATATAGGAGAAGATTTAGAAGTCATAGATAACTATATTATGCATCTAAGGCTTGCTGGAAAGCTTAAAAAGGTAAAAGGTATAGTTTTTGGAAGGATGGTTGATTGCGTTGATGATTCAGGGAATAGATATACCATTAAGGACATAATAGACGATAATCTTAAGGATATGGATATACCGATTATATATGGTTTTCCTTCCGGGCATAGAAAACCCGGAGACATTAATATCACTCTTCCTATGGGGGTTTCTGTTACTCTTGATGCTGATAAGCCGGCTTTGTTTATAAATGGTGCGGCAGTAAAATAGTTACGTTATTTTTGTCTAGAAGAGACCATAAAAAACGTGCAAATTACACAAGGAGATTAGACCTTGAGAGCCTGAATTGTCTTGATAAATGCTATATTCAATCACATAATATGTGACTGTAAACGATGAGGGGTTTTCACTTATCCTTATAAAAAAGGTATTTGCTATTTCGAATAAAGTTAACTTTGCTATATTTTCCAATATATCACAGAATATAGAAACTTCTTGTTTTAGTCATTTATCGGAAAGTTCGTAAAAAGATGCAGTTTATTGGTTTTCCTCACGGTAATGTCATACTTCATGTCGGAGGGGAATTGATATGTTAGGTGAAAGAGGAGGCTATTAACAACACCTTCTCTCATTCAGTAAAAAATGATTTGGTGCATACCATATTTAAGTGCGAAAGTTGATATTACGATAAAAGGAGACTGGTTAATCTAAAAGCCATGATTACAAAAATTCTTAATTATTCTGTGGGGATTTTCCAAAATTTTAGATTTGTTGATTTTATTGATATGGCTATTATCGCCCTTTTTATTTATCTCATCCTAGTTTGGCTTAAGAAGGCGAGGGTTCGGTTTATTCTGGTAGGAATGGTTATCTTGGGCATTATTTATGTTTTGGCGCGCTTCTTCGGTCTCTATTTGACTACTATGATATTTCAGGCATTTTTTGCCATTTTTTTTATTATGATTGTGGTAATTTTTCAGGATGATTTCCGCCATTTTTTTGAACGCATTGCTATCTGGGGAATAACGCGCCGGCGACCCCAAATGGCTCCACAAGATCAGGATATTGCTATGTTAACCAGCGGTTTAGCCAATCTTTCTCGTAAAAAAATTGGTGCTTTGATTGTTGTACAGGGTCAAGATCCCTTAGCCCGCTATCTTGAAGCGGGAATTCATTCCGATGCTTTGTTAAGTCAAGTGTTGATAGAGAGTATCTTTGAGCCTAATAGTCCCAGCCATGATGGTGCGGTTATTATTGAAGGAACGCGACTTGCTATGTTTGGCTGTCATTTGCCTCTTTCTACGAACATAGAGGAGATAGGTCACTTAGGTACGCGTCATACCGCTGCATTAGGGTTGGTGGAACATACTGACGCGCTGTGTATTGTTGTTTCAGAAGAACGGGGTACGATTTCAGTAGCAGAAGAGGGTAAGATAAGGGAGTTAAAGGATATTGGAGAAGTGCGTAATATTTTAGCAAGTTTTTATAGGGAAAGGTTTCCTGAAAAACATAAGGCGTCCTCGAAGAATTTTTTAAAGGGGCATTTTTGGGAAAAAATTATTGCAGTTATTCTGGCGTTTGGTTTGTGGTTGGCATTTGGGCATCGTACTGAAACAATCCGCCGTGATTTTGTTATCCCTATTGAATATCGTAACCTTGCCCAAGACAGGATAATCAGTGAGATCAAGCCTAAAGAGGTAACGATTACCCTGAGTGGTTCGGAGCGAGCCTTTAATCTTCTTGACCCGAAAGAACTTAAATTGTCCATGGATATGTCAAAGATTAAAGAAGGGGAAGATAAATATTATCTTGATAAGGATATGGTGCGTAAACCTGCAGTACTTTCTTTGGTTAATATCGAGCCAAAGGAAATTCCGCTGAAGGTGTATAAAATGATATCTGCTACTATTCCGATACAAATAAAGACGGATGGGAAAACGCCTTCCGGGGTTACTGTTAAAGAGATGAAGGTAGAGCCTCAAAGCGTATCGGTTAGGATCCCGGATATAATTGACCTAGAAAAAATATCTATTATGACAGAAACCATCGAATTAAAATCAATAACAGAAACAATAACTTTAGTTCCTAAACTTATTATTCCATCTGAGATTCGTTTCCCCGGTGGTAAGCTCCCAGAAGTAAAAATAACCATTGAGGTTGAAAAGACCTGAGAAGTGAAAGATTTAAGCGCATGGAAGGTTTTAAAAAGATCCGACAAAGTATACTAAGAGCGAAGAGCATAGCCATTTCCGGTCATATCAATCCGGATGGTGATTCTATAGGTTCTCTTCTGGCCCTGGGGTTAGCATTAGACGGCCTTGGTAAGACAGTATATATGCTATGCCAGGATGAGATACCCCTAAAATACAGATTTTTACCTGGTGCAGGTCGCATAGTTAAGTCAATAAAGAAAAGAGTTGATCTGGCAATAGCCGTTGACTGTAGCATTATCGATCTCTTGGATAAGAATATACCCGTATTTAAAAAAGCAAGATCTGTCCTGGAAATTGATCATCATGAATTCAGAAGACCATTCGGCGATATGCAAATTGTTGACTATCAAGCAGTCGCCGTTGGTGAATTAGTTTATTTTCTTTTAAGAAAACTAAATATTAAAATAAGCCGGAATGTAGCCGAGAATATTTTAACGTCGATAATTGTGGAAACAAACTTATTCAGATTGGTGAACGTAAGACCAATAACTTTTAAGATATGCTCGGAGTTGTTGAAGGAAGGGGTAAGTTTTTCTCAACTGATAGATAAAGTTTATGGTGTAAAAACAAAAGAAAGTATGATGCTATCAGCTATTTGTTTACTGAGGGCAAAATTTTTAAAACAAGGAAGGATTATCTGGTCGGTAATAAAGGTCAGAGATTTTGCTATGATTGGTGGTAAGAATTATGACGCCGATGCTATAACAAGCGAAATGAATTCTATGAAAGGCATTGAAATTGCGGTATTGTTTAGGCCAAAAGACAGAAAAACATTAAAAGTGAGCTTAAGGTCTAAAGGTGATATTAATATAGGAAAGATTGCGCAAGAATACAAAGGCGGAGGGCATTTTGATATAGCAGGTTGCTATATTCCCAATAATAGAAAATCAATTATGCAAATTTTATCATCTGTTAGTGTCCTGTTATAATACATTCTTGTGCCTAAAATGTGCCCATCTTATACAGAATCCACACTAAACGGAACTAAAGGAGACTAAACCGTCGGACAGCATAATCAATTGACAATAAAAGTGTTAGCTATATAATGTCTTGTAGCGACGAGAGTTAGGGAAATATATCTAGTAGACTTCCTGCCTCTCCGAATTAAATCTCTGTATTCCGCAACATATTCAATCGTAATAAGTTATAATTATTTTCCAATGAGTTAAACTACCTTGTGCCCAATTTGAGCCTTAAAATATCAGAGCATTTATAAGAATACTAAATTGGCTTGTAATTTTTTAATCTGTGGTAAAATATATTACAGAAAATTACATTAAAGGAGCCTCGTGGAAAGATTTATCATTGATTTGAGTGTATTAATGGTAGGAGCAGCAATTTTTTCTTATCTTGCTGTTCTTTTGAAACAGCCGATTATTATCGGTTATATTGTTTGTGGTATTTTAATGGGACCGATGGGTTTCGGTTGGGTCAAGCATGCTGAGTTTATAGAATCAATTTCTCATGTCGGTATAACCCTGCTTCTTTTTTTAGCTGGACTTTGCCTGCATCCCCAAAAACTAATTCAATCTTTTCGCGAGACCGCGGTTGTAACTTTAAGCAATTGTGGGGCCTCTTTTTTTGTTGCTTTTCTTTTGGCTCAGTTGTTTCGTTTTAGTATGATTGATTCTTTATGTATTGGCTTAGCTCTGATGTTTTCCAGCACCATTTTGGCTATCAAGCTGCTCCCTACAACTACGCTACATCAGAAAAAGATGGGAGCTATTTGCATAAGCGTATTAATTCTGGAAGATCTTTTGGCTGTTTTAGTTCTTGTTTTTATCCGCTGTCTAGGCTCTCCGCAGGGCGCATTATTTAGTTTTGGGATATTACTGGTAAAGCTCGTGGCATTTATCGCAGCCCTGTTTCTTATCGAACAGTTTGTTTTAAGAAAGGTAATGCTCAAAATCGAGCGTTTGCAAGAAGCCTTGTTTGTCCTGGGCCTAGCGTGGTGTTTCGGGATAGCGACAATCTCTAATCGCATGGGTCTTCTTTACGAAACAGGAGCGTTTTTTGCCGGAGTGGCTATCGCTAGACAACCTATTTCTTTATTTATATCAGAGAAACTAAAACCTTTGAGGGATTTCTTTTTAGTGCTGTTTTTTTTCGCCTTAGGCGCTAAACTCGAATTATGGATTGTGAAGGAAATATTTTGGCAAGTCATAGCTTTTTCGCTGGTTTTTCTTCTTTGCAAGCCGTGGTTGTTTAAAAGATTCTTTCTCTTAATGGGTGAGGAACCTTCTTTTGCAAAAGAGATTGGGATTCGTTTGGGACAACTTAGCGAGTTTTCCTTATTAGTTGCTCTTTTGGCATTCAGTTTAGGAAATATAACCCACAGGGCCTCCCAACTAATACAGCTTACGGCAATTTTAACCTTTGTTATTTCTAGTTACATTGTTGTTTTAAAATATCCTACGCCGATAGGAACCACGGAGAAACTAAGAAAAGATTAGAATGGTGAAGAATTTTCTATTCTATGATTTGTGCCCAAAATGTGCACATCCAAGTGAAAAACATCGGGTAACAAAGGGAAGAATAGGGTAAAATCCAGACTCAAAGTTACCCTTGTAATAAAAGTATTATTTACTTAACTCATTGATATATCGACGGTAAGGCAGATTTATTTGGCAGACTCACTGTTTCTCTGATATACTTTTTAAGGCTGATATCGTAACAATCAGGAAGCGGAATAGTCATGACGCAACTTATTGATAAAAAAGTAGGTTGCGTTTTGTTTTTGTATGCTTTTGGTTGCTTGAGTTTTTTTTGATAGTGCTCAAAACGTGGATACTTCTGTCAAAACTGCATGATAACTGTATGCCTGTGTAATAGCTGCATGTGCAGGGCTTCGTCATTTTAGGTATACTGAAATTGATAGTGTAAAAAGTTCAACTGTGATAAAATAGAAAAAATAGTTGAATTTTGTATTGTTTATTGAGAGGAACCGACCGCTGTGAGAAGAAATTATAAAGCCATTTTATTTTTGTTATTACTACTTTTAATTATTGTAACAACAGAATTGTTGCTGCGAGAATTTTATCCCGTTCTTCAAATAGTAGAAGTTACCTATAGAGGAGATAGGTTAATGGATGAGGGTAGTTTTAAATTATCAAATGATCCGGTTCTATTATATGAATGGAAAGATTTGCCGCAAACATTTACCACAAAGCAACCAGAAAACACATACAGAATCATTGTGTTAGGGGATTCAATAGTTTTTAGGCAACAATGGTCGCTAAGCGATTATTTTCCTAAGATTTTAGAGAACCTGCTGAATACTAGGGCGAGCAAATTAAATTATGAAGTACTTAATGCTGGAGTTCCAGGTTATAATACAAGGCAAGAAGTGAGGTATCTAGAAACAAGATTTTTGCCGTTTTACCCTAACATGGTTATTGTTGGTTATTGTACGGGAAATGACAGAGTGGTAAAACGACGGGTGATGAAAAATAGGGATGGCCTGTATTGTAGCGATATACTCGAAAGTTATCCTTACCTCTTAGGATTGCCTCCACATTTGACAAAATACTTAATGAAGTATTCTATGGTTTACAGGTTTATTAATACAACAATAATCAGAATAGTAGGAAAAAATAATAAAAAATTATTGGATGGCAGGATTAAATATTTTGATTATTCTTTTGAGACCGACGATGCCATCAAGAAAATTAGAAATATCGCTTTTAAAGAAAAATTTGACTTATTATTCGTAATATTTCCTTCTCTATATGATGGAATGCAAGACGAATGCGATTGGATAATTAATAAGTGTCAGCAATATTCCATTCCGTATATTGATTTAAGGGATATTTTTAAAAAGACCGGTTATGAAAGAGTAAGAATCTCTAACCATGACTATTGTCATCCTAATCAGATAGGGAATCAGTTAGTTGCGGAAGAAATTTTCCGATATCTAGATAACAATTCCATCCGAAGATAATGAGATCGGCTTATCCCCATGAGTTCTATCAGTTTAAGATGAGAATGAGTATTTTTAGGCAGTGATTAGTAAAAACTGTATGATTTCTGTATGCCAAATGAGTTGCAGTGCCATAACTTCTTGCTATAATAGCATTTGGAAAAGCTGGGGTTTATTTCCCTGCCTCTCTGAATTAATTTATGTTCAATTTTCTCATTCAATCTTAAGCTCATTCAATGTTACGTAAGGCAAATCAAGGTATGACAAGACAGGATAATAAGCTTAGGAATTTTTGGTAGGGAAACTGGTGGTAAAAGGGGCATTTTGAGCACAAAAGGGCGAATATTCTTGCCTCTACGATTTACTTCTTTTATTGTACTGAGTAATTAGCAGTTACGGTTTAACTTATCGAAGGGTAGAGGTTAATGGAAAGAAAAAAAGTACTGGGGTTTTGGGATCTTACGTTTTTTTCATTTTGCGCGATTTTTGGCGTAGAGGCTATAGCAACTTCAGCCGCTAT
>CAZOSW010000041.1:0-9043 GCA_964582765.1 uncultured Planctomycetales bacterium | reverse complement strand
TGATTGCGGAGGCAAATAGGGGTGAGTTTAAAAATTTAATTACCTACTTATTAAATGATAATCCAGCGCAATTAGGAGATGTCCTGGAGAGCCTTCAGGTTGATACAAAAGATTTATTTTTAGAACAGCTTGTTTATGCTGCAGTAATTAAATTGAAATTAGGCAAAGACGATCCAGAAGCAATCCAAATCTTAAAAGAGGTATATCCTCAAGTAATAGGAGAGGTAATGATTTTAGCATGTGAGGCCTTAGACATCATAATGCCTTCTAGAATTTCAAACCAAGATTCTACAAGTTCAAGTTTAGAGCGTAGTATTTGTGATTCTCCGGAAGACCAAGCCACTTTTACTATATTTTTAGATAGAGGCAGGCGTATTCATTTTGAAGCTAGTGAACGCTATTACAAAGAAGATTGGGTTTTTAAAGGAGCAGTAACCTGTTCTTTGCAATCCAGTGATGGTTTTATTCAGCTAGATTTACCTTTACCTGAAGATAGAAAAGATTTTATCGAGAGGCTTTTAGATAGAGACGATATATCTGAAGAAGATGTCCTTCGCTATAATGAGTATTTGTTGGTTTTATATATAGAGGTGGTTAAATTTATAGCCAAGGGCATAAATCCCGATAAGAGGCTAGAAGTGCCAATTTTAATAAAACAAACCCTTAAGCAGTATAGTCTAGATATAGCGCAGGAGATTAGTATTGGTCAATTTGTCGCACGAGTTGAATCAAGAGGAATAAAGGCGTTATTAGACGCGCAACAAAGGGCGCCTTTTTCAATTTCAATGCAGGCAGAGGGTAGTGAATTAAAAATAATTGGCCCCTTAAATAGGGAAGAAAAGGCGAAATATGCAGAAGATATCTTGGGTATGGCCTCAAGTATTGTTTGGCCAGGATCTGCTGCGGCCGAGATTCTTTCGGTGATGATACGGTTTCTAAAAGATTCCCCTTTCTTATGGACGGAGCCGGTCAAGTTGTTTATAGCATTTGCTCAAGGCGTTCCGGTGGGGTTTGCCGCAGCTCATGTTACTACGAAATATGTTGATAAATTTCTTGAGATTAATTTTATAGGCGTTGTCCCCGGAGCTCAAGAAAGAGGGGTGGGTTTTTCTTTAGCATTACGCCTGGCTGAATATGCTTTGGAAAAAGGGGCAGAGGGAATATTTGTTTCTATCAATGGAGAGAATAGAAGATCGTTGGAGTTCTTCCACTCATTAGCTAATAGATTAGGATTGGAGTTAGAGTATCATCATTATTATCCCGCTGGCCTCCTTGCATTTAAACTGGAAATTATTAAAGAGCCGTTGGTAGTTAAGCCTGTCTCAAAATATACATTTTTTTTCCCTGCGTGGGCTGAATATGAAAAAGATGAAGTGGTGCTTCGTCGTCTTTACCAAGACGATGAGAACCCGATGCGAGATGCCTGGAATGAGCTTTTGGCTGTTTTAAAAACTGATACTGAACTTGCAACTGAAATGATAACAAGTTCTTACGATTATGTGAATTCGTTACATCAGGTAATTCACCATTGTTATGTTATTGTTCCGCCAAGATTACGTGCGCGGTTTTTTGGGATTATTTTAGATATATACAAGCATTATAAGTATGCAGATGAATTTGTATGTGCAGTTTCTAGAAAGCTAGCCAAGGATAAAGCCGTAGGCTGTACTGGCTGGGGAACGAGTAAGCAGATAGAACGTAATATTCAGCAAGCTATAAACCAGGGCAGAGTAAGTGAGCCTGTCTTAAAAGATAAGTTGTTAAGAGCCCAGGAAACTATTAATCCTTTTTTAGAATTTTTGAGCAGAAAAGGCATCTTAAGAGGGCCTCCGCTAGTATCTGAAATAAGAATAATATCGACGAATACAATTACCTTCGGTGCCTATATCCTCCAAAAAGATTTCCAATTCATTCTCTATATTGAAAGTTCCTACCTGAAATTAAAATCCTTAGAAAGAATTCTTATTCATGAGCTTGCCGAAAATAATGGCTTTTCTCATGAACAGGCGCAGGCATTAGAAAATCAACTACAGGTTTTTGTTCTGCTTAGAGAGATGTACTCCGAAGCTTTAGAAGATTTAAGGAAGATGATACCGGTATATGAAGGATTAGATTATTTAAAACTTTACCGCAGAGAATTAAGTTTCAAATATCATGAAGAAATAAGGAGTTTTATAATCGAGTGGCTAGGAGATGATTATCGCGCACTGCAGAATGCGCTTGTATTATTAAGCTGTTTATGGATGGTAATCTCTGGACTGAAGCGCTTTGAGCAATCCGGTATAACCGGATTAAGGGCTTATGTTCAGAGAAAAGAAGAGGCGGTTAAGAGAGTAGTTGCCAGGCACTTGGGTTTATCTTCGAAAACATTAGTAGATTATTTGGCAGGAGATGCGGTAACTGTAAAGATGGTTGCTGAGCGCCTGAGAGATCTTCCGATTACGCCGGATAATTTAAGAATTATTTTTACCGCAGAGGCCTCGCGTAGGCATAAAAAGGGAGAATACAATCTTATTGCTTATTTTCAGCAGGGTAATGAAGTAGGGCCGGATAAAATTATTTTGGCGGTTCGCAGATTCTATGCCTCAGAGAGATTTGTAAACAGATATAATTTACGGATAGGAATCATACAAGAGGATGCAGGTATTCTTCTTCCGGGCCGTGATTCGACTCAGGCTAGAGCCCGGTCACAACAGCCTCCGATATGGAGTGATCAAGATTTAACAGCTTTAGAACATATACAGACAATACAAGGAATATTACGCTCTTTGATTTCGTTGGCACTAAAAGAATTAAGAACTTCGCTTGATAGCCTGGCGAATGCCTTAAGCCACTATTCATCTAATCGATATCAGGATTTAGCCCGGGAAGTTGATTTGGCTGATATCCGTTTGATCTTTACCAGTCAGGCCTATATTAATCAGGAAAGATTAGAGAGATTAGGAATATTAATTGCTAAAACTAAAGCGCTTGCTGAAGTCTCATCCAATCCGTATCTTTTAAATCATCCGGCAGTAGAAATTAATTATTGGTTGGCATTTTTGCGTAAGGCCTTAACGGCTTTAAAATATCTGCAGAGTAAAGGCCCGCAGGTTTTAAATAGTTATTTAAAGAAAAAGTCTGTTCAGGAGGAAAATAAATCCAGCCAGGCGTTAATTAAGGCAATGGAAGTAAGGGGTATGAATGCCTTAAGCTGGCTGGTTAGCCATCAAGTAAACCATTTAAAGGTGCAAAGGCTAGTGAAGTTATTAGAGCTGTTGAGAAATTACCGGCCGGGGCCGTTTATGATTGTAGTTGACCTTGCCCAAACCGCGGATATATTGGGCAAAGCTGCAGGGAGCGATTATCGAATGGCCAATGTTTTTGATCTTACAACTCAGAAACGTGCAGCGTTAATTACGCAATTTAAGGGGAGGGATTTAGATGTAATATTTGCCTCTGCTAAACTACGAGATGAAATGTTGGTTTGTTTAAAGGATGCAGAGTTTGTGCTCTTGGTAGAAAAACCCAGGAACTGGCAGGTTTCTTTACATAAGCCGGAGGTTAAGGGCAAGCCGGATATTCTAGAGGTAACTCAGGAACCGGAACAGCTACCTCTTTTTGACCCTGATCGCCCGGCTGTTTCTTCGCAGGTTCCGGCATCGAGCAAGAATAATTCTCTCTACGCAACATTCCTCCCTGTATTTTCCATTATAAGCTATCTATTTGGTATTTTGCCGGGGTGGTTGGCCGTGCTATTGATAGGTATCGGTTTGGTATTACCGGCGTTCATGATGGTATATAGGAGTAAACCCGTCGCGGGCGGTGAAATTTTTACTCTTGGAACAGGTGATAAGGATAGGCTGACTGTAGGTGCTGGGGTTAAGGGCATAGTGCTGGATAGATTACCAAATTCTGAAAGTGAGGTATGGGTTGAGGCAGTCGATATTAGCAGCGGCCATGGCGTTGTAATAGAGCCATCATTACAAAGATTATTATTTTCAATCGCTCAAAGAGAGAGAATTGCCTTAGCAGATAGTATTTGTATTCCCATGCAGCGTCCGGATCATTTACCGGGACATCGTGATATTCATAATCGAGTAATTAGGGTTGCTTTGCCTGAAGGCGGAATGTTACATTTCAAAGGCACAGGAATGAAGGTCATTCCGCAAAGGCTCTTATACGAATTACCGGATAATACAGATCCACAGGATGTTCAAGCGACACTCGATATGATGCTGCTGGATGGCGGAATAGAAACTGACGAGGGCGGTGTAATGCTTTTAAGCGAAATGGAGAAGCCTTACCTAACTTGCTTTACATTTTATCCGCGCGAACTAGGGCCGCAGCAATTTTGGGGAGGAGAAAGAGAAACAATTGCCTCAGAAGCAATAAGTGTGATCACTGTTATACAGGATGCGTATGCGCGGGCAAAAAAACAAGCGGATAGATTTCTTGAATATTTGAAAGAAATATACGGAGTAGCTGATTTATCCTTGATGAGGCCGATGGGGCTATTTCGTTATTCAGGCATCCCGGTTTACGTTAAAGATAGTGAAAGGTTTTTAGCGGATTATGGAAAGACGCTTTCTGACGAAGAAAGGCAATTAATACAAGATAGAGGAGCTGGATGCTATATGTTACAGAGGGGATTAGAAATCGCAGGTATCCCCGAAGAAATACGCGAGGATAGAGTTGTATTCGTATATTATTTACCTACAGGGGAAAGGATATCAGATTTAAAAAATATGCCTCTTTTTCAAATGGCTTTTCTAACCGAAGATGAACGTCAGATACATATACAACGCTGGCAGCGAGTTTTTGCATATTTTGGTTTTAATATATCTCTCCATTTCTCCGAACCTCAAGATGGCAAGGTAAATATCACAGTTTCTCGTAACGGAGAACCCGTTTCTTTAGCAGAAGCCTCGGATCAGATTATGCGTCGTGCAATTGTGAATGTAGTCTTTCTTCTTCATGTGGTCCATAATGTGCTACATAAAAGTTTAGGCCATCTCCATACAAATGGACAATACCTTGGGCCATACGAATCGAGTAATATCGATGCATCGGGATGGATTGCGGATATACTGGCTTTAAGAGGCGAGGAGAATCAATATCTTGACCGTGAGGCTGTTGAGTGCGCCATAACAGAATATTGTGACGCTCTAGAGATGCCTGGTTCAGCAGGGTATTATATAGAGTTCTTCAGGGATTTGATCCGGAAAGGAGAGGAAAACGCGGAGTCCCATAGTATTTCGCCTGCAAGTCAATTCCAGGCCGCTGAATTACCTAATCAACCTGAGCATGTTAGTCAAAGATTTAATTGGTTAGGTACCATATTATTGAGAGTAGCTAAGTATTTAGTTGCATCCGGGAAATACCGTGGGCCGCCAGTAGATAATGTAGATGATTTACCAATTGCCGTTAACGACCCAAGAAATATTTTTAAATATATTAAAGGAGGAGAAAAAGAATTAATAAGGATCCTCAGAGAGGAAATCCAGCTGACAGAGGAGCAGATTAAAAAAGTTATTATTAATATCCGGATTCATGAGTCTTATAGGGATCATAACCAAGCAATTAGTGCTCAGGCAGATATTATAGATATCATGCATAATTGCCAAAGGATCTACAGGAATCGTAAATTCGCCAGCGGTTTAGGATATTACGATTATGCCCTATCGGTATTACTAAATTTCGAGTTAATTATTCAGGAATGCCTTGGTAATTTAGAAGAAATGAAAGTAAGATTTTCTCAAGCAGAGATGGCACTTATTAGCCAGGCTCGGGCAGCGGCGTTATTGTGTTTAGCTGAGAATACCGGTAACGGTTTTTTTATCCAACCGATATTATTTCTTAGCGATAAAGATAAAAAAACGATTGCAAGTTTAGTATCTGCGATGTGGCGGGTTAGAGAACAGCGTTATTTTCCCCAGGTTGAAACAAAAGGTAAAAGTATCGTTCTTAACCAGATGAATAAATTAATCCAAGTTTCTTTTTTACCAGATAATGAGAAGGAGGGATTACAGGAATCTCCTAACCCATTAGGGATACTTCTGGCATTTGCCAGCTTAGAGGCGACTGTTGATACTTTAAAAGCGTTTATTAATAATATCCCAAAACAAAAACAGGAGGCTTTAATATTTCAATTGTCTAAGGAGGTAGAGGAAGTTTACGGAATTCTTGCCCTGCGTCTACGACTACCAATATTAGCCTCTCGTCTTCAAGATAAATTATATCAGTTGAGATATCAGGATCGGTACCAGCAAGCATTAAATGAGCTAGAGCGTTATCTATGGCTAGATGATTATTTCGAAGATGGGGTAAAAATAATCGATGATTTAACAACTAAAATAATTGATGGATTAGTAGAACAAAACATAGAGTTTGAAGTTGTAACGGGCAGGCTTAAAGATATAGCCGCGATTATTAAGAAGATTGTTTATAGGTGGGGGCTTAATACTGTTCGTGCTTTATTGTTTGGGGAGTATGAATTAAAAGGGGTAAACGATTATTTTACTTTTCGCCTGGTATTAAAAAATATAGAAGATACAGAAGCAGCTCAAAATGTTATCGCGGCTGTCTTTAAGGCTCAAGGAGGAAGTCAGATAGGGGAGCTTGAGTTAAAATCAAGATTCAGAGGCCATCCGTACGATGCCGCACATCTATTATATCAAGATGCATCAGGAAGGCCTTATGAGTTTATTATTCTTCCCACAATTTTTGACCATCGTTCTGAGCGCGTGGGAACCGGAGCGCATTGGATATTAATTGCTCAAAAATACGACTATCTAAAACACCAGATTTTTACCCCGGATAAAGTGGAATTGGTGGGTAACATATTTTCTGATTTCCCGTTGCTTTATTATTCACTTGCAGAATATGCGTACCCATCTGTTTTAATAAATAGCCCATTGAAGCGAGGGAGCATTGATTATCTTTTGCCTGTGCGGGTCAAGTTAGGGGCTATTGCTGCGGATGTGATGGCTCTGGCTGAAGTTAATATGCTTAACGAAGATTATAGCGGCAGGGTGCGTTGCTATACATTAAAAAGTCATTTCCCGCAGGAGATTACTCCTTCACTTGCAATCGATTTTCTTAATTTTGAGATAGATTTTGATCAAGTTAAAGATAGCCATTGCCGTGCTGTAAGAACCAGCGATATCCTAATGTTTGAGAAAGGTCCAAAAATTGCGCATGGATCGCAAAAAGATAATTTGATCAGGAGAAACTATCGGATGCTGCGTACTTTGTTAAAACTTCATCTTACGCAATATCCTAATCAGGTAATGGTTTTAACTTCTAGAGGTAAATTCATTTTTGAAATTATGGTTTTAATAGACAGCGGAGTAGTTAAAGAAGATGAAATAGAAAAAATATTGGCTCAGCATCAAGTAGATGGAGCCTCTTTAATGGCTCAGTTAACAGCAGCAGGTGTAATTATCGATGAAATCAAGGAAAGTATTTGTTATGCCGAGAGAAAGTGTAGTTTAGTTTTAAATGAGTTTAATGCGCAGATTCTTCCCCCATTGGTAGAACTGTCTGGCTTTAAAGATGCCGATGAATTTTATCAATGGATCGGGATTATTGCCGATGATCCAAATTTTATACAGATGCTTAACGAAAAGGCTTCATTTATGAACATTTTCTTAAATGACGCAGTAAGGCAATCATTTTGCCGGGATTGGATAGCATTGGTGGTAGATATTGACGATACAGTTAAACCAAAAGGTAAAATTGTAATGTCTCCCCAGTTATGGAGTATTTTAAATACACTTTTAATGACGTTGCCTTTGTTTTCTATTACTGCTCGAGCGCCATTTAATTCTGATGGGTTTGCCCCGTATGCATTTTGGGCTCAGTATATTGATCCTTCTTTACAAGAAGATATATATGTCGTTACTAGCAAATCTATTAATTTAGTAGAATTGGCTCATCCTGAGCAGAAATTATATTCTCATGAATTTTTTCCGGAATTTAAAGAGCGTATAGCTAAAATTGCAACTCGACGACTAAGAGGTTTTGGTGGCATTCATATTGTTAAAAATGAGCGTGGGATAACTTTAGTGATACCCATAGAACAAGAATACCGCCTAAAGGAGATAGAAGCTATATTAGATGAAGGCATAGATGAAATTAAGGGCCAAATGGATAATATGCCTGCAGTACAGGTAGGGCCTGTGTTTATCGACCGTATTTTTAGAGAATGCCTTCTTGATATTCAGCCCGTCGGTATGAGAAAGTCTATAGCTTTAGAATGGGTTGCCCAGATTATGCAATTACAATATGGTTATTCCCAGTTAAGTTTAGATGAAATACAACAACGTTTAGTTATCCTAGATGATAGCGATAAAGATCTTATTCAGGCGGGATTTAATGTAGGAAGCAATCCAGGGTTAGGCGGTAATTTTATTGGCCATTTTGATGAGGGCAGCTTGCTTATTCTTGCGTTAGTCGGACTGAGGGTAAAATATTCTGATATCCAGGCAACGATTACTTCAGGCGAATCCCAACAGCCTTCTTATCTTATGAATATGTTAGAACGCCGATTTTTCGCTAACCAGCCTTGTTGGCCTTTAAGAATAATCTTGAGCCCATTTGTGGTGCCGCATGAATTAGGCAATCTCTTGCAGTATAAATTAACAGGCAGTTTGATTCCGCTAAATTTGTCAGTAAAAGATTTATTCGCGGGTATAAATTATCAAACCAGGGCTCCTCCTTGTTGGGGCGGGATATTGGTTAATTTTATTTTATTCGTTCTCAGTATATTTTTCTTATCTCAGCAGGATATTTTGATTTCACCCGTTATTATAAGCATTATCGGAATAGGTAATTTAGTCCACGGAATTATTGATTTACACTTTAATATTAAGAAAATAATTAGTGAGAATTTATTAAAGATTATTATTCCTAATTTTACGCAACCCCGGTTGAATCTAATGCATCTTTGTGTTATTGCTGCTATAATAGGAATGCTTGGTTTTGGGGGTTTAATTTTAAATAATATGAAGCAGGCAACCGGGGTTAATTTTTCTCAAGCAATTCATAGTTTTCTTGGCGG
>CAZOSW010000040.1:0-9048 GCA_964582765.1 uncultured Planctomycetales bacterium | reverse complement strand
TGAGTTCGGGCAATAACTTATGTCGCGCTTTCGCGCTCCATAAGTTATGCCCTCACTCACATTCTAAATTTCTCACCCAAATAAACCTGGCGCGCCTGCGGGTGGTTAATCAGTTCATGCGCCGTTCCTG
Source organism: uncultured Planctomycetales bacterium (assembly GCA_964582765.1). Lineage (GTDB taxonomy): Bacteria > Omnitrophota > Gorgyraeia > Gygaellales > Profunditerraquicolaceae > UBA6249. The sequence continues at coordinate 8,918 of CAZOSW010000040.1, read as the reverse complement.
CTATAAGAATTTCCCCATCTGAAATTAAATAAGCCCGGTCGGTTATGGCTAAAGTTTCCCGCACATTATGATCAGTTAATAAAATTCCGAGCCCTTTTGCTTTTAGCTCTTTAATAATCTCCTGCGCCTCATTGACTACTATCGGGTCAATACCGCTAAATGGCTCATCTAGAAGTATAAAAGACGGATTAGTTACTAAGGCCCGGGTAATTTCAAGCCGCCTTCTCTCGCCACCGCTCAAAGTATATGCTTTATTTTTAGCTAGGTGCGCAATATTTAGCTCTTCAAGCAAAGAAACAAGCCTGCGTTTTCTCTCCGGGCGGCTTAAAGGCAAAGTCTCTAAAATTGCGTTTATATTTTCTTCAACCGTAAGTTTACGGAATATGGAGGCTTCTTGCGAAAGGTATCCTATGCCAAAACGCGCGCGCTCATGAATGGGTAAATTAGTAATTTCATGGTTATCAAAGACAATCGTCCCTCGATTAGGAGCAACTATGCCTACAATCATATAAAAAGTTGTAGTTTTGCCTGCGCCATTGGGGCCGAGAAGCCCGACAATCTCTCCGCGCTTGACTGTTATATCAACGCCTTTTACCACAGCTCGTCCGTCGTAGCTCTTAGCCAGTCCTTTAGTTTCCAAAAGTTGCATTTACTGAGTCTCCGTCTGGTAAATGACTATCTGAGGTTTGCCGGTTAAAGTTATTCTTTTATCTAACGCGTTATAAATTGCTTCCTGGCTATATGAGATGTTTTCGCCGCGCAATATACGCACATTTCCCTGAGCTACAATTTTATTAATCGAACTTGAAATAACCGCGCCTTCTACAGCAGCCTTGCCTTCCTCTTGCTTGGGGGAAAAATAAACCTGCATCTTATCGCTATAGATTGTTAAATCCGATTTTTCCACTTTAACATTATTATTAAATATAGCAATATTTTTTTCATAATCCACATCTAGCGGCCCATCACAAGTAATAGCAATTTTTTCTTTTTTATTTTTTTCTTTATCTAAAGGCGTAATATCCAGCCGGACATTCTTTTCTAAAACCACTTGTTTTAAGGCAGTATGCCCCTTTGCCCCAACCCCTGAAAGATTCATATCCGCACGTTCTAAATTAACTTTATCCAAAGTGCTAACTATCTGCTGCTTGCGGTCCCAATCAAGAGAATCAGTGGTAAGCTTTGCGCCGCTTGAGGTAGTAATCACTACATTATCCTGTAAATGCACTACTGCGCTTTTTTTGTTAAAATCGCCGTTATCAGCAGTTAAATTAATATTATCTTTCTGTGCGTAATGGTTGCCTTTTACTTCTTTAAGTTTAACAACTTCATTAAATATATCCGCGGATTTTCCTGCCAAATCCCATGATTTCTTACCTTTATCGCCAAACCCGGAAAGAGAAAAATCCCCGATCTGCTGAGTAGACTCTTTTATCTCTTTGCTTTCTTCCGCTAAAAGATTAGTGCGGGAGAAAAATAAAAATACAAAAACTAAAACTACTATCCTATGATTCATAAAAATCTAAAACATCTTTCCATTTATTCTGCAACTTAAGAATTAACTCCGCAACTTCTCTAACCGCTCCGCGTCCGCCTGCGCGATTAGTGATATAAGCAGCCGCCTCTTTTATCGGGCTGGATGCATTAGCAACTGCCACAGGCAGGCCGACTTTTCGCATAAGCGCCAGATCAACTAAGTCATCGGCCATAAAACAGACCTGGTCCTTAGAAACATTGTATTTTTTAAGGATCTTATCCAGGACAGCAGTTTTTGGAAAAATATCAGCAAAAACTTCTGCAACGCGCATGTCGCGAGCGCGCGGTTTTATCGCCTTAGAACTTTTAGCTGTAATAAGGATTGTCTTGATTCCGAATTTATGTAAAACAAAAACGCCTAAACCATCGTGCACATCAAAAAATTTTGAATCCCTGCCCCGGGAATCATAAATTATTCTACCGTCGGTTAAAACCCCGTCTACATCCAAAAGAAGCAGTTTAATTTTTTTAAAACGCGCCTTTAATTCTTCACTAATCCCATTATCCATATTTTAAACCAATCCCGCCTTAAGCAAATCTTGCACATCCAATAAGCCCAGAGGACGCATGTTTTTATCAACTACCGGAACCTCATCTATTTTTTTAGCCTGTAATATCCGCATTGCCTCGGCAGCCAGCATATCTTTTTTTACTACGGTTGGATTTTTGGTCATTACCTCTTTAATTAACCGGCCTACTAAATTTTTTTCGCTCGCCAGGCTACGGCGCAGGTCTCCATCAGTAAAAATTCCTTTTAATCTGCCGGTTTTATCAACAATTATTGCCGAACCTGCGCGGGCAGCCGTTATAGCAAATAAAACCTGAGAAACTTTTTTGTTCTCATTTACAATCGCATTAGCCTTGCCTTTACGCATAATATCTTGGACACTTAAAAGTAGCCGCCTGCCTAAAGCCCCTCCGGGATGGAAAAAGGCAAAATCCTTTTCTTTAAAACCTTTGCGTTCTAGCAAACATACTGCTAAAGCATCTGCCATAGCAAGCGAAGCAGTAGTCGAAGCAGTAGGAGCCAGGCCCAAAGGGCAGGCCTCTTTTTTAACTGAAACATCTAAGACCACATCGCTGTATTTAGCAAGAATCGATTTGGTATTTCCGGTAAGAGAAATTATCACAGAACCTATCTTCTTAAGTATCGGCAGGAGCTGTTTCATCTCTTCGCTTCCGCCGCTATTAGAAAGAATAATTACGACATCATCCCCGGTAACTTTACCTAAATCTCCGTGGATTGCCTCTGCGGTATGCAAAAACAAACTAGGGGTGCCGGTAGAAGCCAGGGTTGCAGAAAATTTCTGAGCGATAATGCCGGTTTTCCCCATTCCGCTGATTACTACCCTGCCTCTGCATTTAAGAATTATCTCTATGGCCCTGGTAAAATCTCTACCTAAACGTTTCTTAAGCAGGTTTATTGCCTGTGCTTCGATATCGAAAACTTCTTTTGCCCGTTTAATCACGTCTATATTCACGGTTCTTCCTTTTTTGAACTTAAACCCATAGGTAAAAAAACTATAAATCAGGGACTTTAGTCGATAGACTATAGTCTATAAAACCTTTCTGTAATGAAGTTTTTATCGGCGATAGGCTATTGTCCATCGACCATGAATACCATTGTTCATCCTAAGGACTACTAACTAACAATTGCCTGCCTAATCTTTTTTACCTGCTTAAGGAGATTTTCTAATTCTTTAAAATTAATCATATTTGCCCCGTCGCAAGGCGCATTCTTCGAATCATTATGCACTTCTAAAAATAAACCATCACAACCAAATGCCACGGCTGCTCGTGATAGACCCTCAACAAACTCGCTCTGACCTCCGGAGCAGTTACCTTTGCCTCCGGGAAGCTGCACGCTATGCGTAGCATCATAAATTACCGGATACCCAAAATCACGCATAATCTTTATACTACGCAGATCCGTAACCAAATTATTATAGCCAAAACTCACTCCCCGTTCCGTAATTAAAATCTGCCTATTGCCCGTAGATTCAACCTTCTTGATTATTGGCAAGATATCCCAGGGAGCAAGAAACTGCCCTTTTTTAATATTTACAACTTTCCCGGTTGCTGACGCTGCCAATACAATATCAGTCTGGCGGCATAAAAATGCCGGTATCTGGATAATATCTAATACTTCGCTGACAGCGGAAATATCTTTAGTGCAATGCACATCACTGAGAATAGGAACCTTAAGCTGATGTTTTATTTTTTTCAAAATCGTAAGCCCCCTTTTTAAGCCCGGGCCACGATAAGAACCCAAAGAAAGCCGGTTTGCTTTATCAAAACTGGATTTAAATATAAATGGTATGCCCTGGCAAGCCGCAATATCCTTAATCTGTTTGGCAACTGCCAAGCAAGAACTCTCTGATTCAATCACGCATGGACCGGCAATAAGGACAAGCGGATACTTATCTCCAAATTTTATATTTTTTACATTAACCTGATGCATTTAGTTTATACCCTTCTGTAATTGTTTTTTTACTTTTTCTAAATCTTCGAAGGTGTCTACGCCCACAGTATCAAAAGTTGTTTCAATCACTTTTATTTTAAAACCTTCAGATAGAACACGTAGTTGTTCTAATTTCTCAGTCCTCTCGAGATTAGAAACAGGTAGATTTTTATAAATAAAAAGGAAATCCTTAGTGTAGGCGTAAAGTCCGATATGCTTATAATAAGTTACCTGTTCAATCTCAGCATTCGGCGCAAGAAATGGAATAGGAGCGCGCGAAAAATAGAGGGCAAAATTATTTTTATCTACCACTACCTTTACAACATTAGGGTCAAATACCTGTATTGAATCCTCAATCTTCTTACAGACCGTCGCCATATTAACAGAAGAGTCCTCCAATAATGCCCTGGCGACACTATCGATCATCATTGGATGAATCAGCGGCTCATCCCCTTGAATATTAATAATAATTTTTACATCTAAAGGATTAACTACTTCGCTAATCCTATCTGTCCCGCAGGTATGTTCCTTAGAAGTCATAACAGCCTTGGCTCCGAATTCTCCTGCCGCCTTGAGGATAATTTCATTATCACAGGCAATAATTAAATCATCCAGCATGCGGGCGAGTTTAGCGCGCTCCCAAACATGCTGCAGCACTGGCTTACCCATAATATCCGCAAGCAGCTTACCCTCAAATCTAGTTGATGAATACCTGGCAGGTATAACTCCGATTACATCCATTTATTTTATCCTCATTTTATTTTATCCTCATTAAAAGTTCCTTAGAATCTGTAACTGCCGTGCCTAATTTACCGACAACAATGCCTGCGGCAAAATTAGCAATATAGGCTGCTTCTAATTTTGTGCTACCGGCACAAAGGGCCAGAGTAAAAGCGCTGATTACGGTATCTCCTGCACCTGAAACATCGAAAACTTCCTGAGCTTGCGTCGGGATATGCGTAAGGCGGCCATTCTTTTCCAATAGCTTCATTCCTTGCTCGCCCAAAGTAACCAAAATAGAATCTAAATTTAGATATCCCAGAATCTCCCGCGCAGCTTGATCCACCGATTTATCCGTAAATAATTTATCAGTATTTATTTTAAAACGATTTGCCCTATCCTGGACTTTAAGGTTTCTGACGGCATTCTCCAGCTCCTTGCGATTAGGAGTAATGGAGGTTACTGCGCGATAATACCGAAAATTTTCTTCCTTAGGATCAACGGTAATAATTTTTTTATTACTCCGAGCAAAAGAAATAAGTTTTCCAAGAAGAGCGATATTAATTACTCCTTTGCCGTAATCTTCAATAATAATCCCGTCAAAAGAATCAATGTTTTTTTCAACAAATCTTAAAATTTTAGCGTTAATCTCATTGCTAAGGTCATGAGTGTGCTCCCAGTCTACCCTTACCACTTGCTGATGCCCGGCAAGAATTCTTGTTTTTACAGTCGTATGCCTATTTTTTTCTATAAAAATACTCCTTGTATCAATTTTTCTTTTTTTCAGCTCATTAAATAAAATTTTTGAATTAGCGTCATCTCCTGTCACTCCGAGTAAAGTAACTCTGCCGCCAAACGAGCTAATATTATTTGCAACATTAGCTGTGCCTCCGGGGGCAAAATCGCGCTTATTGGCCCAAAGCACAGGGACCGGAGCCTCCGGAGAGATTCTTTCAACAGTACCGCGAATATATTCATCAAGAATCAGGTCGCCAACAACCAGAATTTTCGCCTGATTAAATTTTTTAATTATATTCCTTAAGTTCTTCATATCTTTTCAATTATGCTCTGCGCTAAAAGCGGAAGCATTATTTCATGGTGGCCGATAATATAATAACCATTGCCCCCTGATAGTGTCGGACGAGTTACCACATTCTGGCTCGATCGATATTGATAAATCATATCGAAATTTGCCGTGGTAAAATTTCGGACATTATTCCTTAGATTACGCGCAAGGTTAAGCGCTTTTAGAAATACCTCGGGCAATAATACTGCCGAACCAAAATTTAAAACTACCCCTCCCTGATTTAGTGAAGGGATATTTTCGACAAGAATATGAAAATCCCTCAATGACCCCTCTGCGGTAGAGGCGGCGTCAAATGACGGATGCTGATGAATTATATCCGTGCCGATTCCTACAAAAACACAAACCGGCACCTTATGCTTATAAGCATTATAGAGCAGGCTTAAATCTTTATTTTTTAAGTTCGTCGTCGCTAGCGCATTTGCCACTGCGTAGCCTAAACCAAAGCCTTTCTTAACCCCTTTTTTAGCCGCGCAGTTTAGGAAATCCGCTGTCTCCCTTGCCATACCAAACTTTCCGGTTTTAAGATTCTCGGCAACATCTTCAGAAGTTTTTCCCTGAAAAGCAACCTCAAAATCATGAATAATGCCTGCGCCGTTTAAACAGATACAGGTAATTACTTTTTTCTTAATCAGCTCGATTAATACCGGATTAAGCCCGCACTTAATAACGTGGGCTCCGGCCATAAAAATCACTCCTTTATTCTTCTTTCGGGCCGAAACTATGTCAGAAGAAACCATGCGTAAATCCTTTGCTTTTAGAATATCAGGCAAAGAATCAAAAAAGCTACTAAAACTCTTGGCCTTAACAGGTTTAAGCGCAAAATCCCCCTTATTCACCTTGCTTAGGCGGCTCTTTATCGAATATGTCTTTATCCTCTTCATATTTATCATAGGGAAGTAATAATTTTAGCACATTTCCACGCTAAAGCAAATATATATTTACACACCACTATCTACTCTATCTGACTCTGTTGGTTTTCGCAGCGCGTAAGCGCCTAGAAAATACCCCAAGGCAGGACCCGCGTAAAATTATTTAACTTTCAAGATCGACTCAGCGGCTGAAACTACATCCTCAACGCTGATTGCCTTAAGGCAGGCAAATTCTTTTTTGCAATTATGCGCCAGGCACTGGATACAGCCTACATCTTTATGGAGATACTTATCGTGCTTACCCAGCGGCCCCCAGCGCCGGGGGCTAAGCCCTGGCTGATTACGCCCGAAGATTGAAATAACCGGTGTGCCTAACGCAGAAGCAATATGTACCGGACCGGAATCATTGGATATAAACAAAACACATCTTTTAAGAATACTGGCCATCTGGCTTAAAGAAGTCTTCCCTGCCAAATTTATTATTCTGTTCTTACTTCCATACTGCAGTGGAATTTTATTTGCTAAAAGCATATCTTTGGGCCCGGCTAAAATCACAATTTTTAAGTTATACAGGCTAACTAATTTTTCACAAGCCCGTGCAAAGCGCTCCGCAGGCCAAATCTTTGAAGGACAGCTTGCCCCAGGATTAATTGCTAATATTCTGTCTGCTGGGTTGATGCCTTCTTTCCTAAAAAGCTCATTGACATATAATTCTGATTCAACTTTTATAGGCATAAATAAATCATAAGGATCCCCGATTACGCCAAGAGTTTTAAGTAAATCAAGATTATACCCTGCTTCGTGTTTAACCCCCTCCTGCTTTGAATGTATTCTGCGAAGATTGAGCAAAAACCCCAATTTACGATTATAACCCAAGCGCTCGGGAATACCGGCTAAAAAAGTTAACAGATGCATGCGGATATTCGGATGCAGAATAACGGCCAAATCAAATTTTTTCTTCTTTAACCTGCTGGCAAATTTTAAACTTCGCATCCAGGTTTTATGTTTGCCATCCTTATCATAAATAATAACTTCATCCAAATAGGGGTTACCCTCTACGACATCTCTTGAGCAAGGTGCAACCATCATAGAGATATATGCCTGCGGAAATTTCTCTCTTAAGGCCTTAATAACCGGAGTCGATAAAAGCACGTCTCCTATACGATCAATGCGAGAAATAAGAATTCTGCGATACTGCTTATCGCTATTTTTAATAATCAATTTGTCATTATCAACAAGAAGTGATTTAATCTGGACAAAGGCTTCTTCTGGTTTTATGCTCGATAAACAGGCAACCGTTCCAAAACGGCATAGCGCTTTCTCACAAGGCCGGCAAAAAATATCTTTTTTAATAACCATACTCTTTTTCGACCATGGGCCGTATTTGACATCATCAGTAGGGCCGAATATTGCCGCCACCGGCACATCCAAATAGCTGGCTAAATGCATTACCGCACTATCATTGGTCACTAAAAGTTTTGCCTTTTTCAATAAAGCAGCCAGTTGGCATATTGATGTTTTTGTACAAAGGTCAACAACTGCCGGAGATTTATCCTGCACATATGAACACGCAGGCTGATCATTCTTATCCCCAACTAAAATTACATCCCAACCGTCATTAATAAGTTGACGGCAAAGTTGGCTTGAGTTTTGTTTATCCCAACACTTAAGCTGGCTTCTTGCGCCGGGCGCAACTATTATCAATTTGTTACTATTAATTAAGTTGTGCCTATTTAAAATATCTTCAATATATTTAGAATCCCGAAGAGTAATTATTAATGATTTACGCGGTTTGCTGCTTATAAGATCATAGCCAAATCCCGCCCAAAATAAATGCCTATTTTTGCTATGCTTGATTTTTAAAGGGATGGTACGCAAAGGCGAGCTTCTCTTTTTAGCCGGAAGAAACGCACCAAAAAAACTATTACGCAGATCAACAACTATATCAAAATTCCCCTTATTTAAAGAAAGAAATAATTTAAACTTATCCAATAATTTAGCATGTTTGTCAAAAATAATTACCTTATCAATTGCCGGATTATTAACAAAAATTTCGCTAGGCCTGGCAGGGACAAGACAGCTAATATGTGCCTGCGGGTATTTTTCTCTTAAGGCGTCTAAGACCGGAAGGGTCAAGATACAGTCACCGAGATTACTTAAAGTTATAAAAAGAATTCTCATGATTTACTGAGTCTCCAATAAATAATGGCCACATTGGAAGCCCGAATTTTGGCCGTATGCAAGG
>CAZOSW010000039.1:0-9713 GCA_964582765.1 uncultured Planctomycetales bacterium | reverse complement strand
ATGTGAACTGGGGTGATTTGGATTATCTGGTTATTGATTCGCCTCCCGGAACAGGTGATGAGCCTTTAAGCGTTTGTCAGCTTATTCCTAACGTAAGTGGCATTATTATTGTAACTACACCACAGGATGTCGCTATACTTGACGCACGAAAAAGTGTTTTATTTGCTCAAGAAATAAAAATACCGGTAGTCGGGATAATCGAAAATATGAGCGGGTTTATTTGTCCGCATTGCCATGTTGAAACAGATATTTTCAAAAAAGGTGGCGGCGAGAAAGCCGCTGAAGGATTAAAAGTTCCGTTTTTAGGAAGGGTGCCATTTCAACCGGAATTTGTTGACTTTGGTGATAAGGGTACACCATTTGTTTCTTTTCAAGAGAAATCAAAATCCGCTGAGTCCTTTATGGGTATAGTGGATAAAATAAAAGAATTTGTCGAAAAATAGATAATGAAGCCAGCGTTTAAATATATTTATGGCCCGGTGCCTTCTTGGAGATTAGGGAGTTCTTTGGGTATAGACCCTATCTCTAAAGGGAGAAAAGTATGCAGCTTTGATTGTGTTTATTGTCAGATTGGTAAAACAGGCCTTCTTACTAATGAAAGAAAAAAATTTATTGAAGCTAAGGAGATTGTTGTGGAATTGGATATGTTGCCTGCGTTGAAGATAGATTATATAACATTTTCAGGGGCTGGAGAGCCTACGTTGGCTGAAAATTTAGGTGAGATGATAAAAGCAGTAAAGTTAATTCGTAAAGAGCCAATTGCGGTTATAACTAATGGCTCTTTAATGGAGCTAGGTGAAGTAAGAACAGAACTGTCTTTAGCAGATTTTGTTGTTGTTAAGCTAGATGCCTGTTCCCAAGAGTCTTTAGAGGAAATTAATAGGCCTGTTAAGGGAATAAAATTCGATAGTATTTTAGATGGCATAAAAGAATTTAGGGAGAATTATCAAGGAAAGTTAGCCTTGCAGGTAATGTTCATAGGCAATAATAAACAGGATATTAATAAGTATGTTTATTTTACAAATTATATTCAGCCGGATGAAATTCAGTTGAACACGCCGTTAAGGCCTTGCCATATTAAACCATTAGCAAGAGGAGAATTTTTGAAGATAAAGAATTATTTTACTTCTATCCGCAAGGGAATCAATGTAGTTTCAGTCTATGACGAGAGAACGCTTGAAGATGTTACGTCCATAAGCGATGAAGAGACATTGAAAAGACGGGGTAAAGTTAAGTGAAGACTTATTTAGATTGTATCCCCTGTTTTTTTAGGCAAGCGCTTGAACAGGGCCGGTTATTTACTAAGAATGAGCTTATTCACAAAGAAATAATGAATGATGTCGCGACTTTGGTTCCTGGGTTTTCTCTAGGATTAACTCCTCCGGAAATGGCGCGAAAGATGCATAAGATTTTTGGAAAAAGATTCGGAGAACAGGACCTTTATAAAACAGTTAAAGATCAAAGCAACCGCCGGGCAATGGAGCTTTACCCGAAACTTAAAGAAAAGGTCGCGCAATCCAAGGATCGTTTGTTAACAGCGATTGAATTCGCTATAGCGGGCAATGTCATCGATTACGCGGCAAAGAATACTCTGGATATTGAGGAAGAGATCCAAAAATTGCTGAAAGATAATTATACTGCCGGCCGGAAGGGCGTATTTGAATATGAGGGTTTCAAGAGGGATTTAAAATCGGCAAAAACAGTCCTTTATTTGGCCGATAATGCCGGCGAGATTGTTTTTGACCGGATTTTTATTGAGGAGTTTTGTGATCATCGGAAAGTTATTTTTGCGGTTCGGGATAAGCCGGCGATTAATGACGCCCTTAGGGAAGACGCGGTTTTTTGCGGGATAGATAAAATTGCTCAAGTTATTTCCAGCGGAGTTGATGCGCCAGGTACTATTTTAAAATACTGCTCAGATGAATTTCTAAAGATTTTCAGACAGGTGGATATAGTTATTAGTAAGGGCCAAGGTAATTTCGAGTCTTTGTCGCAAGAGAAAAGGTCTATTTTCTTTTTGTTTATGGTGAAATGTCCGGTTATAGCAAAGGAAACCGGCTGTAAGATGAGAGATGTAGTATTATCTAGAATTTAAATAAAAATGGAACCATTAGGAATAAAAAAATATCCGGATAGTGTTTTAAGAAAGAAATGCGCTCAGGTAGAAGAGATTACAGATAAAGAAGTAAAGCTTTTTGAAGAAATGCTTTTTACTATGAGGTATTTTGCGGGGATTGGTTTAGCTGCCCCTCAAATTGGAATTGCCAAAAATTTGATAGTTGTAGATATGGGCGAAGGCGCAATAAGATTGGCTAATCCGGTAATCTTAAAAACAAAAGGATTAGGTAAAAGATGGGAGGAAGGTTGTCTAAGTATCCCAGGCATAGGAGTTACTATTAATAGGCCAGAAGAAGTTATTGTAAGCGGATTAAATGAAAAGGGGAAGGTTGTCGAATTAGAGGCGCGTAGGCTTTTAGCAAGAGTTTTACAACATGAAATAGACCACTTGCAAGGAAAACTGATTATTGATTATTTGGGGTTATTAGAAAAGATGATGTTGTTCAAACCGAAATTTTGGAAGACTAAAGATAAACATGTTAATTTATGAATATAAATACAGAGACTGCGGTAAGGTGAGCGATATTTCGCTTTGTTCAGGTGGCGGAGATTGCAAAAGATGATATCGGATACAATGTTGCGGCACATAGCCAGGGAAGAAAATATTAATATCAATGTTTTAAAAAGAAATATTGCACGGGGCTTAGCGGTTGTTTTGGCGAATAAAAATCATAAAAACATTAGGCCGATAGCCGTAGGCAAAGATTTGGTGGTTAAAGTTAATGCCAATATCGACGCTTCACCAGAAGTTTAAAGAACTGCTTAGTGAGGCTCCGAGATTAAAAAAGGGCGGTTGTTCTATGTGCGGAGATAAATTTTGTGCGTTAAAAGTTTACAGTTAGGATGAAATTAGTCACGAAAAATATTCATTACGCGATTAAGTCGCTGTTTTATTTTGCTCTAAACCCTGCTAAGGTGATTTCTGTAAATGAGCTGGTAAAGAAATTAAATATGCGTAGAGCTTTTTTAAGAAGAATCCTGCAGGTATTGGGTAAACACGGTATATTAAAGTCTTTAAAAGGAAATGGCGGCGGTTTTATGTTGAATATTAATCCGGACAAAATACGAATTATTGATATAGTACATATCTTTCGGACTGAGAAAAATATCATCAGTTGTTTATTGGAGAAAGACATTTGCCCTCATCCTAATAAATGCTTACTAATGTTGAGAATGAAAAATATGGAATCCCGGTTAAACAACACTTTAAGGCAGCTTACCATAACAAAGTTACTAAAAAATATATCTAGTTAGGTATTGGATTTAGAAAGAAATTAAAGTTAAAAGAATGAGAAAGAGGTTTTGTGATAATTAAAACGAAGTTGGAGTAGGAGGTTTAACAGAATGGCAGGGAATATTTTAAAAGAACTAAAGATGCATGCGCCTTTTACGATATTTGGTGCAATTACAGGAATAGTTATTATGGCATTTTTTTTAAATTTGCCTTATAAGGTTTCGTATAATATTTTTTATGTGCTCCATCCGTTACATGTATTTTTAAGCGCGTTAGTTACCGCGGCAATGTATAAACTTCATGCGTGTCCCAGCATAGGCATTAATTGTATCAAAGGAAAATGTAATTTTTGGGTTTTAACCATAATAGGCTATGTTGGATCCGTGGGTATCGCGACTATTAGCGATTCTCTTATTCCTTATGTAGCTGAATTCCTGCTTGGTATGCCTAATAGAGGGATACATCTTGGCTTCATTGAGAAATGGTGGTTAGTTAATCCTTTGGCCATTTTAGGTATAGCTATTGCTTATTTTAAGCCAAGAACAAAATTTCCTCATGCCGGCCATGTGTTGTTAAGTACATGGGCGTCTTTGTTTCATATGATTATGGCAAAGTTAGAAATTTTAAGTTGGTTTTCGTATGTTGCTATTTTTATATTTTTATTTTTAGCAGTTTGGATTCCTTGTTGTGTAAGCGATATAGTTTTTCCGTTATTATTTGTAAAAAACAATAGAACAAAATAGAAAATTTAAATATACGCGCGAGAAAAGATTTATTAATAAAATTTTTGTTGCAATGGAGGAGATAAAATGGAGATTGACATAACTGATACTAATTTTAAACAAGAGGTACTGGATGAAGCTCTGCCTGTTTTGGTGGATTTTTGGGCTGCCTGGTGCGGGCCTTGCCTTAGGCTTGCTCCGGTAATTGAACAAATTGCTAAAGAGTATAAAGGAAAGTTAAAAGTTTGTAAATTAAACGTGGATGATGCACCTAAGACGGCTTCCAGCTATGGTGTTATGAGTATACCGACATTAGCGATCTTTAGAAATGGGGAAGTCGTAGATAAAATTGTGGGCGCGCTCCCTAAGGTAGAGATTGAAACCGCAATTAATCCTCATTTGATATAAGAAAGCGTGAAGGAGCGAATAGGCGGAAGATATGTCAACGGATAGTAAAGATTTACTTATAAAATAGTTGTCACATGGTGTGTTCTATCGGTAATAAGACTATTGAAATAGTCGCATCTCCTGGATTTAATATAGCCTCTGCTGAAATTAAGATTCGCACTCAGATAGTTGTTGCTTCAAGCAGCCAGGCTGAAAAAGCGAAAAAGCTTATAGGGTTCGCTGAAAATAATTGTCCGATATTGAATTTTCTTAGGTGCGAAGGGACATTCATCCGGAAATAAAAATAGGGTTACAATATGATAAGTTTTAAGCAAGTTGATGAAGCAAGAAAGATTCTAGGATTAGATGAAGAGGCAAGCATAGCAGAGATTAAAGATGCCTTTAGGAATTTAGCCCTTAAATACCATCCTGATAGATGCAAGGAGAAAGATAAGAAACAGTGTGAAGAAATATTTAAAAAGATAAACCACGCAAGGGATATTATCTTAAGATATTGCGCGAATTATCGGTGTTCTTTTAGAGAAAGAGAAGTTAAGAAAAATACTATGTCAAAAGAAGAATACGAGCATCTTAAAAGATTTTATGACGGTTGGTTCGGAGATCTGGATTTATGATTACTGTTTTCGATAAATACTGGAAAAAATATGATGCTTGGTATGAAAGGAATAAATTTGCCTATTTATCGGAAATTGAAGCTTTAAATAAAGTTTTGCCTAAGAAAGGCAAGGGATTAGAGATTGGTGTTGGTACAGGAAGATTTGCTTCTAGATTAGGAATGAAATACGGGGTTGATCCTTCTGAAAATATGCTTAAAATTGCCAAAAAAAGAGGTATAGATGTACACCGTGCCCAAGGAGAAAGATTACCGTTTGATAGTTCCGCTTTAGATTATATTGCTATTATTATTACCTTGTGTTTTGTCAAAGATCCTATTGAAGTATTGATAGAAGCAAAAAGGGTTTTAAAGAAGCGTGGTAAGGTTATTATCGGCATTATTGATAAGGATAGTTTTTTAGGCAGGTTTTATCAAGGGGAAAAGAGCTTGTTTTATAGGCAGGCACATTTTTTCGGCGTGAAAGAAGTTACTAATTTGCTTAAGATGTCAGGTTTTGCCAAGATTTCGTATTATCAAACAATATATAAACTTTTGGATAAAATGAATTCAGTGGAGAAACCCAGAAAAGGCTTTAGTGAGGGTGGTTTTGTAGTGATATCGGCAAAAAAGAAATGAGCGAAATTAAAGACGAGATTTAAGGAAGCTACGGACTTATATGAAAATTAAAATTATTGCTACAGGTTCAAGTAAATGGGAACGCTTCATTCGCAGATGGGGTGTCTCGTTTTTGATTGGTGAAGATGTGCTTTTCGATACATTTGGCGATCCGGGCGTGTTTTTAAATAATCTGCGAAAGTTTAACATCGATACCGGTAAGATTAAACATATTGTTTTATCGCATGATGATTGGGATCATATCGCAGGACTTTGGTATTTGATCGGTAATCGCAAAGATATCACGGTCTATATTTGTCCGGGATTCAAACAGGAGATAAAAGACAGAATAGCTTCTTTTGGAGTGCGTGTTGTTGAGGTTGAGCCGTTTAGCGTTATTAAAGAAGGTGTTTTTTCCAGCGGTCAAATTGAGTCTTTTTGCGTAGGAAAGACTATTTTTGAACAGGTATTGGTTATAAAGTTTTTGACGAACCTAAGCATTATTGCAGGTTGTGCCCATCCGGGGATAATTAACATTATAGATGTGGTCCAAGGTCATTTTTTAAAAGAGCAGGTCTATTCTGTTTTGGGAGGTTTACATTTAAAAGACAATTCACGCGAAGTCAATTTAGATGTTATTGAAAAGCTGCGAGGGGCCGGCATTCGGAAGATTGTCCCAATGCATTGCACAGGTAAACAAGCGACAAGGATGATACGCGAGAGGTTCGGCTTCGGTTTTGTGCGAGCGAAGGAAGGGGATAGTATAGAGTTATGAAAATGAAAGGATTGTTTGATAGTTGTTTAGTAATATTTTCCTTTGTACACAGAATTTGCCCTCTTTGCGTAATTTCCCGTAAATTCCCGCAGTCAAAGTTTGCCAAAATAGTTTTCCTCTGGAGCAGAACTTGTCCTTGTTGTAGTATCTATTTTTTAGCTAAGAAAAGAAACCTTATTCAATAATGTCTGGTGTTTTCAGCTGGACAAACAACAACTCTTTATTTCTGAAAGAGTTACACGATTTTAGGTTAGGAAATACCGGACAAAATGGACAAATCCCGCGAGGAAATCGCCTCCCTAAACCCAGAATATTCTTGATATATTGAGGTATTGCGCATGTAATTAGGCTAATATATTCAAAGAAGTTTTTCCTCGGGATAATAGGAGAGGGGACCCAGTAATTATCTTTCAGTTATCAAAAAGAGAAAATAGTAGGCTTGATTCTATCGTAGAATTAAGCCTATTTTTATTTCCTTACGATGATGCCATAATTAAAACAGGCTATGCAATTGGCTTGTTTTTGATTTATATAAGCTGTTTTTTGTAGTATAATATATAAAAGTGTTATAGCGAAAGACATCCATTTGTTTAGAATTGTTATGAGAAATATTTGCCGAAAAACTAGATATAACTAAGAAAGGAAAGGAGAGAGTTATGGCTATTTTTTTACCGGAATTACCCTATGCTAAGGATGCCTTATCACCGCATATTAGTGCAAAGACGTTGGATTTTCACTATGGTAAACACCATAGTGCGTATGTTGAGAAGCTCAACGGGTTAATTGAGGGAACAGAGTTGGCTAGAGAGACGCTCGAGAACATCATTAGAAAAACCGCCAAAGATGCTTCAAAGTCAGCCATATTTAATAACGCGGCTCAAGCCTGGAATCATGCTTTCTATTGGCAGTCTATGAAACCAATAGGCGGCGGTTCTCCTGTTGGTGCAATCGAAGGCAAGATTAAGGCTGCTTTTGGGAGCTTTGAGAAGTTTACGCAAGAGTTTAAAAATACGGGATTGACTCAATTCGGCAGTGGCTGGGCCTGGTTAGTTATTAAGGAAGGCAAATTGGAAATCCTGAAAACAGCTAATGCTGATACTCCATTCGCTCATGGATTGACGCCGTTATTTACGGTTGATGTTTGGGAGCATGCTTATTATCTCGATTATCAGAATAGAAGAGGAGATTATCTGGATGTATTTATTAAACATTTAATTAATTGGGATTTCGTCAATTCACGCTTAGATTAAAGATGCATTTTTTAAAAGAGAGGTTCCTATGGGGATTAAAAGAGGGGTTATTATTGTTCTGATAGGATTATTTCTTGTAGTCTTGCTTCAGAACACCCAGGTGGTATCTGTACGGTTATTATTATGGCAAATAAGTATGTCGCGGATTATTTTACTGTCTTTAATCTTAGCAATTGGATTTATCGCGGGATTTATCGCCGGCAGGATTTCTAAAAAAGGTAATTAATCCTTGCAGGATGTTTTTCTAAAAGGAAGTTATGGATAAAAAAGAAGACAGATGCCTTAATTGTGCGGAACATAAGAATTGCAAAGATTCTTTTGTTTCATGGGTTTTCTTTATCATCGGGATCATTGCGACTGTCGCAATCCGCGTTGTGACTGTTTTGATTTATCTTGATCCGATTTACGCTAAGATCGCCTGGTATATCGGGGTCATGGGTTTTTTCCTTTTTTTTGTTTATAAGTTCAGGATAAGCCACATTAGGGAAAAGCGTATACGAGAAAGCGGCCTAGCTGATAAAATTAATGCTAATGGCCCACTCAATCATGAGGATTATATTCTTATGAGCTCTATCATCTGTAGCCTAGGCTCTAAAAAAGAGAAAATAAACTATTTCATTATTTTCGCGTTATCAGCCGTTGCTCTTGTATTGGCTATTTATATGGATTTAATTAGATAAAAACTTTACGCTATTAAAATTTCGACGGGGAATAACCTACCTAAAGCTAAAATGTTCTTAATATATCGGGTTCTCCACAGCCCGTACTAGGGGGGGGTGAGTAGCTTTATTTTCTAAAGTGTTAAATACTTAAGGTATTGTGTTAATTGTCCCCATATTGAATTTTTCCGCAGCAATTTCTCTTCTAGTTTATGCTAATATTTAAGAAATTACGCAAGAGCTATTTACAAAGGGGTTGATTCCTTGTGCAATATTACTGCTGCCTTGGCCGAAACACTGAAGTTCGTTAGAAACTATAATTATGTGGTATAATAATATATGATTATGGTTTTTGTAGCGTGCGCTATATGGAAAATAACTAATGGTTAAAACTAAAATAATCTGTACCCTGGGCCCTGTATCGTCAAGCGAGACGGTGCTTAGAAAAATGATGTTTGCCGGCATGGATGTCGGGCGCCTGAATTTTTCCCACGCCAAGAAGCGGGAGTTGTTTCATAGAATAGGCCTCATTCGGTTTTTAAACGCTAAATACCGCAGGCGCATACAGTTTATCGGTGATCTTCAGGGGCACCGTATAAGAGTAGGAGAGCTTGTTGTACCGATAGAACTTAAAAAAGGTAAGACGCTATGGCTTACTCAACAAAAAGTAAAGGGTACACATGAAAAGATACCTTTTGATTATCAGGGGCCGCTACGTAGTATTAGGAACGGGCAGCATATATTCATAGACGACGGAAATATCGATTTAGAAGTATCCGGCCGGACTAAAAACAGCTTGAAGGCAAAAGTAATAGCCGGCGGCCTGTTGAAAGATTATAAGGGCGTAAATATTCCAGAGGCAAGGCTTGAATTCGGCGGCATAAGCCAGAAAGATATAGAGGATATACTTTTTTGTGAAAAACAAGGTGTTGAATATATCGCGCAGTCATTTGTGCGTACCAAAAATGACATTTTAGATGTAAGAAAACTACTTAAGGCAGGCTCGGGCTGCCGGGTTATTGCTAAGATTGAAAATAGAGAAGGTATAAAAAATATTGAAGAGATAATTAAGGTTTCGGACGGCATTATGATTGCGCGTGGGGATATGGGGGTATCGCTACCTATCTATGAAATTCCTATCATTCAGAAGATGATTATCAAAAAATGCAACCGCGCAGGCAAGTTTGTTATTACCGCTACACAGATGCTTGAAAGTATGACTGAGAATTTAAGGCCTACACGCGCGGAGGTAACTGATGTGGCTAATGCTATAATAGATGGCACTGATTTTGTTATGCTTTCGGCAGAATCAGCTGTGGGTAAATATCCGGTTGAAA
>CAZOSW010000038.1:0-9725 GCA_964582765.1 uncultured Planctomycetales bacterium | reverse complement strand
ACGCATCTTCTTTTGAAGCGCCATCATATTTGATATCGCCATAATCACCCATCCAGCCACTAGGTATAAAATGATTGGCTGCGGTTGAACGATCTGCGTAAATATAAAATGGCATGGCTTGCTGTTTCTTGCTTTCAGGTTTTAAATCCGGGTCAGCTTCAAACTTTATATCATCAATATAAAATGTAGCTCCCTCGGGGTTTAAATCCGCGGTAGTAGTCCAACCAAAGCCACCGTTAACATAAGAAAGATCCTTACCTACTAAATTGACCGTATATTGTTTCCAGGCATCAGTCAATTCAATGGGGCCTATTTCAACCGATACGGTATCAGGATATGTCCCCTTGATCCCGCCAACCATTACTTTCTGGATTACTTCGTCGCCTTTTGCGCCGCGCGCCCAAAAAGTAAGCTTGGTCATACCAGTCAAGTCAAAGCCGCCTTTTTTATTTCCCCAGTTATTTGATGGATTCTGCCAGTAAACTCCTGCCCAACCTTGATTCTGTGATTTCTTGGCGCTGTAAATAAACTGAATGCCAGTTGTCCCTCCATGCGGATTATCCGCCGATTGATCATTCATTTTTATATCGCCATAATCACCCATCCAGCCAGAAGGAATAAAATGATTGTCCTTGGCATTCTTATCCAAGAAGACCACAAATTCCTTAGGGCCTGCGGCTTTTTCTTCAGCTACGGCAATTGCCGGAACCAAAAGGCTTAAAGCCAACATCACCACTAATAGTCTCTTCATACCCACCTCCATTGAGCGCATAACTTATAAAACGGAGTAAACATAAGTTATTGCGCGAATTTGATCCTTGATATCAAAAATGTCAAAGATCTACTCTTTTAATTATCCCCCATTTTTTCTGATACATATAATAAACTTTACGCAACTGGCGCAAAAACGGGCTCAGCTTTCCATCACCCTGGCCACTAAGGCCAAGCCATTCTTCATGCATGTATCCGTCAGGAAACGGCCCGGCCCACAACCCTTTTGTATCATGAATCGCCGGCTCATACGCCTTCCACCATTCATCCAACCACTCAAAAACTACTCCGCCTAAAGCATTACCTGCCTGGCCGTTAAATGCCATATTATTTTGAATATCCTCCCAAGAACCAAAATGATATTGCGCTTGAAGCTCCTCGGCTTCATCAATGCTTTTTCCCTCGGCATAAGCTGGACAACCAAACTCCGTAATAAAAGCCGGCTTGCCTGTATTTTCCTTGACCTGCCTCCAGAAAGCGCCAAACCCGTAATCCCCGCGATAAGCATTGGTGCCGAAAATATCTATATCCGGAGCATTCTTGCCAAACTTATCTAAAAATAAAATGTCTCCGCTGCATATGGCTACCGGATGCTCTGGATCAATAGACTTAATTATCTTGGCTACTTCATTAGCAAATCTAAAAAACGCTTCAGGCTGTTCATTCGCATTACAGGCATAACCATAAACATTTTCATTACCCAGGAGCCAAAATAAAATATACGGCTCATTTTTAAATTCACTGACCATCTTTTTAACCGATTCAATCATCTTCTTTTTGTGTTCCTCGTTATTGTAATCAGTGCCAGGATTCCATGACGCCCCTGAACCAATGGCATATTTACCCAAAAAATCACCCATAATGACGCGAATTCCGTAAGCATCATACATCTGACGCATTAACTCTTTATTTACCTTCAAAGGGTGGTGATAGAGGCGGATAGTATTAACCCCCATATCCTGCATCAGTTTAAAATCGCCGAGCGCAGGCTCATCGGAATCCTGAATATTATTTCTATTCTTATCCACAAAAGCATCAAATGGGCCATCAATCTTCCCGTTTTTATTGAAATCTTCTTCCATCCAATCACCCAGGGTCCCGTCATCCGGAGACTGGCCTACCTTAGTAGGAGCATAAGTAATCCCTTGAATAATATAAGGTTTATCATTAACTAAAAGCTGCCAGTCATCATTTTTATACTGTAGAAGGCGCACCTTGCCATGGCCAACCTCCTTCTTAATCCCTACGGTAGCAGCGCAAGGTTTAACCTTAGCCGCTTCTTCGGCCAGATTAACTTTCACAAACTCACCGGGGCTGGCAATTGCAATATCATTAGAAATATCATTATCAAAACCATTAATAATATCTACTTGCGCCCCCTGGAGTTTATAACCTAACTGCGGATTACGCCTCAGGAGAAAATTTATTTTGGCAATCGCTGCTTGGCCTACATACCAGGGTGTGTGCCAATAAGTCCAACCGTAGCTTCCAGGGAAATGCACCAGAATTGAATAATAACATTTAATCGCCTGAGTAGTCAAACCGGCTTTCTCAAAAATCAAACCAGTGCAAAATAATTTTACCCCTTGCGGTTCGCTAGAGGTGGTCCACTTAACAAATGCTGCCTCCATATCCGGAGAGTAGAGGAACTCCCAAATATCTCCTTCTAAACGCTTATCTCTAATCACCTGCTTAAAAATCGGATCTCGCCTGACAGCAATATTATTAGGATAAACGCCTTCTCCAACCGCTGCAATCAAACCCGCCTGGTCAGTAACGACATATTTATAATCCTTGGTTCCGACATTTTGAAATTCACCGTATTTCGCATAATCAACAAAATCTTCCTTTCCCGGATCAGCTAAAACTAATTTCGTCGCAAGCTGGCTAACCTTTTTTTTCTGCTCAACTTCGATAGAGCCGGTTTCGATCTTCTTAATGCTCTGCTGGGCAGCCAGCTTTATAGACCAGAACCAACCCCGCGGGTCCCATGCCTGGCCATAAGAATACTTATCAATAATTAATTTAAATATTTTTTTGGCTTCCTCGTTTTTTTCCTGGCGCATCAGGCTTTCTGCCTGAATAAAATAACAGGTAGCCACATCATTTAATGCCTGCACCAATTCAATTTCCTTTTTATTTTTTGGCAAAGCTGTCAAGGACGACTGCTCTTTTTCCGCCTGATCTTTGTATAAATCAATGCAATCTTGAGTATATTTTTTTGTAGCCTCTATGTCCCGCTTACCGTGAGCAATCCAGGACTTAGTAGTAAGTTCGCCTGAAGAAAGTTTAACGGCAGGGATAGGTTCAGCAGCCAATAAACTACTAAATTGAAGCACCGATATCAAAATAAAAATTAATTTTACGAGTTTAAACTTCATATTATCCTACTATCGCTCCCTGCGTAACACCTTTAATAATGTACTTCTGCATTAATAGATATACTAAAATAATAGGTAAGGCGGTAATAGTTAACCCCGCCATTAATAACGGATAATTGGTAACAAATTCGCCCTGGAAAGACTGCAATGCCACCTGAAGCGGCATGTATTTGCGGTTATCAAAAATAATCAGGGCTAAAATATATTCGTTCCATACGGCGAGGGCATTAAAAACAACGACTACCGCTAAAACCGGTTTAGCAAGCGGCAGCGCAACATGCCACCAAATTCCAATTTTCGAACAGCCGTCAATACGCGCGGCATCTTCTAACTCTTTAGGCATCTTATCAAAAAATGTCTTAAGCAAGAATATACTGGTGGAAAGCCCCACGTTAATCATACACAGAATATAACCGATGGGAGTATTTCTTAAATGTAGTTTATTTAATAAAACATAAAGCGCGACAAAGCTTCCCGGGATAGGAATCATCATTGCCGCCATAAATATAATAAATAAAAATTTACTGCCTACAAAACGCAAGCGGCTAAAAGCATAGGCAGCCATGGAAGAGATAATCACTATCCCAAAGACTACCGAGACGGTATAAACGATGCTGTTAAAAAAGTTACGCCCAAAACCCCCCTCTTTCCAGGCTAAAACATAATTCTCCAGGCGAAACTGATGCGGGATTAAAGAAATATCTTTAAAAATCATCTCCTGAGTTTTAAGGCTGGAAGAAATCATCCAGAGTAACGGATACAGACAGGTTATTGCTACGCTAATTAAAAAAAGATGGATCAGGGTATTAACAATAATTTTTTTACTTTTATAATAAAGTACGTTCTTCATTTTAAACTACTGGCCTTTCTTGGAAAAACGGTATTGGATAAAAGATATTATAATTAACACCATACCAAAAGTAATCCCTTGTGCACAAGCATAACCGAAACGTGATGAACCGCGCATAGAAGCCAGTATCCTTAAAACCGGAACCGAAGTATGTCCGGCAAATTCCCCGCCAACAAGGCTGACAATTAATACAAATACCTGCATAGTACCCAACACTGTAAGAATAGCCACCAATACCACGACCGGAATCATTAACGGTATAGTTATCTTCCTAAACGACTGCCAGGCACTTGCCCCATCTACGCGCGCCGCTTCGTAAAGTTCGCGCGGGATCGTTTGTAAACCAGCCAAAAAGATTAAGAATCCCCAACCAAAACCTTTCCAGCAATGCACAATCGCCACCGTAGTCAAAGCAGTCTTAGGGTCCGATAACCAGTTATGTACCAAACCAGGCAGCCCTATCCCGATTAACGTACGATTAATGATATTTGCTCCATCAATATCGTTAATTATGAAACGCCAAGCCATCCCTACCACGACTTCCGATAAAACCGGGGGGATGAAAAAAATTACCCGATAGAAATTCTTCATCCTTATTTCACGGTCGCATGCCCAGGCAAGCATAAAAGCAAGGATATTCTGGAAGGTGAGCGCAATCAGAGTGATGTAGCCGGCATTCCACATAGAATGCCACCAATTAACATCCTGAAAAAAGATCTCTTTAAAATTTCCTAACCCCACAAATATCTTGGTAATAGAGATCCCATCCCACTCAAAAAGCCCTAGTTGAAAAACCCAAATAAATGGGATGATATAAAAAATAGAAAATATCGTTACTGCCGGCAGGACAAAGGTATAATTCTCTAATGCATCTTTTATCTTCATTATTATATTATCGCGCTTTTTTCTTGGCTATTTCACGTTCCTTAATCTTCTGAACTTCACCAGCTACAACTTCAGGAGTTTTTTCTCCGATAATAATTGACTGGATCCCACGATCAAAGGCTTCAATTACCATAGAAAACTCTGAAACCCCCCAGACATTCGGGTGAGTCGCGTAATCCATACCACGGGAAAACTGAGCTAGTATCTCAGGAATCTTAGACAAGCTATTTTTATTGGCGGGCAGATTATTAGTAGCCTGAGCCAAATATGCCTGTTGATCCTGATTAGTTAACCAGATTAAAAACTTAACTGCCTCTTCCTTATTTTTAGAACGAGCGTTTACCATAAAAGAGGAACCTGCCCCGCCCCAAATAGCCATTGGGTATTCATCAGATGCCTGCGGCGGAAGCATTGCTCCGTATTCAAGGCCTGGATTCATCCCTTTATAAACATTTACACACCATGAACCGTTAAAAGCAAACACTGCTTTTTCATTAGCAAAAAGTTGCTCGGCGCTTTTATTAATCATTGTTACCACACCTTGAGCCAAAACACCGGAATCTTTCATCTGTTTAAAGACAGAAAATACTGCAATCCAGTCCGGGTCGGTATAAGGAACCTCGCCTCTTATCGTAGCCAGTACCTTATCTTTACCCATAATATTAAAAGCATAGTTATTCGCTAAACAATCAATCATCCAGACCTCTCCCCACCCGGAAACCAAACCCTGCATTCCGGCTTCCTGAATTTTGGCTCCGATATCTAAAAACTCCTTCAGGGTCTTAGGAGGCCGATTAGGATTTAAACCTAACTGGGAAAAAAGTTTTTTGTTATAGACCATCTGAATGGTCATAATATCTATCGGCACCCCGAATACTCCAGGGTTAATTCCGTAACTATTACCCGGAGCAAACTCATTTACTGCCAGCGCCTTGGCAAAAAAACTATTCTTCCAGTCGTTATTATTGGCCTCCATATAAGAGGTAAGCTCTAAAATGTGTCCGGCTTTAATAAAAGAGGCGAAATCCCTCTTTTCTCCCAAAATACCAAAAACATCCGGGAGGTTTATGCCTTGGGCAGCTGCGCGGATTTTCTGAGAATAAGCATCCGAAGGCGCATAAAGCTCAAAATTTACCTTTACACCGGTTAAAGTTTCATAATTTTTTGCTAATTCTTGAAAGGCTGCGTCGCGGTCAGTCATCCAGTGCCAAATGGTAATGGTGGGTTTTGAATCATTTTTTTGGCCTAAACAACCTAAAGCTGAAAAACATACAAAAATACCCAAAAGCACGTACTTAAATAACATCCTTATGCTCCTTCCGTTTGTCGTGGGAGATTTATCCCTGAGGAATAGATGATAAAAAGACGTAATGTTAAAATTTAACATATTTTAGCCAACAGGTCAAGTTTTTTTGTTTGTTTTTACCGGCTGGATTAAGCGCGTAACAAACGGGAAATTCCCATAAGATCGGCCCTTTCCAGCTCAATACCTGAGTGCCAGCCTGTTTCTCCTTCCGATCTTGACCAGACGACCTGACCTCTTGTATAAAGCGGATCAGTGCTGCCGGGAACATCCAACCAAATCTCTAAAGGAGCTTGCGATTCCAATTTATGGTTAGTAGATAACCCTAAGCCCTTTGCACTTACATCAATAGTCTGCGCTATCCCCTCTTTTCCGTCTAAACCTATAAATCGCGCAGAACATCCTTTCTTAAATCTCTCAAAAATCCGATAATCATTCATCCCCTCACCCCCTTTCTTTTCCTGAGTGTCAACATTCCCTGAACACAGCATCTTCTCTGGATTATTATTAGAATAAAAGGTACTGATCAATTTATTGATCTTTTCTTTATCCACATCCTTTAACTCGCTAAAATAAAGCCCATAGTGATTACTACCATTAATCAGCTTATGCCAGGTAACCCAAACTTTTGCCTCAATAGTACAATCCTCGCTAATCTGCAATTTCATCTTAAAGAAAGCATCGTAAGGTAATTTTGCGTTTAGAAGAACTTGCGTTCCGATGCAGCTGATATCTTTAATTTGACAGAATAAATCTTTCGCTGCTTCGGCTAATTTAAGCACAGCGCATTTATTTATCTGCCATCGGGTCAAACTCCTGCGTTCCTGCATTTGTATCCCCTTCCCCCCACCAATGTTTAATTATTTGATCCGGAAAATTTTTTTTAACATACTGGCCTATTTCTTCTTTCGCTGAATTATCAATTCGGTTAAATGAAAGCGCGTAAATATTTCTTTCGTACTGTTGTTCGCGTCGAACCACCTGAGCGCCAACATTTAACTCAAAATCTTCAGCTAAACTCAGTTTAAAATTTGAAAAAACATCATCAAATAAATTTCTCATTAAGGAGACACGCATACCACCTTGGCTTATGTCTTCCACAAAACAAGGTATTGCTCTAACTCCATTCTCAACAGTAAGTTCAGCGCGTTGATTAATCAGCCATCTCGGCTTAATCCTGCGCTCATCCATTTTTTTCTCCCCTGCCTACCGACAGACAGACTGTCTCTAACCTACTGAGATAAGTTAAGTTACACATTATTATCTACCATTTTTTAAATTAATCAAGAAAAAAATTAATTTATTCCTCGAAAGTTTTTTCTTTGAATCCATTGCAATACGACAAGTTATGAAATCAATATTTAATAAACTGATCGCGGCTGAATTAAGTATTTTAATTAATCTTTTAATAAGTTTTTACTAACTATTTTCTTAATATTAAAGTATGAAATACCGAAACTGTTTCCAAACCAATCGGGAAATAGGACCACTTTCCCCAATGAATAAAAGATACCAGACCGGTTCTGTTTTATCATCTTCGCCTCAATAACTTCTATCAAAATTCTATATATCATACAGAGTTATTTAGAAACACCTTGGGGATCTTCCAACCTATTTGTCAAACAGCTTCCGTGTTGAGGGAAGAAGAAAATAAATAATAAAAATTGCCAATGAGGTTATTGGAAGAATCTGCTTAGCTCCAAAAGCTTTAATTATGTTTTTTATTAAATAATACACGTCAAAATAAATCAAAAAAGAATGAAAAAAAGCTGTCATAATAAAAAATATACAGTATCCCCATTTTTTCAGTCTGCATAACCCCACAATAGATGAAATAAACAAGATCGGAATTGATAAAACAAGAAACAAAAGTAATAACGGTGATAGATAATGCCCTATTGGCATAGCAAACATTAAAAGCAGAATATATCCAGCATAACAATCAATGCAAATTGCTGTTAAACTTATTATCACCAGTAGGAATAGATTTATTTTCATTTGTTCTCCTTTTTAGGGCCAATTGCTAAATCCTATACCGAAACTGTTTCCAAGCCAATCGGGAAACGGGGTCATTTCTCCCAGTGAATAAAATCTCGGCCAAGCTCGGACGAAATAGGCAGTCTGGTTATTTTTTTAACATTGCCTGTTTTGATATCCATAACACATAAATACTTATTATCATAGGATCCGCTTATTCTCCTAGTTATAAAATATTTAAGGTTACCTAAAATTCCATAGCCAATTGATTTAATCCAAGTAAACCGATCATTAAACGGATCATAAGTAAATGAAGCGACAAAAAGGATTCTTTTGCTGTCAGGGGTAAAAACAAAAAGATCATCTTCAATATTTTCAATTTTACTATCAACGCCGTAGAGATCCCGGACAAAATTTAAATCATTATTTTCATCTAATATATAAAATGGCCTATTTTTAAAATGGCCAATAAAGGTGATTTTTTTTCCATCGGGAGAATATTTCATTTCTGCAATATAGCCTAAATAACCACGCCGATCAGGGTTATCTAATATATTAATTTGGCTCATGCCCGAACCATCTACATTCATAGAATAAAATATAAATCGCAAGGCATTTTTCTCTTTTGTTACCAGGGTGATTTTATCTCCACTTGGCGATAAGACAAAGTTATCAATAAACAATAAGCCTTCTACTTTATTAGGCCGATCAATATCTCTAATGTTAAAATGAGTTAACCTAGTCAAAGTGCCTTTATAAATATCCACCATATGAAGATCTCCCCGAAAAACAAAAAAAACTTTTTGACTATCAGGAGAAAACTTCGCCAATCGAGTAATCCCCCATCCCTTTGCCAAAATAGTTTCATTAGTGCCATCAGAATTAATTATTTTTAATTCTTCGTAGAATGGGTCATTAGAAAAAGAAGTTGAATAAAATAGAATCCTTTGACCATTGGGAGAAAAAGTAGGTGAATAACTTCTGGTTCGATTATGAGTTAAGCGAACTAAATCTCTTCCATTTACATCTATAATGTAAACCTCTCGAAAAGTAGGTAACATATGTTCACCAACAATTCCTCCAGAATAATAAGTCCTTTCCATCCGCAACCCCTTATCATCTCGATCTGAATCAAAAATAACCATCCTACCACTAGGAGAAAAAGAAGATCTGAAATCTGTTATCCATGTATTAAATGTTGGACCAAAAAATGAGTATTTAGTTAGTCTCTGCAAACTAGTGCCATTAATGTTCATTAGATAGACCTCGTTATCCCCACGTAGACCCGAAGAAAATACAATCTTGCCTTTAGGTAAATCAATAGTAGCAACACGAATTTTAATAAATTTACCAATATTAAATAAAATAAATAAGACGATTAAACCTATTAATAATTTCTTTCTCTCCGTTCTTAAAAAATGCATTTTATCTCTCCTTTTTGGGGCCAGTTATTAAATCCTTGGTTATAATTTTGCAGTTTATTAATGAAACTTTTCATCTTTTTTCTTATCTCCAAGGATCAGGTTGATATGAAAATATATATGGTTGAACCATCGAC
>CAZOSW010000037.1:0-10306 GCA_964582765.1 uncultured Planctomycetales bacterium | reverse complement strand
TAGTGAAGTAACTGAAAAATTAACCATAGGCCAGATTGAAAGAGTCTGGCAGCAGGTTGATGTAAGAAAACAATATAATCCAAATCCGCTTAGCTTGCAGGTCTTCTGGTTTGCAGGGGTAGAGGTTTGGGTGGTAAATGAGGGAGGCGTCATTACGATGATGTTTCCTAATGAAGAATAGGAGAAATAGAAAAATGTGGATACAAAAAAACAAGTTAACGGAAAAAATAAGCTGGAATGAAGTTTTAGATTGGGTAGTAATTGACGGGGTGTTGTGGGTTGAAATTTCTGAGAAGGAGGTGAGAGACATATGTATAGCCCAATTTTAAGCGAAACAATGGTTAAGACGCTGTATAGGTTGAAATGCAGTCAGGACAGGCCGATGACTGTGGTGGTTGAGAAGCTGATTTTGCGCTCGATAGCATCTATAGACAAAGGGCCCGTGTGTGATAAATGTACCAGCGAAAACAACAATGATTGCAGGAACTGTTATTTTTCTTGCATTAAAAAGGAGGTTTGAAATGTTAACAACAAATGAATTAAGGCAATTTACCGGAACAGAGAACTGGTATAAACATTTAAGCGGGTATCTTTATACTGATGGTGTTTTGTATGTCGCTCGGGAAGGGGGTGCATTTTGGTTGGTTGATAAAATATTGTTAATGACGAGGGCAAAAAATAATTTACAGGAATTTGGGGTTTGGAAGTTTGAGGTTAATGAAGATAAATCGGCAATCCTGGTGTGTGAGGATGGTAACTATTACGAGCTATACCGGGAGAAAATCGAGTGGACAGATTTTCCATTAGACAAGATTGAGTTATGGTTTGAAAATGGCGTCTTAATACTGCCAAGCGAACATTAAAAAAAGAGTGAAAATATGCAATTAAGCGGACTGCGGAGACTGCCACTGGTTTGACGACAAGATGCTTTATCAGATGGAATTAGGATATGGGTTAAGTTTTGTAATGAATAAAGAATTACTTGAGATTGATTTAAAATACTAAAATATGATTAACGGCATACATTTATACAACGTTCCAATTTTTTATTAAATTCTTGTTTTTATCTCAAAGGTAATCAGACGACATTTTGCCTAATGAAATTTTTTGAGGAGCATGTGTTTGGTTTTACCTCGGTGAACTTCGGGTAGAAATATTCATTGGTTGTGGTATAATATAATGCAACATTAAATTATATAAGTGTCTCTTTTGTTAAAGTTGAGAGGATGCAATGGAAAAGAAAATAGCTCCGGTGATTGAAAAAGTCTATGATGTGATTCTCTGGTTTTTGCCAAAACTGGAGCAGTTTCCGCGCGGCCAAAAATTTTTATTGGGCGATAGGATTGAGACAATGTTCTTGGATATACTGGAGCTTTTGATTGAGGCGAATTATAGCCGGGCAAGGACAGAGATTTTGAGCAAGGCTAATTTAAAGCTCGATAAATTAAGGTTTTTGATGAGGATAAGCAAAGATATGCATTACATTGATTTAAAGGCTTTTGAATATCAGGCTAGGCTTGTGGATGAGATTGGTAGGATGGTAGGTGGTTGGTTTAAAATGACAAGATAGGGCCGCCTCTTGGGAGGAGAGTCCTTGTGTTTACGGACACAGGGAGAGAGCTCTTTGAATAGTCCAATAGCTTATTCCTGGCGAAAGATGCCAAATAAGGAAACAGAGTTCTGCAGAACAACAAGTAGCATTTTTTGTGAAAGTTGTAGCAGGACAGGATATGCAGAAGAGGAATGGGGAGTAAAAGGGATAAGTTAGATTAATGCCGTGGGCCTCCGTGGCGGCGATTGGAACAACGCTTCGTCGAACTTGCGGGTGTCGGATCGCAACAACGCTAGCTGGACGAACACGACTCGCAACAACAATGTGGGGTTTCGCGCTGTCAGGACATTCTTAAAAAGGGGAGGCGGCTCTTAACGTAATGTTGAGGTGAAAACATACAAGGGTTTATTTGAGAAGATAGTAAGTTTTGAGAATCTCCTGTGCGCTGCAAAGCAGGCGCAGAGAGGTAAAAGAATGAAAATAGATGTGGCTAAGTTTAACTTTGGATTAGAGGGTGAGCTCCTGAGATTACAGGATGAGCTAAGAACCCAGACCTATAAGCCGGGTAACTACAGGCATTTTTATGTCAATGATCCTAAGAGGCGGCTGATTTCTGCTGCACCTTATCGGGATAGGATAGTGCATCATGCATTCTGCAATATAGTAGAGCCGATTTTTGATAAGACCTTTATTTATCATTCTTATGCCTGTCGTTTAAATAAAGGTACGCATAGGGCTTTGGATAAATGTCAGAGTTTTTTAAGAGCAAACCAAAATGTTTTACAATGTGATATTAGTAAGTATTTTTTTTCGATTAATCATCAGATTTTACTTTCTATTATTGTCAGAAAAATTAAGGATAAAAAGGTTGTGAGGCTGACGGAGTTGATTATTAAGTCAGGGGCGACTAGCGCAAAAGGTGTACCCATTGGCAATCTTACCAGCCAGTTTTTTGCCAATCTTTACTTAAACGAACTAGATTATTTTATTAAGTTTGATTTGAAAGAAAAATATTATCTTCGCTATATGGATGATTTTTTAATCTTCGGTAATGATAAAAAACATTTACATAAAATTAAAGAGGAGGTCAGGAATTTTCTAGGCAGGAACTTGGAAATTAATTTACATCCTAAGAAATCAGCAGTCATTTCCATAAAATCAGGGGTGGATTTTTGTGGTTTTCGGATTTTTAAGGATTATCGCCTGTTAAGAAAGGCTAACGTGAAGTCATTTATTAAGCGGATGAGGAAGATGCAAGAGCTTTTTAGGCAGGGGCGAATAGAGATGAAAGATATTTCTCATTCTCTAAAGTGTTGGATTGCGCATGCCTCTTACGGAAATACTTATAACTTACGTAAAAAACTGCTTGAGAAGCTAGTGTTTAAGGCAAGTAATGACGTATCTGCTTGAAATTTAAGGAGTTTTGTCTCTGATAATATAATAACTCTATATATGTCAAAATCACAAAAGAATCATTTTAGTCCTCCTTCTAAAACGTTGGTTTTATCCCCTAATAAGAAAACTTGACCTCAAGCTCCCAAGTTGTAGAGTGCAGAAAAATAAATATCAACTTACAAGTTGCTTACTATAGCCTTGCTTACAGGTATGCCTAGCGTCTGAAAAAAAGCCCTAGAAATACGCGACCATGTTTTTAGAGGCGATTCGCATAGGCATATTCTAATGAGAATTATTTTTAAGACGTATGTAATGTAGCTATAGTGCAGGTGAAAATTTATATTGAAATTACAACCAAAACCAGCTATAATTATTACTAATATAGAGCGTGGAAAAGATTCTTGTGTTATGTATCTAGCAACGCCACACAACTTGATTCAAAACTTTTGTTAAATTGATTTTTTATTGGTCTAAATATGATTCAAAAGTGCGGGATTGATAAAATTGAAAATTTGTGTTATACTTTAAACAGAAAACAGGGAATCCGAAAAGGCAAACTCCAAACATTTCTAATGTTAGGAGGGCGCAAAGTTATGCATTTTGCTCTTGTTCGCAAGGGTGGGATAGGCAGACTGCCGAAGATTCAATTTTTTGAGGGTTTTATCCCAGGTAAGTTCTACTGGGGTTTTTTTTAAATAAGGAGATGGTAACGTGGTAGACAGACAGACAGACAGACAGACAGACCTAAATAAAAATTTTTTTCTTATCAGCCAAAGGCTGATAAGGGTAAGCCCGAATTTCTGAAGTTATTAGAAATTCGGGCTTTTTATTTTTCATCAGCATAGTGAGGAAAATATGGAAAGGATACCACGAATACATATTGAAGGCGGATTTTATTATGTGACTATCCGCGGTGACCACGATGAAGAGATTTTTAAAGACGCAGAAGACTACCAGGGGTATTTAAACCTGTTGAAGAAATATAAAGAGCAATATGGATTTAAATTATTCGCCTTTGTTTTGCTGCCAAATCATTTGCGCCTCTTAATTGAATTAAGAGAAGGAATAACTTTATCGGATATTATGCATGATTTTAATGGAAATTATACCAAATATTTTAATAGAAAATATAGTCTAAAGGGGCATCTTTTTCAGGAAAAATATAAGATGAATTTGATGGAAAAGTCCCATTACCTTATATATATGAGCGCCTACATTCATCTTTATCCTCAATGGTTGAATTTGGTCCCAAAGACCGCAGCCTATCCTTACAGTAGTTACCCTATTTATTTGTATTACTCGCAACTTAAGGGTGATTGCGTAGATACAGAACAAAAGCCTTTCGGTTTTGATGTGGGAATGGAACAAGAAACAATGGAGGTTTTAGGCGATCTGGGGGAGAGGGATTATACGGATTATTTAGAAAGTATTTCCATGATGAAAGAAATAAGAACCTTCGCAAAACTTTTAAAAAACAGGGTAATTCTTGGTAGTGAAGAGTTTAAAGAAGCAGCCAGATTAAAGATAGAAACTCATTGGCAGGAGAAGTGCCGGCAGAAGATGGTTTCTTTAAGGCAATGCTTAAGCGACTTTGAGATTGAAAAGGAGTGTGGTTAAAATGAGAAAACTTACTATAAGAAGATTTATGAGAGGGGTAATTTTGTTAGGATGGGGTGTCGGTTGTTTGCTGTATGCCTCTATTTCTTATGCCAACAATGTGGCGGTAAGTAATGTGCAGTTGCTTATTCCGGATACAACCGCAGGCACGGTAGAGGTAAGTTTTACGCTTTCGCAGGAGAATCCCTTTGGGGATTTGACCTATGATAGCAAGGCCTATTCAGATTATATCTGGGTGTTTGTCAAATATGCGGTGGTGCCGGTGGATGAAGCAGTAGGATATAAGCATGCTAGTTTAATTTCCGGCTCGGGCTGCGTAACTCCTACTTTAGATGGCAAGGGTGCGTTTATTAAGGCTTCGGATGCGGGAGTGTCGCCGGGGCATACCTTTTCTCTACTCTGGAGCTTTACGACTGATAGTGTAGCAATTGATAAGACAGTGAATGTCAAGGTCTGCGCAATTGAGATGGTGAAAATTCCAATCGGTTCTTTTTATTATAATGTGTCTGCAATCGGCGGCTCAACCTTTAACAACTACGGAGCCGGTTCAGAGGTTCTAGTTTCCGCAACTTCACATGTGCCGACAGGCGCTTCAAGCGGTTGGCCAAACGGCTACTCCAGTTTTTACATTATGAAATACGAAGTTTCCCAGGGCCAGTATGCGGATTTTTTGAATATGTTAAAAGCAACAGACGCCACGGCAAGATTTGGCAGTTATACTGATTTTGAACATACCATTACCTATACTTCAGGGAGTGCTTATGGTTTGCGCTATGCTGCCGGTAAGCCGACACGAGCTTGTGCTTATCTAAGCTGGGATGATGTTAGGGCTTATGCTTCATGGGCAGCTCTCAGGCCTTTGACTGAGATGGAGTTTGAAAAGGCAGCCAGAGGCACAGGCAGTGGCACATTTTATAAAGCGCTTTATCCCTGGGGTAGTGATAGCCCTGATACAGGCAATGTGCTTTACTGTCCCTTAGGCCATGTTTCTCCCTACGATGCCTATAAATATTATGCTAATTTTTATGATAGTAGCAATAATACCAATACCTACGATGGTCCGACGAATGTGGGTAACTATTTAGCTGGAAGCATAGAAGATCCTGTGATAACCCGCACTACAGCTCAGACTGGGGTTTCTCCTTATGGCGTGGCGGATTTAGCAGGGAATGTCTGGGAACATATGATTAACTGTGATAAGAACTCTGGTACTACAGTGTTGACGCCTCTTAATGGGGATGGAGCTTTACATACAAGTTATTTAACCGATTTGAATTGGTCGGATGCAAGCGTAGGAAAGGGCGTCCGTGGTGGCAGCTGGTACGCTTCGTCGAGCTACTTGCGTGTCTCGGATCGCTACTTCGCTGGCGACACGTACAGGTATCGCAACTACTATTATGGGTTTCGCGCTGTCAGGACTAGTGAGTAGTTTAGTTGTTTTGCTGTTTTAATGTTTGTAGTTTTGGTTTTGGGTAAAGGTTATTTGGGTTTTAAGATGGTGCGCGGAAACCGCGCAGGTAAAATTTTTTTGGCCGCCTCTTGGGAGGAGAGTCCTTGTGTTTACGGACACAAGGAGAGAGCTCTTTGAATAGTCCAATAACTTATTCCTGCCCAATGAATTCCTGGGCGAAGAGGAGCTGAGTTTATTCAGCAGCTTTTGAGGGGAGCAAGTAGTTTCTTTATGAAAGTTCTCTTCAGGAGAATTTTAAGGGTTGATCATATAATGATAGCCGGGGATAAGTTAGATTAATGCCGTGGGCCTCCGTGGCGGCAGTTGGAACAACGAATCGAGCAACTTGCGTGTCTCGGATCGCAACAACGCTGGCAACACGAACACGAATCGCAACAACAATATAGGCTTTCGCGCTGTCAGGACATTCTTAAAAAAAGTGGAGGCGGCCCTTAGCGTTGTGTTGAGGTGAAAAATGAAGCTTAAACTTAGGTCATTATTAAGGTATATGGCAGTAGGAATTCTTTTTTTGTTTGCTATTTACTATCCACTATCTTCTATTTTGGCTAGTCCCCCTTATGACGGAGGAACTGGCGATGGTTGGGGCGTGAGCATCTCTTCTGACGCATCTTTAGGGGGGCCGAGGATTAATTTTACCTCTCAAGCTAGCCAGAGCTTTTTTGTGGCTGATAGCGCTACTGCAATTTCACCAATTACCATTTCCCAGGAGGCAGCAAGCGGCATTACTGCGCTAAATAATATCCGTATTCGTATCCCCTCGGATCTGGCAATGAATTGGGATACTACGGATACCACGGCGACAATTACGGATGTAGCGCAAGCCAAGGTTTCCTCAACAGTGAGTTATCCGGATAATAAGACTTTACTTATTGATGTAACCAGCGATTTCTCAAGCGGTGATGCGATTGTCATCTCGGGTTTAGCATTTAAGGATTTTACCGCAACTTCAACGGGAAAATTAAGCCTGGATATTTTTAATTCCAACATTAAACAGTATTGGGATATTAAGGATAAATTAATTGGAGTTACGTATACCTTTGGCGATGGCTGGGCTTATGCTGCTTCCCGAAGCAGGTGTTTGACTCCTCCGGCAATCACCGCGCCTCAAGGAGGGGAAAGTTGGATAGTAAATAGCGCGCATCCTATTACCTGGTCAACCACGGGATTCTCCGGCACAACTTTAAAACTGCAATATTCCAAGGATGGTTTTTTAAGTAATATAAACAATATTACCGGAGCTTCTTCATTAACGGTGAGCACTGGAACTTTTAACTGGACAATTCCCGATGATATTTATTCAGCGGTAAAGGTAAGGTTTGTGGATAATACGAATCCTGATATTTCTGATGCTTCAGAAGGATTTAAGATTATCGGCGCTTTTAATATAACTTCTCCGGATGGAGGAGAAAACTGGGCAGGTGGAAGTACTCATAATATTACCTGGATAACTACCGGCACAATCTCTTTAGTAAAGTTAGAGTATTCTTCAGATAACTTTGTCTCTGATATCCATACTATTGACACGCCACCCATTCTTAATACAGGAACTTACTCCTGGACCATTCCTACTATTACCTCTAGTACGGTTAAGGTGCGGGTTTCCTATGATGAGGATTCTACTGTATATAATTCCTCCGCGTCTAATTTTACCATTACCGGCCTGCAGCTTACTTCACCCAATGGCGCAGAGGAATGGGAGAAGGGTTATACCCATAGCATTACCTGGAAGTCAGCAGGCACGATAGCCAATGACATCGTGCTTAAGTATTCAGTGGATGGCGCCACCTGGAAGTCTATTGACTCAGGACAGCCGGCAACCGGCAGTTATCCTTGGAGTGTTCCTAGTGATGTTTCTGCTACGGTAAAAATAAAGGTTTATAGCTTTTCAGCTGAGGCGACAATTTATGATGTTTCTGATAGCAATTTTGCGATTGCGGCAAATCCCAGGTTTACTATTACCAACCCCAATGGCGCAGAGAGTTTGGAAGTAGGTAAGGCCTATAACATTACCTGGAATAAAACCGGCCGGCTATATGATACAGTGGATTTGTATTATTCTATTAATGGAGGGGGTAGTTGGATAGAGATTTCTTTGGTTGAGACTAATTCAGGAACTTATTCTTGGAGCGTGCCGGATGCAGTTGGCACACAGGTAAAGGTCAAGGTAATTGAGGCAGGAGTGCCGGCTGCCAGAGATACTACGGCTAAAGTAGGGGATACCTCAGATGCCAATTTTTCTATTATTGAGCCGACGATTACCATTGCTTCGCCCAACGGAGCAGAGGCCTGGGCTTATGGGGATACAAGGAATATTACTTGGGCAACCATAGGAGCAGTAAGTGATAATCTTTTGTTAGAATATTCTAAAGATGGCACAAGCTGGACTGAAGTTTCTACGGGTGAGGCAAATGACGGGACGTATTCCTGGATTATTCCTGATGATCCATCGGAGACAATTAAGGTGCGCATCACGGATAATAATAGAACCCAGGTTAACGATGCTTCGGATAATTATTTTACTTTGCTCACCCGGCCGCGGATTACTCTTACTCAGCCAAATGGAGGAGAGTTATTAACTATCGGGGATGCTTATTCCATTAAGTGGAATATCGACGGCCAGATTACCTCACATTATGTAAAGATTGAATATTCTAAGGATAATTTTGTTACGGATGTGCAAGCCGTATCCAACTATACGCCTAATGATGGCGAGTTTACTTGGCTGAGTATAGCCGATGATACTTCTTCTACAGTTAAAATACGGATTACGGATTTACAGAGTGGCTTTAGTGATGTAACAGATACCTCGGATAACTATTTCGAGATTAAACTGCCTTTAGTAACAATAACCTCGCCGAATGGCGGGGAGGTTTGGTATGCCACTGGCGTATATCCGATTACCTGGACAAAAGAAGGCGTAATGGGTAATTTGACCTTAGAATATTCGCTGAATAATGGGGCAAGCTGGGCCACGATTGCTACAGATGTAAGCCCGGGTTTAGGCACTTATACGTGGACACTTCCTGGTAACCTGAGCAGTCAATGCTTAGTCAGGATTAAGGACCCAAATAGGGCAACCACCACTGATACCTCAAATGCGGTTTTCAATATTATCGCTCCTTCAATTACTCTGATCTCGCCGAATGGCACAGAGAACTGGATTGTGGGAATCCAGCATAATATTACCTGGGCCTCTATAGGCACAAACGGCTCGGTGCATAATAATCTTACCCTGCAGTATTCTGCTAACGGAGGCTCAAACTGGACCAATATTGCCACGGCTGAGGCAAATGATGGTAGTTATAGCTGGAGTGTGCCGGATGCAGTTTCTGCTACAGTTTTGGTGAAGCTCTTTGATGCTTCGCGTACAGAAACGATGGATACTTCGAATGCGAATTTTATTATTTCTTCGCCTACTATTACCCTTACTTCGCCTAATGGCGCGGAACAATGGATAATTGGCACA
This sequence comes from uncultured Planctomycetales bacterium, assembly GCA_964582765.1. Lineage (GTDB taxonomy): Bacteria > Omnitrophota > Gorgyraeia > Gygaellales > Profunditerraquicolaceae > UBA6249. The sequence goes on along the minus strand of CAZOSW010000037.1, from coordinate 805 downwards.
CAACATAATATTACCTGGACTTCAGTGGGCTCAATCTCGGCTAACAACATAAAATTAGAGTATTCTACTGACGGAGGCTCAACATGGAATACAATTGCTGCGGGTGAGGTAAATGACGGCACCTATAGCTGGAGCGTGGCGAATGCGGTTTCGGGGACTTGTAAGGTAAGAATTACTGATATCGGCCGGACAGATACTCCCCAGGATACTTCGGATGGAGTATTTGCCATTTTAGTACCGCAGATTACGGTTACTAGGCCTAATGGCGGAGAATTATGGACAGTGGGGGATACTGAAGCCATTACCTGGAGCGTGGTAGGACAATTGATAGGTAATTTAAAATTAGAATATTCCAAAGATAACTTTATTTCGGATATTCAGCCCATTGTTACGGTAACTAATATTTCAACCTCATATAACTGGGTTGTGCCTAATGATGTCTCTACTACAGTAAGGGTCAGGATTACGGATTTGGATCGGGAAGCCAGCACAGATAAGTCTAATAGCGACTTTACAATTTTACCTACCCCGGAGATTACGCTTACCTTACCTAACGGCGGTGAGTCATGGATTATCGGCATTCAGCATAATATTACCTGGATAGATAATGGCGGGCCAATTAGCAATAATTTGAAGTTGGAATATACGGTTGACGGATCAAATTGGATAACTATCGCCACGGGCCAGGCGAATGATGGCACTTATAGTTGGAATGTGCCGGATAATGCCTCTAGTACTGTACGAGTAAGAATTACAGATGCCAGCCGGACAAGCACGACTGATGTTTCCAATAATTATTTTATTA
>CAZOSW010000036.1:1955-10428 GCA_964582765.1 uncultured Planctomycetales bacterium | reverse complement strand
ATTCTAATACAGCTTATGTAAATAAAAAAGCCCTTGGGGGCTTATCCTCCAGGGGCTTTTTTATTAGTCGATGGACGATAGCCGATTGTCGATAAAACCATACTTGAAATTATTATCGGGCATATATTATTAGCTATTTTCATTGTTAGATTTACCTCCTTCTTTCGTCTATTGGAGAGAAAGGAGGAACTATAAACCATATTGAAATTTTTATCAACCATAGACTATCGACCATAGACTATCGACCATCGACTATAGGCTATCGACCATTGACCATAGGCTATCGACCATCGACTATAGGCTATCGACCATCGACTATCGTCCATCGACTAATAATGGTTTATAGTAACAAATGGCTTTCAAGTTTGAAGCGCTAAATGTATGGAAAGAATCTGTTCAATTTGCCAGCGAAATTTATGCCTTAACTAAGAAATTTCCAAAGAACGAGCAGTTCGGAGTAACAAATCAGTTAAATCGCGCTATAGTATCTATTAGTTCAAACATAGCGGAAGGGTGTGGCAGAAAATCTGATGCAGACCTATCTCGTTTTATTCAAATATCGATAGGTTCCTTAAATGAAGTAGTAACCTTATTATATATTTGTTTAAATCAGGAATATATTAATCAAACGGAATTTAAACAATTTTATTCAAGATCTGAACAAATTGCAAAGATGCTCCATGCTTTTAGGAACTACTTAAAACCATAGGTTTTATCGGCTATAGGCTATAGTCCATCAGCCATTTTATTTACTATCGACTATAGACTATCGACTATTGACTATGCTATATCTTGCCTTCATCTTCCACATGCACCAGCCGTACTACAAGGACCTCTTGACACAGGAGAGCGGGCTTCCCTGGGTCAGGTTGCACGGGGTCAAGGATTACCTCGATATGGTGCAAATCCTGGAAAACTTCCCCAAAATTAAGCAAACCTTTAACGTGGTTCCCTCTTTATTCGAGCAAATTGAGGATTACAACAACGGCCGGATAAAAGATAAGTTTTTCGAGCTCTCGGCTAAACCTGCCGTCCAGTTAAACCAATCCGACAAAGAATTCATCCTGCAAGCCTTCTTCTCAATAAACGGCGATAAAGTCATTCACACCTTCCCGCGCTATTACCAGCTCCAATTTAAAAAATTAAATAATCAGGAATTTTCTACCCAGGATTTCCTTGACCTCCAGCTTTATTTTAACCTGGCTTGGATTGACCCATCGTTTAGGCAAAACATACCTGAGCTAAAAAAAATCCTGCTTAAAGAAAGGTTTTTTAGCGAAGAGGATAAAAAAATTGTTTTAGATAAACAACTTGCCATCTTAAAAGGCATTATTCCGGCTTACAGGAAATTTTCTCAAAACAACCAGATTGAAATTAGCGTAACGCCTTATTATCATCCGATCCTGCCTTTGCTCTATAGCACCAACATTGCCAAAGAAGCAAATAAAAAAACTCTCCTGCCCAAAGAAGAATTTAGCTATCCGCTTGATGCCAAGGATCAAATAGATAGTGCTATAGAATTTTACAAACAAAGGTTTAATCAAGCCCCGCTTGGTATGTGGCCGTCGGAAGAAGGAGTAAGTGAACATATCCTGCCGTTTATAATCGAAGCCGGCATCAAATGGATTGTTACCGACGAGGCGATTTTATTTAAATCCTTAAAAATAAAAAAACGCGATACAAAACTCCTTTATCAGCCGCATCTCTTAAATAGAAAAGCCGGTGCTCTTAATATTGTTTTTCGCGACCGCAATCTCTCCGATATGATCGGTTTCCTCTATCATGGGATGAAGGAGGCCGATGCAGTAGATAATTTCATGTCTCACCTTCTAAACATCAATAAAGCGTTTAAGGGCAAAGATACTTTGGTTACCATTGCCATGGACGGAGAAAACGCATGGGAGTATTTCCGCAATGACGGCCATGATTTTCTTAATTTATTTTACCAACGCCTCTCAGAGAGCGATTTTGTGAAAACCACAACAATTAGCGAATACCTAAAACTAAACCCCGCTAAAAACGAAATCAAACAACTAAGCGCAGGAAGCTGGATTTATGGAGAATTCGGTAAATGGATTGGCAATCCTTATAAGGTAAAAGCGTGGGAGTGGTTAACTTCTGCACGCAAGGCAATTGAAAAAACAAAAAACCCAAGCGGCTTAGCCTGGAAACAAATGTATGTCTTAGAGGGAAGCGATTGGTTTTGGTGGTTCGGTGAGGACCCTGACGGCTCATTTGATAAGCTCTTTAGGCTGCATTTGTCTAACCTCTATAAGATGCTTAATATTGATGCGCCTGCATATTTATCAAGCCCCTTAACCCCTTGACATAAATAGGGATTTGTGTTATAAAGTATAATACTTAAATAATGTAAAGGTGCAGGGTGAATAAGAAAGAAATCTACGAGCATCTGGCAAATATTTATCTGGATGCCTCAATAAAATCTTCAAAGAAAAAAAGTAATGCATGGGTTTCTCCTAAAATAAGACGGACTATAATTCTGGTTGTTTTCGTATTATTTTTAGGAGTCGGCAGCACTCTGACTTTTAGCCGCATATATAAGGGGGGCCCTCATGGGCAATTTGCCTTATTTCTGCATCAGGATACGGCAAAAATAAATTTTAATTTTGACCCGGCAAAAAAAGAAACCTTCACGCTAAACCTTAAACAGCTCAACTTATCTACATATAAAGCGCTGGCATTTTCGGCAAGAAAAACAAACCCTCAGGATATAATTTCGTTAAGAGTAGAATTTGTCAACCGCTTCAACGAAAAATCCGAGATTTATATAAAGGATGTTTCAAGCAAATGGAGAGAACACAGAATAGATTTTTCCCGTTTTGCTAACCTAAGCGACTGGCAGCAGATGAAATCTTTAGTTTTTAGCGTTGAAGAGTGGAACGCCCGGGAGAAATCAGGGATAGTTTATCTTGATAACATTAGGGTCTTAAAATAGGGGAGGGACAGCTTAAATGCGCATTATATCAATTGCTAATCAAAAAGGCGGATGCGGCAAAACAACTACATCAATAAATTTAGCTGCAGCACTGGCGACTAATAACCGCAAAGTCTTACTAATTGACCTTGACCCTCAGGCGCATGCAACCAGCGGCTTAAATATTAAGGCCGACTTAAGCATCTACAACGTTCTCTCAAAAATCGCCCATAAAAAAAGCTCACTTGAAGGAATAATCCAAAACTTAGGCGAGAATTTCGACATCGCCCCATCTTCAATAGTCTTAAGCACCATTGAACAGGAATTAAGCGGTGAGATTGGCCGCGAATCCCGTCTTTGGGATATTTTAAAGGATTTTAAGGCTAACTATGACTATATCTTAATTGACTGCCCGCCGAATTTAGGGATTTTAACGATTAATGCAATACGCGCGGCAGGCGAAATCATCATCCCGGTTGAAGCCAGCAGATTTTCTCTTGAAGGCGTAAGCCAGCTTACTAGTATTATCAACCTGGTTACCGAAAGGCTTAACCACAAGGTAGATTTTCGTATCTTAGTTACTAACTTTGACTCCCGTCTTCAGCATTCTTTCAAGATGCTTGAGAAAATTAAAACCGATTATAAAAATAAGATGTTTTCAAATATCATTCATGTAAATGTAAAACTAAAAGAAGCGCAGAATGAAGGCCTGCACGTTTTCAATTATGACAAATACTGCCGCGGGGCAAAGGATTATTTTTCGCTTTCCCGGGAAATCGTCACCCAGGAGAACGCCTCGCTGCCCGCTCAAACAACCGGCTTTGTTGAGGATAAATTCAAAAAACGCATGAAGGAAATCCTTAAAAATAACCTGCCAAAATTTAACGAAGTTACGCTTACGGTTAAAGCTCCGGATGCAAGGGATGTTTATTTGGCCGGTGAGTTTAATAACTGGAAGCTCGATGAAAACAGCAGAATGGAGCAAGCTAACGGCAGCTGGATCAAGCGCTTAAACCTAAACAGCGGCAAATACCGCTATCGTTTTGTAATTGACGGAAACTGGGTAGAGGATCCGGCTAATCCGTTAACTCAATTAAACTCTTACGGCACATTAGATTCACTGCTCGAAGTAAACAAATGACTCATTCCATAGAAAGACAAGAGGTACTTGACGGTAAATTTTTTGCTGTAATTTCGTATGTTTCTTTTCTCTGTATAATTACGCTCGTGCTTAAGAAAAGCAACAAATTTGCGCTTTACCATGCCCGTCAGGGGCTTGTGCTTTTTGTAATGGAAGTTGCGGCGTTTATTTTATCAATCATACCTTTATTAGGTTGGTTAATCGGAATTTTTGGCTACGCTTTATTCCTGTTAGTCTCTATATGGGGAATTATACAAGCCGCATCAGGCATTTACTGCCGCATACCGGTTGTAAGCAAAATCTCGGATAAAATAGTCCTATAAGGAGGGCTCGCCATGGCTTTAAAAAAGAAGAAGAAAGTAAAGAAAACAATAAAGAAGATTGCCGGAAAGAAAGCAAAGAAAACAATAAAGAAGGCGATTAAAAGAAAATCCGCCCCAAAGAAAAAAACAACCTTAAAAAAGAAAACCTCAGTTAAAAAATCAATTAAAATAGAAGGCAAACTCATCGGCTCAATCACGCATTATTTCCCGCATGTCCAAGCTGCAGTAATCAAGCTTAAAGGGCCGCTGTCAATAGGGCAAACCGTAAAAGTAAAAGGGCACACTACGGATTTGACCCAAGCCGTTACCTCAATGCAAATTGACAGAGAGGTTATCTCAGACGCCAAAAAAGGCGATGAGATTGGCCTCCAAGTCAGCTCCCGGGTCAGGCAAGGGGATAAAGTCTACAAACTCTAAAACCCAACCGAAACTGTTTCCTAGATAATCGGGAAACGGGGTCATTTTACAATCAGGAAACGCCTATATTCAGTCGGTCAAAATGAATAGAAACATGCGGAATTAGAAAGCGCTTCCTAAAAACATCAAAAACAGAAATTTGTTTAAAATTGGCAACAAAAGCTAATCACCTCTTTTAAACATAAAAATAACTGCCAAAAAGCTATCTTGTTTGTAGTCATATCTCTTTAGCTGCCAACTAATTATAATATCTAATATAATTTTTAACATAATTAACAACTTGGCACGAAAACTGCTGTATTAGTATGTATATGACAATATCGGACACACTAGGACATAGATAGACATAATAGGAAAAGGGGGATAAATTGAGCAACGGAAAAATGACCATTACAGATGTAGCAGACCGGATCGGAGTAACTCCCAAAACAATCATTCGCTGGGAAAAATCCGGCAAGGTAAAAAAACCAAAGCGCGACTGGAGGCTTTGGCGGGTTTACGACAAAGAAGATTTTAAGAAACTTAAGGCTTTTAAAGAAACAGTTGTCTATTTTGAGGAGAATTCCAATGCAAAGTAAATTTATATTCGCTTTTTCCATTAGTCTATCCATATTAATAAGTTCATTTTTGTCTACCGCTGCGGCAGAAGACAAGCCTCAAGCCCAAGAAGCTCAAGCTACTGCGCCTGCGCAAACACCCAAGCCTGTTGCAACCTTAGAAAAAATCCCGCAAAAAGGCGGCTACGCCTTAGCCATACCTTCTAATATACCCGGTTACGAAGTCCCCTCAACCGCCTCTGAATTTGACTCCGTAAAATACACCTTAGGCCCGGATGACATTATTGAAATCACCACCATGCGCCACCCTGAATTTAGCGGAGTGTTCCCTATTAACTCCGAAGGCAAAATTCAGATAAAATTTGTCGGCGATATTGATATCAAGGGGCTTACCAAAAAACAGGTTGAAGAAAAGTTAGTTAAGATTCTTTCCAGCTACCTTGTTGCCCCTGAGGTCAGCGTAACCATTACCGAATATAGGAGTAAGTTTGTTTTTATTTTAGGAGAAGTCGGCCAACCGGGAAAATATTACATAAGAAACGAAACCATATCCGTAAGAGATGCTGTGGTTAACTCCGGCCTGCCTACTTATTCTGCGGCAATGCGTAAATGCAGCCTGATTACCCCGGATAAAAGTGGAAAAGTAAAAAACAAGTCAGTCAACATTTACGCCATATTATACAACGGTGATTTAAGAAAAAATGTTGATATGCACCCCGGGGATGTGCTCTATGTCCCGGCAACAATTATGGCAAAAATCATCCGGGTAATTAGCCCGGTAACTACTACCGTAGGCCTGGCTTCCTCACCTACGGAAAGTGCCTCAACACTTAAAACCAGCGCCAAAGCGCTTGCTCTATAGAGGTCATATTAAAGAAAGGTTAGAATGGATAATCCTGAAAACATACAAACTCGCAGTCCCGCAGATTATTTAAAAATTTTCTTTAGGAATAAATGGCTGATCATCGGTGGTGCCTGGATAGGCCTGGTCATCGGCACCGTTTTTAGCCTTACATTGCCCCCCAAATACGAATCTAGCTCAGTTATCCTGGTTCAAGAAGAGAAGGCAATCAATCCTCTAATGCAGGGATTAGCTATTTCGTCTTCAGTTGAGGTGCGCATGAAGACAATCAAGGAACAGCTCTTAGGCTGGAATAGTTTGGTTTCTCTTACTAAAAAGCTTAACCTTGACAGGCACGCAAACTCTGCGAAAGAATTTGAAAAGCTTATCCTGGGATTAAGAAACAGCATAATTGTCCAAGTGCGCGGCAACAATCTGATTAGAATCTCCTACATCGGGGAGAGCCCTCGGGAAACCCAGCTAATTGCTAAAACTATGACTGACATTCTGCTGGAAGAAAATATGCGCGCCCAGACTAAAGAAACTGATGTAGCAATAAATTTCATCACCGAACAACTTGACCTTTACAAAAGAAAGATTAAAGAATCTGAAGCAGCGGATTTAGAAGACCAGCTTAAAAAACTGCTGGTTGACTCTACAGAAGAACACCCTATGGTTAAAGAACTTCGTCAGAAAATTTCCACGGTTAAAAAAGAGCTTGCCTCCGGCGAATATGAAGTGAGCGTTGCCGGCAAACCCGTCAATTCCGTAGCCGCCGAAGCCTTAAAAAAAGAACTTGAAAAAATGACTAAAGAAGCTTCTGATGATTCCTTGGGATTCGGGAAAAATCCTAATGCCCCCACAGACCCAAATGCGGCAATTTATAAGCTTATGCTTATGGACAAAGTCGATTCTGCCCTTGCCCGGGACACTAAGGTAAATGAAAATATTTATAATCTTCTTCTTCAGAAATTAGAAACCGCTAAAATTACCCAGCGCCTTGAAGCTTCAAAAGAAGGCACCCGCTACACGATTATTGACCCTGCGCGGCTTCCATTGACCCCTTCAAAACCCAAAAAACCATTAGTAATCTTTATGGGCCTTTTTGGCGGGATATGTTTAGGCATTGGGCTTATTTTTGCCAGAGAATTCCTGGATAGTTCATTCCTGGACTTAGAAGAGGCTAAAACAGCCTTAATAAACGTACCGGTTTTAGGCGCCATCTCCCGCTTAACCACGCAGGATGAAATAGATAAAGAGAAGGCTCAACGAAAAAAACTAATTATAATCGGCGCAATCGCCTCAGCATCATTGCTGATTATTGCATTGTTATATTATTTACTAAGAAGATAGAAGGAGTGCTAAATGTACGAAAAATTCTATAATTTCAGCGAAAAACCATTTAACACCACGCCTGATTCCAAATTCTTCTTTGCCAGCAGTAAACACATTGAAGCCTTAAACAGCCTAATCTACGCCATCAATGAGCGCAAAGGCTTTGTCGTCATTACCGGCGAAATCGGCGCAGGAAAAACTACTGTCTCCCGCACGCTTTTAAATAAAATTGATGGCGACACAAAAGTAGCCTTAATCACCAACACCCATATTACGCAGAAAGAACTCATCGAGCAAATTTTAGATGATCTTAGCGTTGACTATTCCCCGGGCGGCAAACAGAAGATGATTAAACAGTTAAATAAATTTCTGATTGAACAACTGGCAATGAATATAAAGATAGTGGTAATTATTGATGAAGCGCAGAATTTAACCCCAAAAGTGCTGGAAGAAATCAGGATGCTTTCTAATTTAGAAACTGAAAAAGAAAAACTGATTCAGATTATTCTTATGGGCCAGCCCCAGCTTAAGGCTAAACTGCACCACCCTAAGCTTGAGCAGTTTAAACAGCGCATTGCCATCAACTACCATATTACTTCACTAACCAAAGAAGAAACACACGAATATATCAAGCATAGAATAAAGCTGGTTACGCAAACTCCTGAGCAAATATTTACTCCTGAAGCTATTAACTCACTTTTTTATTATTCCAGCGGCATACCCAGAATTATCAATTTAGTCTGTGACAGCGCGCTGCTTTCAGGATATATTTGCGATTCAAAAATCATTACCCCGTTAATTATAAATGAAGTCATCCGGGAGCGTGAACTTGGCAGTAAGCCTGATTCAATAAAAGATATTCAAATACCGGATTCAATATGATACTTTTATCGACCATCGACTATAGACTAACTTATCGACCAT
>CAZOSW010000036.1:0-1855 GCA_964582765.1 uncultured Planctomycetales bacterium | reverse complement strand
GACTATAGACTAACTTATCGACCATAGACTATAGACTATCGACTAACTTATCGACCATAGACTATCGACCATCGACTATTAAATAAGGAGAACCAATGGGCAAAATCACCGACGCATTAAAAAAAGCCGCTCAGGATAGGCTTGAGCGCATAGAAAAACAAGGCCAGCAAGCCGAAGTTAAGTATGAATTTATCGCGCAAAAGACGGTTGATTCCAAGGTTGACCCGCGTATAGTTGCCTTCTATGATCCGGAATCACCGGTTACTGAACAATACCGCACCCTGCGCACTAATATGCTGGCGCTAAATACTGCCAAGCCGCCAAAAACGATTATTATCACCAGCTCAACCCACTCAGAAGGCAAAACCATAACCGCGATTAATCTGGCTATATCTATGGCTCACGATATGGATAAAAAACGTATTTTGCTCGTAGACGCTGACCTGCGCAGGGCCAAAATTAGTACATATTTAGGAGTTAAGCCTGAATCAGGGTTATCTGATATACTCAACAACGACACAGGAATAGAGAACAGCTTAATTAATATTGGAATTGATAACCTGACTATCTTACCGGCCGGCAAAAGGCCCAAGAACCCTGCTGAGCTCTTAGCTTCCTTAAAAATGAAAAAATTCCTAAATCTGGTAAAAGAAAAATACGATTATGTAATATTTGATACGCCGCCAATTATACCCGTTACTGATGCTGGAATTTTAGGCCCGCAGACAGACGGAGTAGTTATGATTATTAAAGCCGGGCATACGCAAAAAGGCGTTATCCACCACAGCCAGCAGCTGCTTAAGCAGGCACAAGCCAAACTTCTTGGCTGCATTTTAACCAATATCCAATACCACATCCCGGCCTATATTTATCGATATTTATAAACTTAGGGACTGTCCCCGCAGGGGACTGTCCCTGATTTCAACTATATAAGGAGATAACAAATGAAGTTTTTAGTCACCGGCGGCGCAGGCTTTATCGGTTCCCATATTGTAGAAAAATTACTTAATGATGGCCACTTCGTCCGCGTTCTTGACAACTTCTCCAGCGGCAAACGCGAAAACATTGAAATAGCCAAACAAGCAGCACAGAAACAGTTTCCGCAGGAAACTGTTTCGAATTTCGAACTTATCGAAGGCGACATCCGCGATAAATCCACCTGTGATAAAGCCTGCCAGGGCATAGACTACATCCTCCACCAAGCCGCCCTTCGCAGCGTCCCCAAATCCATGAAAGACCCCGAAAGCTACAACGAAGTTAATATCGGCGGTACTCTCAATATGCTTCAAGCGGCACTTAAAAATAAAGTAAAACGCTTTGTTTTTGCCTCTTCGAGCTCAGTTTATGGAGATACTGACCAGTTTCCCGAAAGAGAAGATGCTTACCCTTTACTTATTTCACCTTATGCTTTAAGTAAGCTAGCCAACGAGTATTACTGCCGCATATTTAGTAATGCTTATGGCCTGGAAACTGTCGGTTTGCGTTATTTTAACGTCTTTGGCCCAAGACAGGCCTTAGATGATGAATATGCGGTTGTAATCCCAAAGTTTATCCACTGTATTTTACATGATGAACAACCGCCAATTTTTGGCACCGGCAAGCAATCCCGCGACTTTACCTATATAGATAACGTCGTCGAAGCTAATATTCTAGCTGCAATCCAACCTTTTATCGACTATCGACTATCGACCATCGACCAGATAGGGACTGTCCCCGCAGGGGACTGTCCCTTAACAAAAAAACACAAACAGGGAGCTGCCCCCGCTTCTCACGAAATCTTTAACGTCGCCAACGGCAAAGACAACACAGTTTTACAACTAGTTGAATACTTGAATAAAATCATCGGCAAAAACAT
>CAZOSW010000035.1:0-10694 GCA_964582765.1 uncultured Planctomycetales bacterium | reverse complement strand
ATTTTTTTGGGTCATCCCTTTTTTTAAAAATAGTCGCTGTCCCTAATTTAATACATAACCACGCCTGCTGAATTCATTTCTTTAGCTTCTTTAGGAGTAGGATACTTGCCTATTTTTGTGATTCCTGTTTGAGTATCTCCATGCGGGTTGGTATTTGATGGGCTATATTTGGGAGAAGCATCGGTTGCTGTTGTTATGCTTTTTTCAGGTTGAACGGGAGGAACCCTATTTTTTGGCTCTTTTCCAGGAGTCTTAATCACAGTAATGCCACTTTTAACTAAAGCCGCGGGAAGTGATATTGTGTTTATTGATGGCGAAAACGGTTGCGAATAGGCCGATTGCGCATTTATCGGATTTTCTTCTTGCAATAGTGCAGTAGTTCTATTATTTTGTTGAGTAATAATTAGGCTAATAAGTATTATCACCGCAAAGATCGCAAATAAAATAACCAGCCATTTAATTTTCATATTTTAGTTCTCCCATGATAATGTAATATAGTCTCCGGTAGTTGGAACAAACGGAGGAGGAGAGTTTAATAGCCGTGCATCATATTTATAATCTTTAGAATAACCGGATACCTTAGTTGTTCCGCTAAAAGTTCCTACCGGTCCGCGTTCATTTTGAATTATCCCGCCAAAAACAGTCAGAGTTCCTTTTGCCGGGCCAACCCACCAGTTTGTTAGCATGAATGAAGTATTTAATGCCATAATAGATGCGTCTATCTCTAAATTAGCCGGAGCATTGCTATTAATCATTACATCCTCTTCGGAGATAAGCCCTAAGGTATCGGTAGATGCCGGATTTATGCGCGGGTCATTAGCATAAACTATATTGTTAGGGATAATAATATCATAGCTTGCCCCGGCAGTTAGTCTGCCGTTAAGCGTACCGGAAATAGTCAGGGTACCGCTATTAACAAAAAGCGCCCCATTAGCAGGCAAAGCCATGTTTCGGTTATTCCATCCTTTGGCAGCATTAGTAACATTCATTGTGCCGTTTGAATTTAAGACAACTGTTGAGTTACCGCTAAGCCTTAAGCCACCGGTGCTGGTAGAGGCGCTGCGTAAGCTTAAGGCTTGAGTAGGCATATTAGTTGCGTCTGCTCCTAAAGTAACTGTACTTTGGAAATCAGGCAGGTCATAGGGAGGATTACTTAAATTAGATGAATTAATATTACTGCCATTGTTATAATAGCGGATATAGCTATCTACGGAACGCACCTCTCCTTCGAATACAGGGTCTCCTTTGATATTAAAATGTCCGTTGGTATGTGTCGGCCCGTTTAACCGGTCTTGGTCCCAGAACCATACATTTGTGCCACCGTAGCTTTCGCTATCAGTGAACCATATATATCTGGCATAGTTATCTGTTTGTAAATAATTAGTCAATGTTTGGGTTATTCCGCTGACTGTTCCGGCAGAAGCTATGCGGTATCTTTTTACGCTAGGGGAGCCCCCGGGAGAGCCAAGGTCAGTAATAGTAACAGTGTAGCTGCCGATAGTTGGTACCCCAAGATTTTGAGCTCCTCCCCAAGGATTAGTAGAGCTTGGCGGAGGTGTAGGTTGGGCCCTTATCCATGTGAGTGCACGATCAAGCCCTGCTTCGGCAATTCCTATTGCCTGCGCTTGTCTCTTAAAAGTATTGGTAGTTTTATTTTGGGAGCTGCTTACTTCAACAATAAATCCTGCAAAAGCAAGCAATATAGCTATTGCCATATAAGTGGCAATGAGCGCAACTCCCTTTTTATTTGCAATCTTTTTAAAAGTACTATACATGTTAATTCCTCATTTTCAGTATGGCCTGTTCTGAATCCTGCCAATTCCCCATACCGTTTGCTTTTTGAACAGTAATATCAATCTGAATAATTCTATCTTTGCCTAGAGGCCGGCTAAATTGTAAAATAGCAATGTTAGGAGAAATAATTGTAGTCGTTCCCCCTTGTGTGCGTATAAGCTGGCTTGCACCATTGAGCGAATAAGTAATATTGCTAGACCACTCTATATTGCCAACGGTATCTACGATAACACCGTCGGCGTTATTATCAAAAGGAACCTGGAATGTAATGGAGCTGCTGTTTGTGCCTTCGGCTAAATTTGTCTTTGAGGGTGTGGTTTCGCGCAGTTCTTTGGATATCGACATAATTGAAAATAGTAAATTTTGGCGAAGTTGGGTCGGAGCATCGCTTGTAAATAATGAATTTTTTCCTGCGACCACAGTGAGGCCTATGGCTATCATAATGATAGAAAAGATTAATATGGCAACCAAAATTTCGACTAAAGTTAATCCTCTCATGTTTTATCGGTTAGCCACCTGCGTGACTAACTTCACAGTTGAGTCAATAATATTGTTTCCGTTACTATCTTCTCCCGCATCAAGTGCGCCATTAAGATTTAGATCTTCTCCGATTATTTTATTCCCCTGTTGCCAGCATACGCTTACAGTTATCAATAATAACTCCGGATTCGAATCATCAACATAGACTATTCCTCTATTGTTGGCAATACCGTTTACGGTAAAACCAAGCCGGTCATAATTGGTAACAATTTGCGGAAAAGGAGTGCTGCGGATTTCTTCAATTAACCCTTGTGCAGCGCTTGTGGCGATACTTGCGTTTTTTGAGATTTTAATGGAATCCATGCACGCAATATAAGTTAAGAGTATACCGCAAAGCGCGAATGAAGCGATTAAGGCGGCTAAGAGCATCTCTGGTAAAGCAAAACCTTTTTCAGTCCTCCAATTCATCATTAACCTGTCTTTTAAGAAGAAGGTAATTTCCCTCTTTGTCCTAGAAAAAGTATACATTAAAAAAGCATATAAATCCACTTACTTTATCTTGAGTTTTTCTATCCGCAATGATAATATAAGAAAAATGTTAAAGAAAGCCTGCTTCGTCTTAGCTTTAACCTCAGCCTTAACTTTAAATGTTATTTCTTGTGCATACAGCTATGAACTTCTTAATACTGAGCAATTGGCGTTGACCCTGGGCACCTATTTCCGCACGGATTTGGTAAGCTTTAAAAACGTAGTGGATTTAGACAGCCACAATAAGGATGACCACTCTACTTATTTAGGTATAGATTATAGCCTTGCAATTAGCGCAGATTTTAAGGATAAAGAGAGCAAGTTTTATTTTAAACTTGAACGTAATGGGCCATATGATTATAGCGCCCCGATTTTTATACATAATACACTGATTAATTCCGGTGGCAGGGTAGAGAGGTATCGTGACTCAGAGCTCCTGCCGCAGGTTGAGGAATTTTGGCTTGACTCAAAACTTTTTGATAACTATAGGGTTAAGGCCGGTTTATATATCTATGAAGTAGGCAATGGTTTTGCCCTTAACGGTAATTATGAAAATTACGGGTTTACTCTTTACAAAGAAACTCAAAATTTATTATGGCGCATTTATTATTGTAAGCCGGATTTAGTTTACAAGAATCATCTAGGCCCGTATATTAAGCAGGAAGAAGAGCAGGGCCAGATTTATGAACCTAACGCAGCCAATTTTTTTGCCACAGATGCTAAAATTACTGCAGGTAGACAGAGCTTTTGGCCGTATATCGGGATGTTGGCAGATTATACCTCAAGCGGCAAGAGAGATAATCTTTTTGCCGCCCCCATAAATAGAGATTTATTGGGGACCATCGGCACTGCCTGGGAGTATAATGGCGGTGATTTTAATTTAAAATTAGAAGCAGCGCACAATTTCGGGTTTGCTCAAAGCGCAGATAGTAATTATAAAGATATTGCGCATACCGGTTATATGTTTTACTCTGGACTAGATTATGTCCTTGGGAAGTTTGTTCCGGAGTTACAATTTTTATTCTGTTCCGGGAATAAAGCTACTCCGCAGGAGGCAGAGAGCGGGGATACTAAATATGCCGGGGGTAAGAACCGCGCTTTTAGTTATGCCTCTCCGACAAATATGAATTTAAGTGATACCATAAGCAGTAGTAATGCGGATATGCTTCCTATTGTGGCAATGGGTGGCGGGTATGGTTTAAATTACGGAGTAAGCCGGCCAAAGACTTTTTCCTCTGGTGATTTTGAAAATTTAATTATGCCTTCGGTTGGTTTTGATTATAATTTTACAGATAAACTCTGCGTAAGTTTATACGGGTACTATTTAATGGCGTTTATGCGGCCAGTAGGGACTTTAGAAGGAAGGGGAAAATATCTTTCCCGGGATTTAGGTTATGAAGCGGATGTATTTGTTGATTATAAAGCAAATACGCATTTGACGGTTGGTTTTTTAGGAGGTTATTTTATTCCGGGTAAATTTTATAAAGAAAGGCGCGATGATACGGATGGTAGCTTATTTAGCCCGTATCTGCGCGGTGATGGGTCAGCAAATAATGCCTACCAGATTGAATTTTACGCGGAACTAAAATTTTAGGCACCGTACGTTTACGCGGCGCTATCATTGCGGGCAAGGAGGTTAGAAAATGGCTTCAATTGATGATTTTAAAAAATTAGAATTAAGGATAGCGGAGATAAAAGAAGTTAATGATCACCCGAACGCGGATAAATTATTAATTTTAAAGCTGGATTTAGGCGATCGGCAAAAACAGGTAGTCGCGGGAATTAAGGCTTTTTATGCGAAAGAAGAACTTCTGGGCAAACAGGTTGTCTTGGTAGATAATTTAGACCCGGTAGTTTTACGCGGAATAGAAAGCCAGGGTATGATTTTAGCCGGCTCGGATGAAAGCATAATCACGATAATTAGCCCGGAAAGAAAATTAAAACTCGGGAGTATTGTTAAATGATCAAGCAATTTATACCTTTAGGGTTTTGCATTAAATGTCAAGGCTGCTGCCGGTTTAAAGAAGCAGATTCCGCCTGGAGCCCGTGCCTTCTAGACGAAGAGATCCAGGAGCTGTTGGATAAAAAAGACATTCCCATTGCCTCGATTTCTGTTAACCGGCGCATTCAACCCGTAGGCAACCTAAGCGGCGACGGTTTTGTTTGTCCGTATTTAGGTATCGCGGATAATAAATGCAAGATTTATGATATGCGGCCGTTTGAATGTCAATTGTACCCATTTTTAATTAATTTACGTAAAGGCAAGGTGCTTTTGACCGTTGATTTAAATTGCCCATATGTTTATGAAAAGATAAACAGCCAAGAGGCCAAAGATTATATTGTTTATTTAATCAATTATCTTAATTCTCCGCAGCCGCTGAAGATGCTTAAAAATAACCCCCAGATTATCCAAGCCTATGAAGAGGTAAGAGAAGTTGCGGAAATTAACCTTAAAAGATCAGAAACTATTTGACAGGCATCTAGCTTTATCTCCGCATGAATTAGCGGCATTTTCTTTTGCCAATATTTACATCTGGCGTTCTATCTATGACATTAAGTGGGAAATAATTGAAAATTGCCTCTGTGTATTTTTTCAAGATAAGATAGGTTCATTTATGTACTTGCCTCCGCTAGCTAAAGAACGACAACCTAAGG
The DNA here is from genome assembly GCA_964582765.1 of uncultured Planctomycetales bacterium. Taxonomy (GTDB): domain Bacteria; phylum Omnitrophota; class Gorgyraeia; order Gygaellales; family Profunditerraquicolaceae; genus UBA6249. Next base: position 5,237 of record CAZOSW010000035.1, on the reverse strand, counting down.
TTGCAAGAGAGGCTTTTGCGATTATGGATAGGATTAACAAGAATAAAGATATCTCGCGCATTGAAAATATTCAACAGGATGACCTGGAGTATTATTGTGCCTTAGGGTATCTAGCCCATGAAAAATATCCGGATTATCTTTGCTTAAAAGATGACTTAGCCGGCCTTATGGGGAATAAATATAAATCCCAGCGCGCTTCTTATAATTATTTTATCAAGCATTATGATTTTGATTGGCGAAAACTGATACCGATAGATGTGCCTGATCTGCTAAGTTTATTTAATTCCTGGATAAAACAACGTAAAGCTTTCTCTAGCGACAATATTTATTGCGGCATGCTTGAGGACAGCCGTAAAGTAATCAAAGAAGCCTTAGTTAATTATAAACAGTTAAATTTAGAAGGCATAGTGGTTAAGGTGGATAAAAAAATCAAAGCATTTAGTTTTGGTTATAGATTAAATAATGATACTTTTTGCATACTTTATGAGATAACCGACCTTTCTATTAAGGGATTGGCGCAATTTATTTTTCGCAAATTTAGCCAAGAGCTTAAAGGCTATAAATACATTAATATTATGGATGATTCGGGTTTAGAGAACTTACGAAAAACCAAACTTTCCTATAAACCGGCCCGATTAATTCCGGCTTATATTGTGACCAGAGATGCCTGAGCATATTGATGAAATAGAAATTACTATATTTGATACCGAGACTACCGGGCTAAAACCGCAGGAAGGTGACCGCATAGTTGAATTAGCTGCCTTAAGAGTTAGGGCTAAAGAGAGAATAGCTGTGTTCGATGAGTTGATCAATCCGGGCAGGGAGATTTCTCCGGGAGCCTTTGCCGTGAATAAGATTACTCCGGAGATGTTAAAAGATGCCCCACGCATAGAGACGGTAATGCCTAAATTTTTAAATTTCATTAAAAGCAGCTGCCTTTGCTCATATAACGCAGAATTTGACATGAATTTCTTAAATAATGAGCTTAAATTAATCGGTTTACCCGCAATTAATAATATTATTATTTTTGATGTGCTCGCTATGGCTAGAAAGCTTATGCCCGGCCTTACGCGTTATGCGCTTTGGTTTGTTGCGCAGGAGTTGGAAGTTAAATCAAAGCAGCAGCACCGGGCTTTGTCCGACGTAGAGATGAGCTGGGAGGTTTTTACCAAGCTTAAAATTATCTGTCAGGAAAAAGGCATTGCCGACCTCGCAAATTTTTCTAACCTCTTTGCTTTTAAACCTAGAATTTGATGCGTAGCTAATCGCCAGGCATCTGTTGCGAAAACCAGCAGATGCGGGTATAGTTTTAAACTTGTATAGCGGCAGGCAGGGAACCACTCTCACAATTCACATTGCATTAACTGCTATTTGTTATAGAATATAATTCACAATATTTTAAATGGATGAGAAAAAATGTGGTTAAAAAATAAGAAAGACAAGCCGCCAGAGAATAGAAAATACCTGCGCCTTGATACGGTGTTTCCGGTGCAGTTTCGCCTTGAAACTTTAGACGGAAAAGTTTTTCTTTCAAACTGGATGCAAGGGTTTACTAATGACCTAAGCCGGGGCGGAATATGCCTTTCTATAAATAATCCCGACCCTCAATTGCTTAAACTTCTTAATGAAAAAAAGTTTAAGCTGTCTTTGGAAATTGATATTCCAATTAGTAGAAAGCCTATTCCCGCATTGGCAAGTTTTATTTGGATTAGGGATATTTTGGGTGATAAGCGTAAATATTTGATCGGTTTAAATTACGATCAAATATCCGCAAATCAAAATGGCCAATTAATGCGCTATGTCTGGTTTAGGAAACTTTTCATTCCGGTAGCCTTATCGTTGGTTGCGGCTTTAATTTTAGTCCTGGGTATCAATAGCTATATAAACTTTAAGTTAACTAGAGGCAATAAGCTGCTCGTAGAAAAGTTATCCGTTGTATCAAGAGATTCAATGTTAGTTAGGCAAAGGGCAGAAGAGCTTATTGTTGAACGCCAGAATTTTCAGTCAAAATTAAGAATTTTAGGAAAGCGCATTAAATCTATTGAATCTCAAAAAGGGAAAATAGAAACCGGTAATTTATCCCAGATTAAGCAACTCAATGATTTGATTTCCGATTTAACAAAAGAAAAGTCTATTTTAGAGCAAGAGCTCGCCAATGTTTTAATTAATGAGAATATTGCCGTAAAAGAATTATCCCAATTGGATGAGAAAAAGGCAGTACTCCAAAAAGCTAATTTTGACAAGATGTACCAATGGCTTAAAATTCATCAGAACTACCGTAGCGGTTTAGTGATGAGTTTTGAGGGAGATAAAGATATTGCCAACTGGTCTTTTACTTATGATTTGTCTTTGCTTATACAGGCTTATACGCGGTTTGGAGATTTTGACCGGGCAAAGAAAATCCTGGACTTTTTTGCTCATGACGCAAAAAGAGAAAACGGGTGGTTTCTTAATGCCTATTATGTTAATGACGGAGGCCCAGCGGAGTTTATAATGCACAGCGGTCCGAATATCTGGATAGGCCTTGCTATTATGCAGTACATGCAAAAAACTCAAGATAATAGTTATCTGGGGTTGGCGAAAAGTATTGCCTCTGTGATTATTCAATTGCAAAATAAAGAAGCTGATGGCGGTTTACGCGGAGGGCCGCAAGTTGAATGGTATTCTACGGAGCACAATCTTGATGCCTATGCGTTTTTAAACATGTTGGCCAAGGTTACGGGAGAGAAAATATATTCTCAAGCTGCGCAAAAGGCAATTAATTGGATTTTTGAGAATACCTATGACCGGCAGGATTTGCCGGTTAAGCGCGGTAAAGGCGATTCTACTATCGCCACAGATACTTATGCATGGTCGATTGCTGCTATCGGGCCGCAGAGGCTGCAAGAGTTAGGTATGGATCCGGATAAGATTCTGGAATTTGTTGAAGAAAATTGTAGTATTGAGGTAAATTTCCTACGGTCAAATAATCAGATTGTTAAAATAAGAGGATTTGATTTTGCCCCGCAGCGCCATATAGCCAGAGGAGGGGTGGTATCTTCTGAGTGGACCGCGCAGATGATTGTATCCTATAAGATTATGGGTGACTTTTATGCCCAAAAAGGCGATATGGCTAAAGCGAATTATTATAAGAAAAAAGCACAGATGTATTTAAGTCAGTTAGGAAATATGATTATCTCCAGTTCTTCGCCTTCGGGCCAGGGGGAAGGTTGCCTTCCTTATGCTACCGCCGAACATGTGGATACAGGCCATGGCTGGATGACTCCCAAGGGCAGGTATACAGGGTCGGTTTCCGGCACGGTATACGCTCTTTTTGCCTATTATGGTTTTAATCCTTTGGAGCTTAAAGAATGAAACGTAAATTAAACCTTATTTTTCGACGTCTTTATTCTGCTTTTGGCCAGCAATATTGGTGGCCTGCTGATAGTGCCTTTGAAGTGATAGTAGGTTCAATCCTTACTCAAAATACCTCTTGGTTAAATGTAGAGAATGCGATAGCATCTCTTAAAGAGAAAAAACTCTTAGACGCTAAAAAAATTTATGAACTGGCTCCAAAAAAGCTTGCTGGTTTAATTAAAAGTGCAGGATATTATAATATTAAAGCCGCCCGGATTAAAAGTTTTCTTAAATTTTTCTTTGATAATTATGCCGGAAGCTTCAAAGCTATTTCTTCCGTTGATTTGGCGACTTTACGCAAACAATTGCTAGGGGTAAACGGCATTGGCCAAGAAACCGCAGATTCTATTTTACTCTACGCTTTGAATAAACCCATATTTGTCGTCGATGCCTATACCAAAAGAATACTTCTGCGGCATGGATTAATTAAAGAAGACGCTAATTATTCTGGCGTACAGGATATCTTTATGCGTAATCTTAAAATCGATGCAAAGCTATTTAATGAATACCATGCGCTTTTAGTAAAACTTGGCAAGGATTACTGCCGTAAGCAGAATCCCAAATGCGAAATTTGTCCGCTCAATGGTCAATAGAAAACGTTTAATAAAAACTATTCAGAAATTAATTTCCATAGACTCGCAAAATCCCGGCTCTGATGAAAGTAAGATTGCTGATTTTGTCAGGTCATATTTAAGGAGTTTAGGCCTTAAGGTTAAAACATACGCCTTTAGCGATAAAAGAGAAAATGTCGTTGCGACTATCGAGGGCTCCAAACATGCTAAATCCCTTCTGATTACCCCACATTTAGATACTGTCCCTGCTGGAGAAAACTGGAAAACCGGCCCTTTTTGCGCTAAAATTATCGGAGATAAAATTTATGGTTTAGGCGCAACAGACTGTAAAGGGAATCTGGCGAGTTCTATAGAAGCGATTAATTCAATAATTGAAGATGGAATTAAGCTTGATTATAATTTAATTTTTGCTGCCACTGCTGATGAAGAAAGCGGCTCAAGTTTAGGCTTGATCCCCCTGCTAGAGCGTAAAATTTTAAAAGCAGATGCCGCGCTCGTTCTGGATGCAGATGATTTTGAAATTGTAATTACGCAAAAAGGCTTGATGCATCTTAAAGTCAAAATTTTCGGGGAAAAAGCGCATGGTGCCTATCCTTGGTTAGGGATTAATGCTATCGATATAGCAGCTAAGGTAATTGTTGAACTTAAAAAGCAGCATAAAGAGCATCTTAGAAATAGATACCTTAAAGGGCCGACGATAAATGTCGGCACGATAAAAGGCGGGGATAAGGTAAATGTAGTTAGCGACTGGTGTGAATTCGAGCTGGACTTTAGGTTTCTTCCCGGCTCGACCGAGAAAGAGCTCCTGAGTTTTTTAAGAAAAACAATTACTAAGCATACCGATAATTTTAAAATTGAAATCCAGGGGATTCAAAACCCGTATTACATTGATCCGCGCAATCCTTTAGTGAGCAACTTAGTTTCTGCCTTCAGAAGTTTAAAGATTAGGCCGCGTATCTGCGGTTCGGAAGGAGCAACAGTAATAACTTTTTTTAAAGCAATTAATATACCGGCAATCGCCACCGGGTTTGGTACAGAAGGCTGCGCGCACATTGTAGATGAATATGCATCTTTGGATAATTTGTATAACGGCGCAAGGGTTCTAGTAGAATTTTTAAAAAAATATAAATTTTGAGCACCTTAAAGGTTTTATCCAGCGAAATACTTACGAGTGTAAGCGAGTAAGTGTGGGCACCTTAAAGGTTTTATCCAGCGAAATACTTACGAGCATAAGCGAGTAAGTGTGGGCACCTTAAAGGTTTTATCCAG
>CAZOSW010000034.1:4709-11625 GCA_964582765.1 uncultured Planctomycetales bacterium | reverse complement strand
GGCTCATTAAACTGGCTCTGATCAAAACGCACCGAAGCATTTGTTAAAGCATCTCCTACCAACACAGCCTGCTTCTGAAGTAAAATCGGCTCATTCTCATCCAGAGTATACTTTAATTCAAACCCTTGCGGAACTGTCCCGGCGATTGCCTCTTTAAGTTTGTCCGCATCATTAGAAACAATTTTAAACTCAAGCATTGCGGTTTTACCGATAAGGTCAATCGCACGCTGTCGGTCAGTAACCCCGGGGAGTTGGACTACAATTTCATCCTCTCCTTGTTTCTGAATGGAAGTTTCCCTAACCCCAAACTCATCAATACGATTACGGATTACCTCAACTGCTCTATCGCAGGCATCAAGCTTAGCTTGGCCATCAAGATGGCTGGTATCAACTTTAAGCAAAAGATGCATACCTCCTTGTAAATCAAGGCCCAAGTTAATACGCTTATCTAAAGGAAATGTATAATACGCACACAGCCCAACAACTCCTAAAATAAGCAATATTTTATAGATCAGTTTTCTTTCCATTTTCTAAGCTCCGCTTTAAATAAATATTTTTAAGGCTTTTTAATATAAGCTATGCTGTTTTTCTCAACCTCAATCTTCACATTCTCATCAATGCGCAGAATTAAGGTCTTCTCCTTTACATTAACTACAGTTGCATGTATCCCGCTTAAAGTTACAACCTCATCATTTTTATTAATTCCCTGGATCATTTTCTGATGTTCTCTTTCTTTCTGTTTTTGCGGTCGAATCAAAAGAAAATAAAAAATAATAAAAATTAATGCTAACGGAAAAAGTTGGACTAACGGATTAGCTGCACTTGACTGTGGCATATTAAGCTCCTTGTCTACCGCCTGCCTGCCGGTCAGGCAGGGTAGGCAGGCCTTTATTTAATTTCTTTAATAAATTTTTTACGGTTGTAGATAGCTGTGCCCCATTTTTTACCCATTCGGCTATACGCTCTTTATTAAACTGCGCCGCCCCGCTTATAGGTTTATAATAACCTAATTCTTCGATCACTCGGCTATCCCTTCCCATTCGCTCATCAAAAACAGTAACGCGAAAATGCGGTTTGCCGCTTGGATTTTTTCCGATTCTTCTTAAACGAATATGTACCGCCATTATGCTGCTCCTTTCTTATGCTTTAATCGCTTCCATCATACCCTTAGCTTTATTCACTGATTCCTGATATTCTTTTTCCGGCACAGAGTCAGCGACAATCCCTGCGCCAGCCTGCACATAAGCAAAACCATCCTTTAATAATATTGTGCGGATGGTAATGCAAGTATCTAAATTATGCGAAAAACTAAAATAACCGATTGCCCCGGCATATAAAGAACGCTTTAAGTTTTCCAGCTCATCAATGATCTCCATCGCCCGGATCTTCGGGCTGCCGCTAACCGTACCTGCCGGAAAAGCTGCCCTTAAAACATCATAAATATCAAACTTTTTTTTATCCAGTATTGCGCTTACCTGGCTTACAAGATGCATAACATGCGAATATTTTTCAACGCTCATAAAATTATCAACTTTAACTTTACCTAATTTGCTTATGCGGCCTAAATCATTCCTGCCTAAATCTACAAGCATCAAATGCTCGGCTTTTTCTTTTTCATCATTTAAAAGTTCTTTTTCCAAGCGCCTGTCTTCATGTTCATTCTTGCCACGACAACGTGTGCCGGCAATGGGGCGGGTTTGAACTAAACCATTTTCACAACGCACTAGTGTCTCAGGGCTTGACCCGATAATTGAAAAATCTTTGAGCTTTAAATAATACATATAAGGAGAAGGATTAAGGCTGCGTAACGACCTGTAAATTGAAAAATCGTCTTTTTGCGCCTTAACCTTGAAACGCTGCGATAAAACTACCTGAATAATATCGCCATTCTTTATATACTCTTTAGCAATATTAACCATCTTAATAAATTCTGATTTCTTAAAATTACTCTTAATATCTAATTTCTTAAAACTGCTGTTAGTTTCTTTCCGAACCACAGATTTATTAAAACTACTGCGGATTGATTCTATTTTCCTGACTGCATTTTCGTAGAGTTGTTTTTTCTTAATAAAACTTGAATTTTTAGGTAAAATAACATTGCTCAATATCTTTATAGTATGGCTTAGCCGGTCAAAAATTAAAAGTGAATCTGTTAAAATTAAAAGTATATCGGGAATTTTTAAATGGTCCTTATTTTTATCAGGGATATTTTCAAAGAACCTCACCGTATCATATCCAATATAACCCACGAGGCCGCCATAAAAACGCGGCAAGCCCCCTACCTCTGCGCTACGGAAATCCTGCATTATTTTCTTAATCTCATCTAATGGAGAGCCTACTGCAGTAAATCTTCTTTTCTTATGCTTCTGCACATAAGTAATCTCGATCTGATTTGACATACTCCTAAAAATCAGGCTTGGATTAGTGCCAATAAAAGAAAACCGTGCGATTTTCTCCTGGCCTTCTACGGATTCCAAAAGAAATGAATAATCACTCTTTTCTAATTTTAAAAAAGCAGAAACCGGGGTATCAAGGTCGGCATTTATTTCTTTATAAACCGGGATAACGTTGGCTTTTTTGCTAAATTTTAAAAATCCTTTTAAATCTGGAGTATACATAGTTTAGTTCTTGGCTCATAGCTCATAGCTCATAGTTCATAGGCATGCGCTGGTTTCCTAAGAGCTATGAGCTAACAGCTAAGAGCTTAATTATTTAATTTTTCTATAGAAACAGCTTCTATTGCCAGTATGGCATGCCTTACCAACCTGACGCACCTTGATTAATAAAGTATCCATATCGCAATCATAGGCAATTGACTTAATAAACTGGTAGTGTCCGCTGGTTAAACCTTTAACCCAATATTCTTTTCTTGAACGCGACCAAAAACAGGTTTTTCCTAATTTCAAACTCCGCCGCAGCGACTCCTTATTCATATAAGCCAACATCAATAGCTGGCTATTTTTATAATCCTGAATAATCGCAGGAATCAATCCATTTTTATCAAACTTTAAACTGCCTAACTTAAATTTTATCTTTCTCATAATCTTACCGGTACCCCTTTTTCTTTTAAATAATTCTTTACCTGCTTAACGGAAAACTCCTGATAGTGAAAAAGCGAAGCGGCCAATGCAGCGTCCGCTTGGGCCTCTGTAAAAACATTATAAAAATCTTCTAAAGACCCCGCCCCGCCGGAAGCAATTACCGGAATATTTACTTTTTGGGTTACAGCTTTAGTCAGCTCCAGATCATACCCATCCTTGGTCCCGTCATAATCCATGCTCGTTAGAAGAATCTCACCGGCCCCAAGCCGGGCTGCTTTTTTAGCCCAAGTTAATGCATCTATCCCTGTAGGCGTCCTGCCGCCGTTTATATAAACTTCCCATCTTTTAGTCGCTGGTCGGTGGCCGATAGCCGATGGTTTTATTTTTTTACTATAGGCTATAGACTGTCGGCTATGCACTAATTTAGCATCAATGGCCACTACTATACACTGGCTGCCGAATCTTTTTGCGGCATCGCTTATTAACTCAGGAAATTTTACAGCTTGGGTATTAATTGATACCTTTTCCGCACCGGCATTTAAGATTTTGCGGATATCTTCAATCTCGCCTATGCCTCCGCCAACAGTAAAAGGCATAAAGATGTTCTGAGCAATCTTCTGAACTAAGGCTACTAAAGTTTTCCTGTTTTCAAAACTAGCAGTGATGTCTAAAAAAACCAGTTCATCCGCGCCTTGATCATCATAGGCTTTCGCTACTTCAACCGGATCGCCGGCATCGCGAAGCCTAAGGAATTTAACCCCCTTAACCACACGTCCTTCTTTAATATCAAGGCATGGAATAATACGCTTACTTAACATGTAAAAAAACAATAGCTAGTAGTTAGCAGTCGGATTCTCCCAAATTCTACCTGCTGGCTACTACCTACCCTATTTGACTAGTTTATTTGACTTTCTTTTCTAAATAAACTTTCAAAACCGCCCAGGTCTTTTTACCTACTTTACCGTCTGCAGGAAGATTGTTAGCTTTCTGAAAATCTCTGATTGCCTGGCGTGTATTTTTACCTATCTTGCCATCAACGGCTCCCTGATAATAACCGGCATTCTTTAAAGCAGTTTGAATTTGTTTTACAGTCGGACGTTCCTTTACCTCGCTAACCTTGCTGACTTTTTCACTAGATACTTCGCTGCTTTGTGCTAAAGCCTCCCTTAAACTGTTTATCTCATTATCTTTTTCGTTTAATTGAGATTCTAGCGCCAAAACCTTATTTCTTAGCCCCTGGTTTAATAACTCGTCATTTTTACGAGTCGTAGCGCATCCGCTTAAAGAAAAAAGAAAAACTAATACTACACCTAACAACACTACTTTTTTCCCCATATATCCTCCTTTAAATGAGTCCGCCCATCGATTCAGTGGCAGACGAATTTATCCCGCCCGATAACTTCAAGGCGGAATTATACTTTATTATATAAATTCTAACGCTTCAGCTAAAGTAAATCTCCCTTCATAGAGAGCTTTACCAATGATAACCCCTGTTAGGCCATGGTCTTTAAACTTATTAAGTTTGAGCAAATCTTTTAATCCGGATACCCCCCCTGAAGCAATAATATATAATCCGCTAGCCTTAAGCAGTTCCTTGATTCCTAAAATATTCGGGCCAGCCAAAGTCCCGTCTCTAGAGATATCCGTATAGATCAATTGCTTAAAACCTATCTCCTTCAATTCTTTAGCAAAATCCAATGCCCTCTTAGAGGCTCTGCGATTCCAGCCTTCTGTTAAAACCAAACCATCTTTAGCGTCAATACTCACAATAATCTTTCCGCCGAATTTCTTCCATGCTTTTTTTAAAAAGTCCGCATCAGCTGCCGCCTTAGTCCCCAAAACAACTCTTTGCACTCCTAGGTTAAGCAGTTTAGATATCGCCTTAATACTTCTTATCCCGCCGCCAAATTCAAGAGGTACGCCAACCTGTGTTATAATTTTCTTCAAAACATCTAAATTCTTAGATACACCGCTTGAGGCACCGTCCAAATCCACAATGTGGAGAAATTTTGCTCCCTGGCTTGCCCAATGCTTAGCTACTTTAACAGGATCGTTAGAATAAACCTTCTGGCGATTAAATTTGCCCTGAAAAAGCCTGACTACTTTACCGCCCCTTAGATCTATTGCCGGAATAATTAACATGACTGAACAAAATTTTTGATTATCTCTAAACCAACAGACTGGCTCTTTTCCGGATGGAACTGCACCCCATAAACATTATCCTTCCACAGGGCACAGGCAAACTCCAGCCCATAATCGCAAATTGCAGCAATAATAGATTTATCGCTAGGCAGAGGATAATATGAGTGACAAAAATAAACCTGAGAGATACCGCTTATTCCTTTTAACAAAGGACAATTAGCGGAAACAACCTTAAGGTCATTCCAGCCCATATGCGGAACTTTCCGCTTTAGCTTATCGCTAAATTTTATTACTTGGCCATTCAAAATACCAAGCCCTTTTTTAGTTTTAGCCTCTTGGCTATTTTCTAATAACAGCTGCATCCCAAGGCAAATTCCCAAAAATGGTTTTTTCTGATTAACCTGATCTCTGATAAGATCAACTAAATTCTGCTTTTCTAATTCAAGCATCGCATCATCAAAAGCCCCTACCCCGGGAAGAACAAGTTTATCGCAAGAGATTATATCGCTTTTTTTATTTGTTACTAGGGGATTTGCGCCGTAAAGGCTTATTGCCTTTGCCACACTATGAATATTACCCATACCATAGTCAATAATCGCAATCTTCATTAGTCAATAACGCCTTTAGTCGAAGGAACCCCTTTTCTGCGTGGATCGATCTGGGTAGCTTGATCCAAAGCGATACCTAAAGCCTTAAAAACAGGTTCTAAGGTAGTGTGTAAATCTGGACTAAGTGGATCGATTTTAATATTTAGGTTCATGCCTAAATGTTTAGCGAAAGACTCAAAAAAATGTTCCGCATCTTTTATAGCATAACCTTCCTTATCATTTCCTATGGCTGGATAAACTACCGAAGGTTTGAACAATTTAAATGAGCCTCTTCCACTGATATCAACCGCAACACTAGCGGTTACTTCCTCCATAGGCGCTAATGCTGAACCAATCCGATTAATACCATTTTTATCTCCTAAGGCGTCCTTAAAAACCTGACCTAAAACTATGCCCACATCCTCGTTAGTATGATGAATATCTATATTAAAATCTCCGCGTTTAACCACCAACTCTAAATCAAAATGTCCCCAGTAAGCAAACAAATCCAACATATGATCAAGTAAACCGATACCAGTTTTAATTTTTCTCTCCTCTGTACCATCAACATTTAGTTTGACAGAAATCTCTGTTTCGCTGGTTTTTCTTACCTTTTCTGATATCCTCTGAACCATCTTTCTCCTATTATTTGTTATCAACCCTTGGTTTTATCGACCATCGTCTATAGGCTATCGACATTGAATTTTAGCTATCACATATTGGTTTTCTATGAGCTAAAAACCATGGGCTAAGAACTAACTAGATGAACCTGATTTTTACGGAATCCAAATGTTTTTGTAAACCTTCAATTCCAGCGATTTTCTCAAGCGGCTCACGAATCTTCTCAAGCGCTTTCTTTGAATAACTGATAATGTGATTACTCTTGATAAAATCAGAAACGCTTAAGCCGGAAAAAAATCTGGCGCTGCCTTGCGTAGGTAAAACATGGCTAGGGCCGGCGACATAATCACCTAAAGCTACCGGGCTATAGGGCCCTAAAAATATTGCTCCGGCGTTTTTTATATTTTTAACCAACGCTTGCGGATTCTGCAGTAATATTTCTAAATGTTCAGGAGCAATCTTATTAGCAATTTCGCAAGCCTGCTTCAAATTTTTTGTCAAAATAATATAACCGTTATCACCATC
>CAZOSW010000034.1:0-4609 GCA_964582765.1 uncultured Planctomycetales bacterium | reverse complement strand
GCACCGCCTACCCGGTAAATTTCATCAACTTTTAACAGATCGGCAACTACTAAAATGTGCGGATTAATATACCCGTTTTTATCCGGCGGGCTGATTAAAACAATCTCCTTAACCCCTGCGAGCTTAGCCGGTAAAACCGTCATATAAACAGTAGAAACAAGCGGCGCGGTACCGGCAGGAATATAAATACCGACCCTTTCTAAAGGCGTATAATTCTCACCCAAGAACACTCCTTCAGGGCCTTTAATCCTCCATGATTTACGCAACTGTTTACGGTAAAAACGGTTTACGTTTTCAATAATTATTTTTAAAGAACTAACAAAATTTGGGCTGATATTAGCATAAGCTCCGCCTATCTCAATCTGGGAAACCTTTAATTGCCGCGCGTTTAACTTAACCTTATCAAACTTACGCGTAAACTTAATCAAGGCCTCATCGCCAATAATACGCACATCATCAATAATCTTTCTGACCTTCTCCTCAACGCGAACCTGGCGAAAAGCCCCGCGATTATAGACCTTCTCTAATTTTTTACTTGTGAAACGGATTATTTTCATATTAATTTATTTATTATATCTCTTAATTTATCAAAAGCCAGCGTTAAATTTTCTTCCTTCGCCCCGCCTGCCTGAGCAAAATCTTTTCTGCCGCCACCTGAGCCGCCAATAAGCGGGGCAACCTGACGAATCAATGCCTCTGCATCCAGGCCTTTTGATAATAGGGTTTGCGAAACTGCAATAACTAAAAAAACTTTTTTTTGCTCTTGGTCCTTAGAGGCTAATACAATTACTGCCTGGCTTAATTTATCTTTTATCATATCCGCCAGGCTCCGTAAAGCATTCATATCTAAATTATCTTCGAGCGAGAAAACCGTATTCATGCCATTAATCTTTACGCTATTATCTAGAAGAACTGGCAGCCTCTTAAGCAGTATATTATTCATTTCTGCGTTATGCTTCTTTTTCTGCTCCTTCTGCTCTCCTAACTCAATTTTCTTCCTGGATTCTTCAATAGCCTCCTGCTCTTGATCTTTAATAAACTGTTCTGCTAATTTATCGGTAACCGCTTCAATTCTCCTTACCCCGCTGGCGACGCTGCTTTCGCTAATTATCTTTATCAACCCGATTTTCTTGAGATCAGCAAGATGGGTGCCTCCGCAGAGCTCCTTTGAGATATCTCCTATTTCGACTACCCGGACATCTTCACCATACTTTTCTTCGAAAAATGCTAAAGCACCAATTTTCTTTGCATCTTTAAGAGCCATTTCTTTAGAACCCACTGCGCAATTTCTGACAATATCACTATTGGCCACCTCTTCAACTCTAGCAATTTCCTCCTTGGATAATCCTTTAAAATGCGTAAAATCAAAACGAAGTTTTTCTTCACTGACTAAAGACCCCTGTTGCTGAACATGATTTCCTAAAACTTTACGTAAAGCTGCCTGTAGAATATGGGTAGCTGTATGATTTCTGGCAATATTCAATCTGCGTTCAATATTTATTGCCGCAACTACGCTATCTGCTTTATGAAAAGTACCGGATTTAATGTTTCCAATATGCAAAACAACATTATCAATTTTTTGCGTATCTAAAACTTCAAAAACATTTTTCCCGCAAATTATTTCTCCGCTATCGCCAACTTGGCCTCCGGATTCTGCGTAAAACGGAGTTTGGTCTAAAACAATCTGCAGCTTATCACCGGAGGAAATACCCTTGACTTCCTTACCATCTCTTAATATAGCCAGAATTCTGGCTTCTGCGGAATTATCTTTATAGCCGACAAATTTGCTCTCTTTAATATTTATATCCAAGCTTTTAGCGCCGAATACATCACCCTTCATTGCGCTACCTGCCTTTGAACGTACCTTCTGCTCCTGCATAGCTTGTTGGAAAGCTTCATCTGAGAAGGTTATTTTATGTTTACCCAACCATTCCTTAGTCAACTCCAAAGGAATTCCATAAGTATCATGCAAGAGAAAAGTTATATTTCCCACAGCTAGAGCATCTGGTTTTTCTATAAATTCAGTAAACTTATTTTTGAATAATTCTTCACTTGAAGCAAGCGTATGAATAAAGTTTTTTTCTTCAGCTAAGACTATCTGGGCAATATCTTCCCGCTCTTTAGTTAATTCAGGATAAGGCTTAATCATTATTTCAGAGACGACCGCCACTAAACGATAAAGAAATGGGCCTTTAATTCCAAGGCTCATTACGTGTAAAATAGACTTACGTATTATCTTTCTAACCACATAACCCCGCCCATCATTAGATGGAATAATCCCGTCATAGATCGAGAAAACCACTGCTCTTATATGGTCGGCAATCGCATAAAGAATCTTCTTTTCGGGGACTGTCCCAGAAGGGGACTGTCCCAGAACTTGGATTATCTCCCTAATTATCGGCTGGAATAATTCTGTCTCAAAATTATTTTCCCTGCCCTGCATAACTGCTGCCAATCTCTCCAGGCCCATCCCCGTATCAATATTCTTATTCGGCAGAGGATCTAGGCTTGCGTCATCTTTGCGGTTAAACTGCGTAAAAACCAAATTCCATATTTCAACAAATCTTCCGCAACTGCAAGACGGATTGCAGGCTTTCTCGCCGCAACCAACATCCTGGCCAAAATCATAAAAGATCTCTGAGCAGGGGCCGCATGGCCCGTTCGGCCCTTTGGTTTTTGCCTCAGCTGGCCAAAAATTATCTTTATCCCCTAACTTAACGATTCTTTGTTGCGGTATTTTTACTTTATCCTTCCAAATATTGTAAGCCTCGTCATCTTCTCGATAAACAGAGACCCATAGTTTTTCCTTATTAATTTTTAACTTCTCAGTTAAAAATTCCCATGCCCATGTAATTGCATCATCTTTAAAATAATCGCCAAAAGAAAAGTTTCCCAGCATTTCAAAAAAAGTATGGTGGCTGCTAGTTTTACCGACTTTATACAAATCATCAGTGCGCAGGCAGCGCTGAGCTGATGCAGCGCGCGTAAACCCTGAATCAAACCCCATAAATTCTTTTTTAAATTGGTTCATACCGGCAGGAGTAAATAAAACGGTGGGATCATCCTTAGGGACCAAGGAGTCACTATCAATAATCTTATGCTTCTTGGCTTTAAAAAAAGCAAGAAATTCTTCTCTTAAAAAATCAGCTGTCATAATTGTTTAACTATATCGCTTACTGTATCCGGCGAGAAACCTCTGCGCAATAAATACGCATAAAGGCGCGCTTTTGCTTTTTGCGGCTCTATGCCTTTTTGCCTAGAAAATCTTTGCCTGGCTAATTGGCTAACTACCTGAATTTCATTATAATCATTTCTGGCCTGAGCCAGCGAATCCTCAATGATCTCTTCATCCAGGCCTTTTGCGGCTAACTCCTGCTTTATTCTTCTTAAACCAAACGGCCGCTTAAGCCGCGAGGATACCCAGCCTTTGGCAAAAACGCGGTCATTGATAAATTCTTTATCTTTTAAGAAATCGACTGTACTTTGGCTTAGCTCTCCGGAGAAGCCTTTTTGTTTTAGCCTCTGCAATAGTTCAGCCTGGCTACGCAGGCGAAACTTAAGCAATAAGAAAGCATAGGCCCGGGCTTTTTCAATATCAGCCTGCGAGGATAGACTTTTTACGCGCTGCCTTTTCAATATCTTCCTGTAATTTTGGATTTTCTTTTAAGAATCTTATTGCTGCATCCCTGCCTTGCCCTAATTTCTTATCCTCAAATGAAAACCAGGTTCCGCTCTTGGCAATTATTTCCAAATTCAGAGCCCCGTCAATTACCGCGCCGGTTTTAGCAATCCCCTCATTATGCAGGATATCGAACTCTGCCTCGCGAAATGGCGAAGCAACCTTATTTTTTACGACCCTTACTCTGACATGGTTACCGATAACCTTATCATTTTCCTTTAAGGTAGCAATCCTACGCACATCTAATCTTACTGATGAATAGAATTTAAGCGCTCGCCCGCCGGGTGTGGTTTCAGGTGAACCAAACATAACACCGATCTTTTCACGCAGCTGGTTAATAAAAATTACTGTAGTGCGCGATTTACTGATTGAACCGGTCAGCTTACGCAAAGCCTGTGACATAAGGCGCGCTTGAAGCCCCATATGTGAATCACCCATCTCTCCTTCAATTTCAGCCCGCGGTGTCAATGCCGCAACCGAATCAATAACCACTAAATCTACGGCATTAGAGCGCACTAAAGTTTCAGTAATCTCTAAGGCCTGCTCTCCTGTATCCGGTTGAGAGATTAAAAGGTCATCTAAGTTTACACCGATTATCTTGGCATAAGTAGAATCAAATGCATGCTCAGCATCAATAAAAGCCGCCACTCCGCCTTTTTTCTGAATCTCCCTTATTGCTGTTAAAGTTAAAGTGGTTTTTCCCGAAGCCTCCGGCCCGAATATTTCAATTACCCTGCCGCGCGGAAGCCCGCCTACGCCTAAAGCAAGATCAAGAGTAAGGGCGCCTGTTGAAATAGTTTCAACATTAGCTTTTACATGCGCACCCAGCTTCATAATCGAGCCCTTTCCAAACTGTTTCTCAATCTGGGCAAGCGCAAGCTCAAGCGCCTTCTGACGGTCAGAAGTATCTTTTGCCTCTTCTTTCTTCTT
>CAZOSW010000033.1:2274-11687 GCA_964582765.1 uncultured Planctomycetales bacterium | reverse complement strand
TATTACATATTGAAGGGCGCAGGAGGAGAACCATGCGCGCATTAACGACTCAAGCCTTAACATTAATTGGGACGCATGGATTCTCCCGACTCTCGCTTTCGCTCGGTCGGGATCCCGCTAAATTATTTTAATTTTGGTGCGGGAGAACCATGATAGCGAAACTTCCCTTATATCCTACTATTTATATATCAACATTGCCCGGCAAGGATTCGGACCTTGACAGTCAGACCCAAATTCTGATGTGCTACCATTACACTACCGGGCAAAGGGCTCTTAAACTTTAATCTTATCCTTTTCTTGATTATAGGCCTGGAGAACTTTTTTCTGTAAATTTTCCCTAAACGACTGCGTTATAGGGTGGGCAATATCCTTATGCTCGGCCTGGCTAACTAGAGTTTCTTCCTGGCGATGAAGACTGGCCTCAATTGGCAAAGGCGCAGCACACTGATTGCAATATTTACTGCGCAATTCATTCTTAAAAGCACATTTCGGACAAGAATGTTTTACTTTACGGGAAGGCATAGCAATAAATAAGCCTGATGCGCCTTCAATCACCTTTATATCCCTTACCACAAAAACATTATCAAAAGTAACCGTGGCATATGCCTTTAACTTCTTATCCGAAGAATCTTTTAATATTACCCTGACTTCGGTTATCTCCATAGCCCACCTCCCTGCCCGCCGTTACACTAGCTAAACCGTAGAGGTTATAAAAACTTGCCAAGATTTGTGTTGTTCAGCTAACTTGCTGCCTAGATCTTTAGCCTGCTTATAAGAATCACAAACCGAAAAAACTGCCGGCCCGCTGCCGGACATCATTATTTTCTCTAAACCTATGTTAGAAAGCGCTTTTTTAACCTGATTAACTACAGGATAAAGGATAACAGTAACAACCTCTAAATCGTTAAAAAGACAATCGGTATTAAACCCCTTGCCCTTTTTTAGCAACTCAGAAGTTAATATTTTAACATTACCTCTTGGTATTGTCAATTGAGAAAAATGGTCAAATTTTTGGTAAATTAAAGGTGTGGAAACTTTAATATTAGGATAAATCAGAATAAACCAAAGTTTCAGCCTTTCTAAAGGAGCTAATGGTTTAATTTTCTCCCCCCGGCCTCCTGCTTCGGCAAATTTTGTATTATAGATAAAAAATGCCACATCGCTGCCTATCCTAGTTGCTAAATTTGCTAATTTTGTTTTGGATAAATTTAAGTTCCAATACTTATTTAACCCTAAGAGAACGCTAGCGGCGTTACTTGAGCCTCCCCCTAAACCCGCGCCTACCGGAATACGCTTTTTAATCTCAATATTAAGCCCAAGATTTAAATCAAATTCTTGTTTTAATAATTCAGCCGCGCGCCAGCAAAGATTGGTTGCACCAGTTGGAACATGCCGACTGTCACACTTAATCTTAATTAAATTATCTTTGCGTTTTTTAAGGATAACTCTGTCCGACAAATCAATGCGGCAGAAAAAAGTACTTAAATTATGGAATTCATCTTTACGTTTATTTAAAACTTGTAAATAGAGATTCAATTTGGCGAAGGATTTAATAACTAAAGGCAGGCTCAGTTGCTTCATGGACTTAATCTTTTTAACTATTTAAGAGATATTAGATAAAACTGCCTTCTCGATATCCTGGCTGGTTAGATTATATTCTTTCATGAGTTCTTGCGGAGTGCCTGACTGGCCAAAACGATTACGTACGCCCACACGGATTACTTTTACGGGAAAATTCTCAGCGACTACCTCATCAATACTTGAAGACAAACCGCCGATAGTATTGTGTTCTTCGCAAACAATAATAAGTTTAGTTTCACGGGCAGCTTTAAGAATAATCGCATTATCCAGGGGCCGGATAGAGTGCATATTAATCAGGCGCGCCTTTATGCCTTTCTGCGCTAAGTTTTTTACTGCTAAAAGCGCCTCAGAAACCATTATTCCGCAAGCAATAATAGCTACATCATTGCCTTGGCTTAATAGCTGGGCCTGGCCTAATTTGAACTCACCTTTATTTTCGATGGTAGGAATTTTTGGCCTGCCTAAACGAACATAAAAAGGCCCGGGGCAACCTGCTGCGGCCATTATCGCATCAGCTGTCTGCGGCCCGTCGCAGGGAACTATAATATTCATATTGGCAAGCACGCGCATAAGCGCAATATCTTCAAGGGCCTGGTGGCTGGCGCCGTCAGGGCCGACTGTAATGCCTGCGTGAGTAGCGACTATTTTAACATTAAAATTGTTATAACTTACAGCAAGCCTAACCTGATCCCATGCGCGGCCTGAGGCAAATACGGCGAAAGTTGAAACAAAAACCGTCTTGCCGCAACTAGCAAACCCTGCGGCTGTAGCTACCATATTCTGCTCGGCTACGCCAAAATTAAAAAATCTGTCCGGGAATTTATTTGCAAAAAGATTAGTACGCGTAGAGCTTGAAAGATCCGCATCTAAAACAACAATATTCTTATCTAATGCGCCCAGCTTTACTAACGTCTCTCCGTAAATATCCCGTTGATAAAGTTGTTCTGTCATTATTAAATGGGCTCAATAACTTACGAATGCGCCTGCCCTGTGTCAGGCAGGAGATATGAGTAAGTTATTGTGCGAATTTATCCTCGGCCTTCTCTGGAATTTTAAAAAATTCCAGATAAATCCAGCCAAGGGCCTATGTTAGTTCCTTTAAAGCCTTCTGCGCCTCTTCCTCAGTAGGAGCCCTGCCGTGAAAACCGATTACTCCCTCCATAAAAGAAACACCTTTGCCTTTTACCGTACGAGCAATAATTATTGTAGGTTTATCCGTAATTGTATATGCCTGTTGGTAAGCAGATAAAATTTGCTGCATATCATGCCCGTTAATATCGATAACATGCCAGCCAAATGCCTGCCACTTAGCAGCTAACGGCTCAATCCCCATTATATCCTCACATCTGCCGTCGATCTGGCAACCGTTAAAATCCAGAATAGCGCAAAGATTACTGCATCCAAAATGGCCGGCTGCCATGGCTGCTTCCCAAATATTTCCCTCCTGTACCTCCCCATCACCCAATAAAACATAAACCCGATAATCTTTCTTATCTATTCTTCCCGCTAAACCCATCCCCAAGCCAACAGAAAGCCCCTGTCCAAGAGAACCTGAAGCTACTTCAACTCCCGGAGTCTTACGATCAGGATGCCCTTGAAGAATTGAGCCTAATTGCCGCAAGCTGAATAATTTTTCTTTTGGAAAATATCCTGTCTCTGCTAACACCGCATACCAAAGAGGGCAACAGTGACCTTTAGACATATGGAAACGGTCGCGATCAGGCCACAGCGGATTACTCGGGTCAAAGCGCAAAACATTAAAATATAACGCAGTAATTAAATCCGCAGCAGAAAGGCTTCCTCCGGGATGACCTGAGCCAGCGCGAGCAAGCATCTGGATAATTAAACGCCGGATACTTCTAGCCTTTACTTCTAATTCTTTTACTGTTAATTGCTTATTTTCCATTATTGGTAAGCTTGATAAGTTTTGCTTTTATCTCGCTTTGCGTAGAATCTAATTTCAGGGATTTCTCCCAATTTAATTTTGCGCTCTCCTGATTGCCTAATTTTAGAAAAACTTCCCCCAAATGGTCGTATATTTCCGGATCGCTTAAAAGAGAGGCTGCTTTTTCTAATTTACTTAAGGCTTCTCTGAATTTGCCTTTTTTGAAATAATACCAGCCTAAGCTGTCAATGTAAGCACCGTTTTCCGGCTCAAAATCAAGGGCCTTCTTAATCAAGCGGCCTGCCTGATTGATATTTTTATCCTGCTTTAGATAAAAATATCCGAGAAAATTTAGGGCCTGGTGATAATCAGGTTTTAATTTTAACGCGGCTTTAAGTTCTTTTTCTACCGAAGAATAGCCTTTTAAATCAAAATAAATACTGCCCAGATAAAAATGCGCTTCTGCATCCGTCGGGGCTAACTTCACGATTAATTTAAAAATGCTTTCTGCTTCTCTTAATTTTTTCTGCTGCAGATAAACCGTGCCTAAGTTTTTGTAGATTTCAACATTGTTTGGCTGAAGCCTTACAGCATTTTTAAGAGCAATAATATATTCCTGCGCAGCCAGATCTTCCTTGTTTTGTGTTGAGTAAAGCAATGCCAATATTGCATGGGGCTCTACTGCTAAAGGATCAAGACCTATAGATTGATTAAGCTGATCAATCGCTAGATCTACTTTATTTTTTTTAATAAAGGCTGATGCCAGGTTTAAATGCAATAAAGAACTATCTGGATCAGCTTCAAGTGCCTTTTTATATTCGGCAATAGCCCTATCCAGGTCCCCTATGTCTTCAGAATATACCCCGACGATATAATGGCTTAAGCCTTGGATACTTTCTTTGCTTCGGCTATTTTGAGCCAAACTACTATCATCTATCCTGTCTGTATCTAAGGCCTGCGCAGAACAGATGGCCAAGGCCAATGTAAGGCAAAAACAGAGTACGCTGATAAAATATCGCCCCTTCAACGATTAACCCCAGGCGCGTTTCTTTAGGTGACGAAGACGACGGCGTAATTTCTTACGCTTATGGGTCTTAATCTTCTGTCTTTTTCTCTTCTTTCCACAAGGCATAAATGCTTCTCCTTTGCTCTTAACTTGCTAATCCCGGCTCATATAATCTGTAAAAATTTTTACATATTCGCCGGCATAAATTCATCCGCCATCGATTCAGTGGCGGACTCATTTAATAAATAACTTTATTCAACGGATATTCAATAATTCCCTGAGCGCCCGCTGCCTTTAACGCAGGGATAAGCACCCTGACAACTTTTTCGTCTATGATTGTTTCAATGGCGAACCAACCGTCGTCGCTTAAGCCGGAGACCGTAGGCTTCTTTAATGCCGGCAGTTTTGCCAAAACTAATTTTAGATTTTCTTTTTTTACATTCATCTTTAAACCGACTTTTTCCTCAGCGGCAATTGCCCCTTTTAAAAGGATGGCAATCTGCTCCATTTTATCTTTCTTCCAGCTGTCTTTATAAGCATCTTTATTGGCGATAAACTGGGTTATAGACTCACAAAGGGTGGCAATCTCAACTAATTTATTTGCCCGCAGAGAACTGCCTGTTTCAGTCAGCTCAACAATCGCATCAACTAACCCGGCGCTAACCTTGACCTCTGTTGCCCCCCAGCTAAATTCCACCTCTACCTTAACTTTATTTTTTTGAAAATAATCTTTTGCTACATTGACTAATTCTGTTGCAATCCGTTTGCCATTTAAATCTTTAACATTCTTTATGCCGGAGTTCTGAGGAACGGCTAAAACCCACCTCACCTTATTCAGGCTCTGCTTAGAATAAGTTAAATCCGTAATCCTGACTACATTAGATTTATTCTCCAGAATCCAGTCATTACCGGTAATACCGCAATCAAGGGCACCATCCTGCACATAACGCGACATCTCCTGGGCACGCAATAGAGTTGCCTGAATTTCGACATCATCTATCGACGGAAAATAAGAGCGCGAATTAGGAAGGTTTACGTTAAATCCCGCTTTTTTGAGCATCTTAAAAGTAGATTCCTGGAGGCTGCCCTTAGGAAGCCCTAATTTCAAAATTTTTTCTTTCATCTAATTTTCCTTTTTTAATTGAGCTAATAGAAGCATTTATTATAACGGGATTAATATATATTGTAAAGTAAAAAATAGTATCTTAGCTCATAGCTGTTAGCTCGTAGCTCGTAGGAACCTTGAATGCTACCTTAGAACTAAGAGCTAGGAGCCAAGAACTAACTATATAATTAGGCGCCAATATTACCCTAAATGTACTTCAATTATGTTGAGCTTTTCTTTCGGCAGGCTGAGAATGACTTCTCTGGGAATAACAATTTGAGGGGCTTCGTCTGTGGAAAAAAATTTTGAATTCAGCATAAAGCTCTTAATACGGTATTTACCCCATTCAATACGCTTAGGGTTTATGAAAATAATTTTTAATTTTCTTCCGGCAAATACGCGGCTAATGCTTAATTTATTACTAAACTTAAATTGTTCTCTTAATAGCTTAGGCTCAATAAGCAGGTCTCCGTTCTGCCCCTTAACTCCAAAGGCTTGAGTAAGTAAGGTAAGCATAAACCAGCTGGCTGAACCGGTCAGGTAGGAATACATCCCCCGGCCGGTAACATCAAAATATTCCGGCAGGCAGGGATAAATCTTACTTTTTTCAGTATTAGCAGCCATCTTATATAATGAACTTAAAGCCTTCCAGCCTTCTGCCGCATAACCCTGTTTGTATAATGCATGTGCAAACATTACTACCATATGGCTAAATACCGCGCCATTTTCCTTATTACCATAAGAAAAAGAAAATGCCCTGCCTAAATCAAGCTGCTCCTTTTTAAAATCAGTATTCAGGCGGAGCCCACCGACAGATTTATCGTATAAATAGCGATAAACATTTGATAATATTTTCTTTATTTGACTACTACTGGCTACGCCGCTAGCAATAGGAAATGTCTGAGAGGCTAAAGTCATACGCAGAAGATTTCCGGCCCGGCCATCTACTCTCTTCTTGCGGTTGTCATAATATCCGTTAAAAAATCCTTCTTTCAACCACTCCCTTTTCTGAATATGTTTTTTCATCCAAATAGATTTTTTCTTTAAAGAGCGGCTCAACATAGCCGTATTTACACGGATCCTTTTGCCTGAAAGATATTTTTTAGTTTTAAAAAAATATTCCTCTAGTATTTTATGTTTCTTAGCAACATCTGAATAATTGAAATCAACAAACAAAACTTTTAACTCCTCCGCTAGTTCTAAATATGGCTTACCTGTTTTAAGCAGCAGGTCCGCCAAATTAGAAAGATTCGCTCCATACATCGAAGAAAATGCCACACTCTCTCCATGCTCCTTAGCCATATCTAACCCATCATTCCAATCTGCCCCCTCCAGGCGCAGGTGGTTATGGCTGCCGACATTAAAAAACTGCACCAGGTTCTGCAGGAGTAAATGTTCTAAAATTGTGCCTTTATAAATTTTCCCGGATTTTGTCTTAAGTTTACTGCCAATAGATGCGCTCCAATTATAATCAATATCTCTTGAGCGATTTAGTTGATGATTCCTAAAATATACAGCCTGCTCAAATAGAATCCCTAAGTCGCCGGTTTCATGAATATACAGATCCAAAGCAATCAAAGGCCAGACACCATGATCCATCCACACCCTGCTGATATTATTGCGGTCGGCAATAAACTGGCCCGGCTTATTTCCAATAATCGTTGCATTTGACCCGTCGATCTTTACCCCGCAGAAATTATTTATTAATAGGCCGCGCACAACTTGAGGATTATTTAGAATAAGCCCAAGGCAATCCTGCCAAAGGTCACGCCACCCCCTGCCGCCACGGCCATAATCAAAATCCGGCAGGAATGAACAACCGAATATCTTTCTTAAAACCGGCTGGATATTTACCCAACGCAGCCAATTATCAAAATGGTTATCTCCGCTTGAAACATTCATGACATTAGATTGATCAAACCAGAATTTTTTAGTTTCTTCAAAATGAGCATCCACTTTTACGCCGTTATTAAACCTGCCTACCAGAGAACTTAAACTACAATCTTTCTGGCTTATGCCCATAATAATTGTATATATTGCTTTAGCTCCGGCAGGCAGGGTAATTCGTGAAAAACGCATTGCTGCCATCGGCTCTTTACCTTGTATTGATATTTTAGAAGGAAGCTTATTTTCAAAAACTGCCTCCGGGGCTTCCAGGTCTCCGGATTCTCCGCAAAAACTCTCCTGCGTTGGATAAATATACTGCGCAGGCCGTGCCTTGTTATCGCATCCGGCTACAAAATAAACTGTATTATTTGGGTAGTGTCCGGCCTCATCAAAAATCAAAGTCGGTTTGACTTTAAGGCCGTACTTCTCCTTTTTAATTCTAGTTAAAAGCGAAGTTACATGTCGGTGATCGCGCAAGTTATCTGCGCTGCGGGAATATAGAGGTATCGCCGCATAAGGAATAAAACTTATTTTTTTCTTGGTTTTATTTGTAATAGTAACCTGCATAATTTCTATGATTTCATTGCCAGAAGGCACAAAGGACAGGATTTCAGATTTTAAACCTATTTTTTTATTTTTCCGGCTGACACGCTGCCAAAGCTGGCCGGCTTGGAGTTTAAACTCGTCTTGACGAACCTGTTTTAAATCTTTAGAAACTCCGGCTGCAGACCAAATGCTATCTTTATTTATATAAACCCAAAAGTTTCTTGAAGCCCTAGAAAGAGAAAGGCTGATCCGTGAAACCGGTTCAAGTAAAAAGTTATTCTGGCTGCTTTTTATATCCCCATGTAAATCGGGCGATATTGAAGACATTAATATCTCATTACAAAGCGGCAGATAGAGAGAAGCTATCTTATCCGCAAAAAGAGACCTAAAGCTGCCTGAATTATCAGTAAACTCATATAAATTATTTTCCATAAAATAACTCCGCCATCAATTTCTACTCTATTAGTATATTGTATTTCTTCGGAGAAGTAATTATCTATCGCTTTCCTTCTGCTTGGTAGGCGCTTTATTTGACTAAAGAACCTTTAGGTGGCTACTTTAGAAAAACGTAAGGTATTTAATTTTCCCTTTTAGAAACTTTTTTTAATACTCTGATAAAATCGGGTTTGAACTTAAGCCCCAGGGATTCTGCTTTATGAACATCCTGCCAGCATCTTTCATAGTTATTTCTGTAAAAATAGGCAATCGCTCTATTATAATAGGCCCCGGCGTAATTAGGATTACTTTCAACTGTTTTGCTAAATACGGAAATAACGCTGTCCATTTCCGCGGCATTAACTGTTATTGGTTTTTTTACTACTTGAGAAAGATTATCCCCTTCCTTATCTAACGTAGCACAGCCGATTAACCCTAGACATAACAGCACAATGATCTTTTTCATTTTACCCTCATTTTTTGTTATTATATCCCCACTGTGTTTTAAAACAACAAAAAACTTTAAACTGATCCAACGGATTCAATAGTATTAGCTCTTGTAAGACAAAGACGCCTTGCAATATGTATTTCCTTAATGCTATTTTTTAAATACGCCAATGATTATAAATATTGTTGCCCCTAACGCTAAAGAAGATAGCACAAACAAAGGAAAATATAACGAAATACTTTTCTTCGGACTACTCTTACCGTACAGGCTTAATAAATAAGCTTCCCCGGGTGATTCCTTTTTTACTTCCGGGGCAGCCTTCCCCTCGGTACCGGCCGATATAATACCAGTACGGTAATCGTGTTCTTTTTGAACGCTAGGCCTGTTTATTTTTTGCGGAGAAAGCTGGCTTTCCATGCTGTAAGGATTATTTAATTGGCTCGGAGAATACTGAGTGCCATATTGGCTGTAAGGATTATTTAATTGGCTCGGAGAATACTGAGTGCCATATTGGCTGTAA